>NZ_JAAIYB010000112.1 GCF_010894475.1 Myxococcus vastator
CGCCCAGGGACAGCGCGTGGGGGATTCGCATGGCGCGCAAGACTGCCACGGAGGTGGGCCTATTCCCCACGGCTTCGGTTGGATTGCGTCACGCACGGGTGACGTCCTGTGCGCCGGACAAGTCTTGCGCTACACGGTGCGCATGAAACTCAAACTTCCCTTGTTTCTTTCGCTATCCACGGTTCTCCCCGCGCTGTTCAGCTGTGGCGCTCCGACGTCCATGGACGCCGAGCACGAGGCGGTGGTGCTCGGAACGCAGGCGCAGGCGCTGGCCACGGGGACGCCCGCTGCGGAGGGCGTGCTGTCCTTCCTCAACGACTACTCCATCTCCTTCACGGTGCTGGACCTGGAGGTGCCGCTGAACGCCCTGGCGGCGCAGGCGCTGATGGACTACCGCGAGGGGCCGGACGGCGTGCTCCACACGGGCGATGACCGCCGCTTCGTGAGCATCGAGCAGGTGGACGCGGTGCCGCAGGTGGGCCCCGCGGCGCTCGCGGCGCTGGAGGCGTACGCCAAGGGCACGGGCCGCGTGGAGCTGCCGGTCGACGGGCACGTGGGGACCTTCCACGGCGTGGCCTTCAACCTGGCGGAGGCCCGCCGCGCCATCCACGCGGCGAACACGCAGAGCGCGTCGAATCTGCAGACTGTCTTCGGCATCCCCGCGGCGGCGGTGCAGAGCCTCGTCGCGGCGCGCCCCATCGCCCACATGGTGCAGCTGTCGCGGCTGGCGAACGTGAACGCCGTCACGATGGGGCAGCTCAAGGCCCACACGCAGCAGGCGGCCGAAGGTGACCCGTGCACGGGCCCTGGCATCTGTCAGCCCGGGCTCGTCTGCGAGGGCCGCCCCGGTGACGGCTCCAGCCCCTATGGGCGCTGCGTGGACGCCTCGTACGTCGCGGGCAACGGGGACATGTGCTCCCGCTTCGTGGCGTGCCCGTCGGAGCAGCTCATCTGCATCGGCCTGGCGTCGGGCTGGGTGGAGGGCTACTGCGCCCCGGCGTGGATGGGCGCCTCCTTCATCGAGTACTCCGACCTGCGGCTCCAGTCGACGAACCCGCTGGTGACGGCGCCGCTCGTCGTGGTGGGGCTGGCCACGGTGCCCATGGACATCAACGTGGAGCTGGACATCGTCCACACCGCGCCGCACCGGCTGGTGCTGACGCTGGAGGACCCGGGTGGCGAGACGGCCCTGCTGTGGGACGGCCCGAACGAGGGCACGCCGCCCTCGCGCATCGTCGTGACGCGGGGCATTCCGCGTGACGGCAGCATCAACGGCCGCTGGAAGCTGCACGTCGCCAACCCGTCTGGCGTGGGCAGCGGCACGCTGCGCTCGTGGACACTGAAGCTCACCAGCCGCTACGACTGAGCCGGCTGCTTCGCGGTGGGCCTTCGCGCTTCGAGGGCCCACCGCGCGTCTCACGGCGGCTACGCGGACCGGGTGACATGCACCGGTGGCCGCCGCTGGGCCCAGGGCCGCGCCTGCTCGAGCTGGCCCGCGAGTTGGAACAGCGTGGCCTCGTCGGCGTACCGGCCAGCGAACTGGACGCCGATGGGCAGGCCCTCCGCGCTCCAGTGCAGCGGCACGGACATGGCCGGCTGCCCGGTGACGTTGAACAGCGCGGTGAAGGGGCAGTGGCCGAACGCGTGGTCGTACCACTCGCGGGCCGTCCGGGGCGCGTTGGCGTCCAGCAGTCCCAGCGGGAAGGGCGGCGCCGCCACCGTGGGGGACAGCAGCACGTCGTACTGCTGGAAGAAGGCGCCCACCTGCCGCGACACGAAGTTGAACACGCCGAGCGCCCGCTGCAGGTCCGTGGCCTTCAGCTCTCGGCCATGGCGCACCACCGCCCAGGTGGTGGCCTCGAGCAGCTCCGGTCCCGCGTCGCGCCCGGAGACCTGGCTCAGCATGCCCACCAGGGACGCCATGGTCGCTGACCAGACGGTGGAGACGGCCTCGTGCAGCAGCTGGCCGTCGTGCTCGGGCGCGGCTTCGACGACGTCGTGGCCCAGCTCCGTACACAGCTTCGCCGCCGCTCGAGCGGCCTCCACACAATCGGCGCTCACCGGAGCGCCCATGGGGGCCTCCGTCATCAGCGCGATGCGCAGCCTGCCCGGCGCGCGGCCCACTTCCTCCAGGTAGGGCCCCCGCGGCGGCGGCGCGAAGTACGGGTCGCCTGCCTCCGGGCCCTGGGTGGCGTCCAGCATGGCCGCGCTGTCGCGCACGCTGCGGGACAGCACATGCTCGATGCCCATGCCGAAGATGAAGTCACCCGCGTCCGGCCCCAGTGAGTTGCGGCCCCGCGTGGGCTTCAGCCCGAAGACGCCGCACAGCGACGCGGGGATGCGCAGCGAGCCTCCGCCGTCGTTGCCGTGGGCCACCGGGACGATGCCCGCCGCCACCGCCGCCGCCGAGCCGCCGCTGGAGCCGCCCGGACTGCGCTTCACGTCCCACGGATTGCGCGTGGGCCCGTGCAGCACCGGCTCCGTGGTGGCGTTGTTGCCGAGCTCCGGCGCGTTCGTCCGGCCCAGCAGCACCAGGCCCGCGCGCCGGTAGCGCGCCATCAACGCGCTGTCATGGGGGAACACCGTCCCCTGGGCCATCCGGCTGCCCATGTCGGTGGGCACCCCCGCGGCGTGCACGCCAATGTCCTTGATGAGGAAGGGCACGCCCCGGAAGGGGCCGTCGGGGAGGTCTTGCTTCAGCGCGTCGCTCGCCTCGCCCTCTCGCACGTCGATGACGGCGTTCAGCGCCGGGTTGACGCGGTGGATGGCCTCCACCGCCACCCGGAGCAGCTCCTCGGGGGCGACCTCCTTCCGACGTACCAGCTCCGCCAATCCCACTGCGTCAAAGCGGCTGTAGTCATCCAGGTTCATGAGTCCCTCGCAGGCGCCCGTGGAGATGCGGCGGACCGGGCGCGGGAAGCAGGATATTCATGAATCCCAGGTCGTACTCCAGGCGCCTCAGCCCGTCGCCTGGGTGCGCTCCTCCCGTTGGGCATTCACCAGGGACGCGTAGGTGCCCTGGCGCTCCAGCAGCTCCTGGTGCCGGCCCACCTCCACCACCTGGCCGGCCTCCATGACGAGGATGGTGTCGGCGTTGCGCACCGTGCTGAGCCGGTGGGCGATGACGACGCGCGTGCACTTCAAGGACGCCAGCGCCTGCTGCACGTTCGCCTCGGTGGTGGCGTCCAGGGCGCTGGTGGCTTCATCCAGCAGGAGGATGGCGGGCCTGCGCACCAGGGCGCGGGCCAGGGCCAGCCGCTGCCGCTGGCCGCCGGACATGGAGAGGCCCCGGTCCGTCAGCGGCGTGTCGTACTGCATGGGCATGGCCATGATGTCGTCGTGGATGTGGGCTCGCTTCGCGGCCTCCACGACACGGTCCATGTCCAGGTCCGGATCGCTCAGGGTGATGTTCTCCCGCAGCGACGCGTTGAAGAACGAGGCGTCCTGCAGCACCACGCCCAGCTGGCTGCGCACCGCGCGCAGGTCCAGCTCGCCCAGCTCCGCGCCGTCATACCGGACGTGTCCGGAGGTGGGCAGGTAGAGCCCCAGCAGCAGGTGCGCCAGGGTGCTCTTGCCCGCGCCCGAGCGGCCGACGAGCGCCACCATCTGCCCCGGCTCCACGCTGACCGACACGCCCTGCACCACCCAGGCGGAGTGGGGGTTGTAGCGGAAGCGCACGTCCTCCAGGGTGACGGCGCCGCGCAGCGTGGGCGCGCGTCCCTGGTGCGCCGCGTCGCGCTCCGGCGGCGTGTCCAACACGTCGTTGATGCGCTCCAGGTAGGTGCTCAGGAACTGGAGCTGTCCGCCGGTGCCCAGCAGGTTGGACAGGGGCACCAGCAGCGCGGTGGCCAGCGCGTTGATGCTCAGCATCTGTCCCAGGGACATCGCGCCGTCCAGCACGCGCCACGCACCCACGGACAGCAGCACCAGCGGGGACACGCGGCGCAGCGTGCCCGTCAGCGCGTCCAGCCAGGCGGAGAGCCGGCCGCGCTCCAGCTCCACGTTGAGCAGGTCCACGTAGAGGTTGGCGTAGCTGCCCACCATGCGGCCCTCCACGCCGAAGGCCTTGAGCGTCTGCATGCCGGACAGCATGGCCATCAGGTAGCTCTGGCTGCGCACGCCCATGTCCAGGCTGCGCGACAGGTGGCTGCGCTGGCGGGCCCGGGGCAGCGCGAACACCAGCACCTGCAACAGGCCCAGGCCCACCACCAGCAGGCCCAGCGACGCGTCCGCCACCAGCAGCAGGCCCAGGTAGAGGAGCACCAGCGCCCCGTCGAGCGCGCTGGACAAGAGGCCGGTGGAGAGCAGCTCGCGGATGGCCTGCTGCGAGCCCAGCCGCGTCAGCAAATCGCCCGCGGGCCGGAGCTGGAAGAAGGGGTAGGCCAGGCTCACCAGGTGGTCCAGGAGCCCCTGCGTCATCTGCGAGTCCAGCCGCGTGCGCAGCTCCACCAGGAGCTGGCCGCGCACCACCGACGTGAGCAGCTCGAAGAGCAGCACGCCCGCGAGCGCCGCGGACAGCACCCCCATCAGCGAGTAGTCCTGCCGGGGCACCACGCGGTCCACCACCATGCCGGTGAGCAGCGGCACCGCCAGCGTCAGCACCTGGAGCACGGCGGACAGCGCGAGCACCTTCACCAGCGTCCCGGCCTGCCGCTTCACCAGGGGCACCAGGTAGCGGTAGGGTCCGCGCCTCGAGTGGCCCGGCTGGAAGTCCTCGGACGGCTCCAGCAGCAGCGCCACGCCGGTGAAGCACTGGCTGAACTGCTCCAGGGAGACGCGGCGGCGGCCCTGGTCGGGGTCCACCACCTCGACCCAGCCGCGGCCCAGTCGCTCGAAGACAACGTAGTGCGTGAAGCGCCAGTGGAGGATGGTGGCCGGAGGCAGGAAGGGCAGGCGGTCCAGGTCCACGGAGATGGCGCGCACGCGCAGGCCCAGCTTCTGGGCGGCGGCCTTCAGCGCCTTCGCGCTGGCGCCGTCACGTCCGGGGCCTGTCACCTCGCGCACCGAGTCCAGGCCCATGTGGCGGCCGTGGTAGGCCAGCACCATGGCCAGACAGGCGGCGCCACAGTCCGTCATCGTCATCTGCCGCACTTCGGGCACGCGCTTGCGCAGGCCGAGCCTCCACCGGCGCAGGGGTTGCCGCGGCGCCTCGGCCGTCATGGCGGCACGTTCCCTTCCGGGGCGATGAGCGCCGGCCACGCCAGGACACCGAGCGCCAGCGCGAGGCCGAAGACGAACAGGAGCGCGAAGGTCCACCGCGTCCACCGGCCACCGATGCGCAGCAAATCGCCATCGTCCTGCACGACGCGCTGGTAGTGCGCCAGGGCTTCCTTGCGGAAGATGGAGGGGCGGCCGTCGGTGGGTGGCTGCATCGTGGCGGGACGTTAGCGCATGGGGTGGGGGACTGGCCCGGGACTGAGCCAGTCCCCCGATGGCTTCTTCGCTACATGCGGACGGAGGGCAGGCACGGCGTGCAGGAGTCGCTGCCGAACTGCTCGCCGCTCAGTAGCAGTGGTACGGCGGGCACGGCGTGCAGTAGGGGCTGGTCTGGCCGGGCAGGCAGAAGTCGCCGCCGGTGATGACCTCCAGGAGGTCGTCCCCCAACTCCAGCTCGGCGGCGGGGTTGGCGGGCAGGGACGCGCGCTCCTCCGACGTCAGGCTGTTGAAGTACTCGGGGTCACGCCAAGCGCGGAGGATGTGTTCCTTCTTCTGGCTCATGACTGCTCCTGGACACGGCTGGAGGGACGGCCATCCGAGGTGCCCAGCCCTTCACCTCGGACGATTCGTGGAGGCGCGACAGCCAGCAGCGAGGGCAAGCGCTCCGGCATGGCCAGCCGCGCCAGTCCGTAGGCGATGCCCGCCAGGCCCACCATCATGCCCGGCGTCTCCGTGCTGCCCTGCAGGCCGAAGAGGTAGCCGTGCTCGGAGATGCCACGCAGGATGCCGCCCGCCACCGCGTTCGTGCGCTCCTGGAGCTCCGAGTCCCCGAGCGTGGCCGCCGCTTCCAACAGGAAGTCCGCGTTACCCAGGTCACCGTGACACAGGCCGTGGTTGCGGCCGAAGCCCCTCGCCAGCGTGGAGTCCAGCGCGATGGCAAGCTCCTCGCGCACCGCGGTGTCGTCCACGAAGGGGAGGCCGGACAGCCGCGCCAGTCCGATGCCGGGGGCGCCAGTACACCACGCCCAGAGGAAGTGCTCGGTCCCCTCCGCGGCCGCCGCCAGCTCCTTCGCGCCCACGCGCAGGTCGGGCCAGTTGCGCTCCTCGGGCGTGTAGAGCCCGCGCTCGTACTCCATGCCCGCGATCGCGGCGTCACGCAGGCGCGCATCGCCCGTGCGCGCGAACAGCCGCAGCAGGGCCAGGCTGATGCCGGCGGCTCCGTGTGCCATGCCCGCGAGGTAGCGGTTTCCTGCGGCCTCGCAAATCCAGGCTGCGCCTCGGTCCTGGGGGGCGGCTGTCTCCAGCAGCCGCTGGCCACAGGCGTCCGCCGTGGCCCACAGCGTGTCTGACGGGCGGTGCTCTCCGAGCACCAGCAGCGCCAGGAGGCAGCCCGCGGCGCCCGCGCCCACGTCCAGCACCGTGTCCTTCTCCACCAGGGGCCGCAGCCGCCGCACGTACCCGGCGGCCTCGTCCAGGAGCGCGTCGTCCTTCCACAGCACGCCCAGGTGCGTCAGCGCGTAGAGGATGCCGCCCCAGCCGTTGAGGATGCCCAGCCCCACCACGCTGGCGGGCTCCTCCGCCAGGAGGCGCGCCTGGGTGCGCAGCGTGGCCCGCGCCAGCCGCGTGAAGCGCGCGTCTCCCGTGATGTCCCCCAGGTAGCCCAGCGCGAGCGCGATGCCCGCGCGGCCCTGGAACACATCCGGCCCGGGTGACCCGAGCCTCCAGCCGCCGTCTCCCGCATCCAGGCCGAGCCAATGCGCTTCCTCACGGCGCTCGAACGCCAACGGCAGCAGCCGCTCGCCCGCGCGCCGTGCTTCCGCGAGCAGCGCATCGCGGAGGCCCGGCGGGGTGTGCTCCCGGAAGGGATAGCTCGGCCGCGCCACCGTCCGCGAGCTCAGCAGCAGGACATCCAGCGAGCGCTCCAGCACCCAGCGCTGCCGCGCCTGGTCCTCGGGCGACAGGCCCTCCAGCCGGCGGCGCACGCGCGCCATGCCCGTCTCCTGGAAGAAGTCCGGCAGGCGCTGGCCCGAGCCCGCCTCCAGGTCCTTCGAGTCGACGCGCGCGGTGAAGTACGGCAGGTCTCCCCGCTCCAGTTGCTCCGTCTCCAGGGGCACGAGCGCCGCGAAGTCCGGGACAGGCACCACGGCGCGCCACAGGTGGTCGAAGAAGCGCTGGCGCTCGAGCCCGTCCGCCAGCGCGTGCGGGTGGTAGCTCTCGTGAAGGAGCGCGCCATACACTGCCGTGTTGCGGAAGAGGACGCGCATGGGCACGTGCGCGAAGGCGGCCAGCGGCCCATCCTCGGCGAGCAGCGCCCCGCGGTGCTCCAGCAGCAGGCCGTACATGCGGGTGAACCCGTCGGCCAGTGCGTCGCGGTAGGCCAGCACGGGCGCGGCCTCACCCTCCAGGCGCGGCAGGTTGTTGGACCCGGGCAGCGCCACTGGCCGCCGCTCGAAGCGCATCCGGTCCGTTCCTCGCTCCGCCGTCATCAGGTAGGCCTGCGGCGTGAGCTGACCTGCCCGCGCGCCCAATCCGCTCAGGTCCACACCGGCCTTCGTGCGCGTGCCCCAGAACTGCTGCGGCAGCAGTCCGCTGCGGAGCACCGACACCGGCGGCGCCTCCACCGCGTGCTCGGCGTCTCGGAGCGTGCGCGCGCCCGACAGCGGGTGGAAGAGCGTCTCCACGTCCACCAGCACCGGGTGCTCACCCGCGGCGATGAGGTTCTCGAAGTGCAGGTCCGTGCCGTCCAGCGCGTGCATCAGTGCGACGTAGGCGCCCTGGCGTTCATAGAAGCGCCGAACCTCCTCCGTCGACGCGCACGGCGCGGGGGCCACGTACTCCATCCACCCGTACTCGCCCCGGTCCAGCGCCTCCGCGCCTTTCATGACAGGCGTGGCGCCGCGCGCGTTGAGCCACGTGAGGAGCTGCTGGAGCCCGGCCTCTGCGCCCAGCGAGCGCGGCTTGTAGACAAGCCGCAGCCCGGACTCGAAGCGGAGGATGAAGACGCCCTGACCGCCCCGGTGCGGGTCGGAGAGGCCGCCGAGTGCCTCCACCAGCGCGCCGGGAGACGGGCCCCCGTTGAACCGCTGCCAGAGCAGGGGCGCGTCCCGCGTCAGCCGCTTCATCAGCCCCAGGCAGTTGGCCTCCCACTCCGCGATGCGCAGGACGACGCAGCGGGCCAGCACCGGGTAACGCTCCAGGATGTCCAGGGCGACCTGCGGCTGGCGCAGCCGCTTCGTGAAGTCGTGGAAGCGCGCCTCCGGGGTGTCTCCGGCGAGCAGCTCCTCCAACTGCGCGGCGTGCAGCTCCACCACCATGGCGCGGCCCAGCACCGGTGCCAGCACCTGGGGCAGGTGGCCCAGCATCGTGGAGACGACGACGCCCGGCTCCAGGTCGAGCCCAGCCGCGGCGTGCTTCAGGGGCGCCAGCGCGGCGGTGAGCTGCGTCACGGCGCGCGACACCAGCGGCTCCACCAGGGGAAGGAAGGCCGAGCGGTCCGGGCCCTCCGTGCGCTCGGGCCAGCGGACGGGCGCGTGCGAGGGCTCCGCGTAGGCGCGCTCCAGCATCCGCACCCAGCCGGGGACTTCAGCAGGCGTGGCCCAAGGCGCCTCGGTGGGCACCTCCAGCAGTGTGAGCAGCTCCGCCTCGCTCAGCCCCGAGGATTGCAATCTGCGCTGCCACCAGTCCGCCTGTCCGAAGGGCTCCTGCTGACGCCATGCATCCAATCGCTTGCGCGCCGCGGCGGATGTGTCGTGTTGCGTCGTGTTGGTTTTGAGCGTGAGTTCAGCCCGCTCGGTGAGTGTAGTGGCCCGTGCCCAGCGTGCGAGCCTCGACGGGAGGGGGGCTCCCGGCGTCGCCTCGTCCTGCCTCTGCGTGATTTCCACGCGTCCTCTCGTTTCCTGGGCAAGGCCCGGTGAGCTGGCTTCGTTGGCGTATCAGGGAGACGACTGCAATACAGCTAAGTCATTTCATCTTTGCATGTCAATGCTGGGTGCCCATGTGCGCGTGGAATGTAATACATATGGGGAGGTGGGAGTGATTGGCGCGGGCCGCTGATGTTGAAGTTTTCCCAGGCAGGGCTCCACGTCCAGACCCGCCTGCCACGCGACGGTGCGCGCTCATGGACGTTGCGCGCCGCATGCTCGGGGCGTAGGGAAACAGCGCCCCATGTCCGCTACCGCCCAACTGCTCGAAACCGTCCGGAAGGAAGCCAAGCCGGGAATCTGGTCCAACGGGGTGAACCTCGCCCGCTCCGGAGCCGTGGTGCTCCAGTCCCAGAAAGGGGGTGAGTTGGAGCTGAGGGTGCGCGCCAAGGGGCGCCCGGTCGCCCTCACGGTGGTCCTGTACCCGAACGACGACGCCTGGGAGTGTGACTGCCCCAGCCTGGTGGACCCCTGCGAGCACGTGGTGGCGGCGGCCATCTCCATCCAGCAGGCGGAGAAGCAGGACGCGCCCCTGGAGACGGCGGCCACCCGCTGGGCCCGCGTCGTCTACCACTTCACCCGCGAGGACGGCGGCCTGGAGCTTCGCCGCTCCATCGTCCAGGTGGACGGCACGGAGACGCCGCTGGAGGGCAGCCTGACGTCGCTGATGGCCCGGCCCGCGGAGGCCGCGAAGCTCCAGGTGGAGAACGCGGACCTGCTGGCCGACCGCATCCTGGAGCAGCGGCGCACGCGCGGCACCCTGGCGCCGGAGACGCTGGACGCGGTGCTCAAGGTGCTGGAGTCGGCGCGCAACGTGCTGCTCGACGGGCGCCCGGTGGCGGTGTCCTACGAGCAGGTGCTGCCGCGCGCGGTGGTGGAGGACCGCGGCGGCCAGATTGTGGTGACGGTGACCCGGGATTCGCGCATCCAGGAGGTGGTCAGCCCCGGGGTGGCGCTCGCGAGTGACGCGCTGGTCCGCCTGGGCGAGACGTCCATGTCCGGCCCCTGGCTGCAGCACCTGCCCATCGTCCGCACGTACTCGGCGGACCATCTGGGGGACCTGACCTCCAAGATCATGCCCGAGCTGGGGCGCCGCCTGCCGGTGGAGGTCCGCAGCAAGCGGCTGCCGCGCCTGGACCGCGAGCTGAAGCCGCGCATTCTGCTGGAGCTGAACCAGCTCGACGCCGGCTTGTCCGTGCTGCCCACGCTCGTCTACGGCGCGCCGCCGGTGGTGCGCATCGACAACGGGCGCATGGTGTACCTGCGCGGCGCGGTGCCGCTGCGCGACGAGGCCGCCGAGCAGCGCCTCATCCACCAGCTTCGCGACGAGCTGAACCTGGTGCCCGGCCGCCGGCTGACGGTGCAGGGCTCGGAGATGGTGCGCTGGGCGGACAAGCTGCGGCGTTGGCGCGGCGACCTCGCCGGTGACGCGGCGGGGCTGGTGAGCCCCGACGTCAAGCTGCGCCCGTCCCTCCACCTGGAGTCCAGCGTCACGGGGCAGGGCGTCCCCGACGTGCGCTTCCAGCTCTCCTTCCAGGTGGAGGGCGCCCGGGGCGAGGTCAAGGCCGTGGACGCCGCCGCCGTCATCCGGGCGTGGACAGAGGGGCTGGGGCTGGTTCCGCTGGACGGTGGTGGCTGGGCGCCGCTGCCCCGGGCCTGGCTGGACAAGCACGGTCAGCGCGTGGCGGACCTGCTCAACGCGCGGCAGGAGGATGGGAAGGTCGCCAACCACGCGCTGCCGGAGCTCACCGCGCTGTGCGAGACACTGGAGCAGCCGCCTCCGCCGGGCCTGGACCGGCTGGCGCCGCTCATCTCCGGCTTCGAGAAGCTGCCCCCGCCCGAGCTGCCCGCGGAGCTCAACGCCACGCTGCGCCAGTACCAGCTCCAGGGCGTCAGCTGGCTGGGCTTCCTGCGCGGCGCGGGGCTGGGCGGCATCCTGGCGGACGACATGGGCCTGGGTAAGACGCTCCAGACGATTTGCGCCCTGGGGCCCGGGTCGCTCGTGGTGTGCCCCACCAGCGTGCTGCCCAACTGGGCCGCGGAGCTGAAGCGCTTCCGCCCGTCGCTGAAGGTGTGCGTGTACCACGGGCCCGGCCGCGCGCTGGAGCCGTCCGCCGACGTGACGCTCACCACCTACGCCATCATGCGCCTGGACGCGGCGGTGCTCGGCGCGAAGACGTGGGACTCGCTGGTGCTGGACGAAGCGCAGGCCATCAAGAATCCGGACAGCCAGGTGGCGCGCGCGGCCTTCGGGCTCAAGGCGAACTTCCGGCTCGCGCTCAGCGGCACGCCGCTGGAGAACCGGCTGGAGGAGCTATGGAGCCTCATGCACTTCACCAACCCGGGCCTGCTCGGGGGGCGCAAGCACTTCGAGGACACGATTGCCCGGCCCATCTCCGAGGGCCGGCAGGGAGCGGCCGAGGGGCTGCGGCGCCGCATCCGTCCCTTCGTGCTCCGGCGCCTGAAGCGGGACGTGGCGCCCGAGCTGCCGCCGCGCATCGAGTCCGTGATGCACGTGCAGATGGATGAGCGCGAGCGCTCCGTCTACGACGCGGTGATGGCGGCCACGCGCAAGGAAGTGGTGGCCCTGTTGAATGAGGGCGGCAGCGTGCTCAAGGCGCTGGAGGCCCTGCTGCGGCTGCGTCAGGCGGCGTGTCACCCCGCGCTCGTCCCGGGCCAGCGGGCCCACACGTCGTCCAAGGTGGAGACGCTGGTGGACGCGCTGGAGACGGCCGTCTCGGAAGGCCACAAGGCGCTCGTCTTCTCGCAGTGGACGTCGCTGCTGGACCTCATCGAGCCGCGCCTGAAGGCGGCGGGCATCGGCTTCGGCCGGCTGGACGGCACCACGGCCAACCGCGGCGAGGTCACCGAGCGCTTCCAGTCCACGGAAGGGGAGCCGGTGCTGCTCATGTCCCTCAAGGCGGGCGGCACGGGCCTCAACCTCACGGCGGCGGACCATGTCTTCCTCGTGGACCCGTGGTGGAACCCGGCGGCGGAGGCGCAGGCCGCGGACCGCGCCCACCGCATTGGCCAGGAGCGCACGGTGATGGTGTACCGGCTGGTGTCCCAGGGCACCGTGGAGGAGCGCATCCTGGGACTCAAGGAGAAGAAGCGGGCCATCTTCGAGGCGGCCCTGAGCGAGGCCTCCGCCGCGACGGCCATCACCCGGGAGGACCTGCTCGAACTCTTCTCGTGACGCGCGCGGTCCTTCTCTTCGCAGTGGGGTTCCTCACCATGCTTCCCGAATCCGCCGACGCCCGGCCCAAGGCCGCCGCGCTGCAGGCGCTCATCCAGCAGGAGTGGCAGTACCAGCTGGAGCACAGCCCGACCTACGCGTCCGTGCGGGGTGACCGGCGCTGGAACGACCGCTGGGATGACCTGCGCCTCCTGGCCATCGAGGCGGACCACCAGCACAGCCTCCAGGTGCTCGCGGAGCTGAAGAAGATGGACCGCGAGGCGCTCTCCGCCGCGGACCAGCTCAACTACGACTTGTTCCGCCGTGACTACGAGACGTGGGTGGAGGAGCACCGCTTCAAGACGTACCTGATGCCGGTGAACCACATGGGTGGCATCCCGGAGGGCATCAAGCAGCCGCCGGGGGTGCAGACGGCCTACCAGCTCGCGGACAGCCTGCGCTTCGAGACGGTGAAGGACTACGAGGACTGGGTGGCGCGGCTCCAGGGCTTCGGCGCGTATGTGGACCAGGTACTGGCGCTGCTGCGCGAGGGGCTGCGTGAGAAGCGCGTCCACCCCCAGGTCGTCCTCCAACGGATTCCGCCGCAGGTGGCGAAGCAGCTCGTGGCGGACCCGGCGGCCAGCGGCTTCTTCGCGCCGTTCCGCCGCTTCCCCAAGGGCATCGCCTCCGCGGAGCAGCAACGCCTGTCCACGGCGGGCCGCGCGGCGATTGCGCAGGGCGTGCTCCCCGCGCTGAAGCGCTTCCACCAGTTCCTCACGGAGGAGTACGTCCCGAAGGGCACGGAGGCGGTGGGCATCTGGCAGCTCCCCGACGGCGAGGCGCTGTATGACTTCCTCGCGCGCAAGTTCACCACCACGGGCCTGGGTGCGGAGGAGATTCACGCGCTCGGCCTGGCCGAGGTCCAGCGCCTGCGCGCGGAGATGGAGGCGGTGAAGGCCCGGACGGGCTTCGAGGGCACGCTGGCGGAGTTCTTCCACTTCCTGCGGACGGATGCGCGCTTCTATGCGCGGGACGGGGAAGAGCTGCTGATGCGCTACCGGGCCTTGTCCAAGCGCATCGACCCGCTGCTGGTGCGGCTGTTCAAGACGCTGCCCCGGCTGCCCTACGGCGTGGAGCCGACGCCGGAGGCCACGGCCCCGGACGCGACCACCGGCTTCTATTGCGCTGGCGCGCCGGACGGCTCGCGGCCGGGCACGTACCTGGTGAACCTGTACCGGCCGGAGACGCGCCCTCTGTGGGAGATGGTGCCGCTCACGTTGCACGAGGCGGTGCCCGGCCATCACCTCCAATTGTCCCTGGCCGCCGAGCAGCCCGGCCTGCCCGAGTTCCGTCGCTACGGCTACTACGTGGCCTACGGCGAAGGCTGGGCGCTCTACTGCGAGACGCTGGGTGACGAGCTGGGCCTGTACGCCAGCCCGTACGACACGTTCGGCCAGCTGGCCTACGACATGTGGCGCGCGGTGCGGCTCGTCGTCGACACCGGCATGCACGTGAAGAAGTGGACGCGGCAGCAGGCACTCGACTTCTTCATGGAGAACTCGCCGCGCCAGGAGCTCGACACCACCAACGAGGTTGACCGCTACATCGCCTGGCCGGGGCAGGCGCTGGCGTACAAGGTGGGGCAGCTCAAGATTCGCGACCTGCGCACGCGCGCGGAGCAGGTGCTGGGCCCGCGCTTCGACGTGCGAGAGTTCCACGACGTCGTGCTTCTCGACGGCGCCCTGCCGCTGGACATCCTGGAGACGCGGGTCCAGGCGTGGGTGGCGGCGCGGCAGCGTGGGGCCGCCGCGCCCGAGCCTCAGCGCGCGTCTTGAAGCGCGCTCGGCGTCACGGCGCGGGCGCGGGTGTCGTCAGCCGGCCATACTTCTTCATCGCCTGGATGAGCCGGTCCTGAGGCAGGCCGAAGGCGCGGCTGCCCTCCGCGCCCGTCATCGTATCGGAGGCCAGCATCGAGTTGAGGATGGCCTCCTGCGTGGCCTGGATGGTGGCCTCGAAGAGCGGCGTCAATCGCTCGTTGTCGAGCGCCGAGACGCTGGACACGGCCGTTCCCGCGGGAGGCTTCAGCCGCTGCGTGGAGAAGGCCAGGAAGATGTCGCCGGAGGAGTTCGCGCCCAGGCCCCCCATCTTCCCGATGCCCAGCGGCACCCGCTTCGCCAGCCGCTCCAGTTGATGTGGCAGCAGCGGCGCGTCCGTCGCCACCACCACGATGATGGAGCCGGCGCCCTCGGGCGTGCGGGGCTGGGTGTCGCCGCGCGACGTTGCGCAGGCCGGCAACGCCTTGAACATTCCGGGGCTCGGCTTCTTGGGCCCGGTGTAGCAGGGGCGCAGGTCGCTGATCTCCTCGCCTACGGGCACGCCCTCCACGGTGAAGAGGTGGCGCGCGCCGTAGTTGCACTGCAACAGCACGCCCACGGTGTAGCCACCCTCCGATGCGGGCAGCTTGCGCGACGCCGTGCCGATGCCGGCCTTGAAGCTGTGGCACACCATCCCCGTGCCGCCGCCCACCGAGCCCTCCGCGACGGGACCGCCCTTGGCGCTATCGAGCGCGCGGTGGGCGTGCGCCGCCTTCACGTGAAAGCCATAGACGTCATTCAGCAGGCCATCCCACGTCTCCGCGACGACGGGCAGCCCCAGCTCCCACTCCAGCCCTCGCTTCATCGCCCAGGAGATGACGGAGTCGCGGACGGTGCCCACGTCATTGGTATTGGTGAGCATGACGGGGCCGGCGAGCTGGCCGGACTCGGTGAGCCAGTGGGAGCCCGTCATCTCGCCGTTGCCGTTGAGGGAGTAGATGGCGGCGAAGACCTCCTCGGACACGCCGTCCTTGCCTCGGGGCAGCACGGCGGTGACGCCGGTGCGCACCGCCCCCTTGCCCGGAGGGCCTCGAGTGTCGCCCGAAATCAACGTCGTATGGCCCACCGTCACGCCGGCCACGTCGGTGATGGCGTTGTTCGGGCCCGACTGTCCGCCGAAGGTGATGCCCAGGTCGCGGGCGCGGGGCCTCGCCTGGGGGGACTGCGCTTCCGCTGGAGGGGACCCCAGCGACAGACAGGACACGAGCCCCAGGAGCAGGGAGAGACGGAGCGGGTTCATGGCGTGGCGTCATATCGCGACCGCGTCAGTCCCCCAATGAGAGGTCCCATCTGGCCAGGTCTGAATTCTCCCTGTCAGAATCTCTCCGGGGCCCCTATGACAGGTCCACCGCGCCATTCTGGACCAGGTGCTGCCCTGGGACCGTGGAGCCTGGGACCGCGCGCGGGACACGCCTCGGCTGCGCATGGCCCTGCGCGCGGACGGCTGGCGTGTGCCCCCGTCAACCTGAGTTCCATCCGCCTGGCTGTCCGCGAGTGTGCAGTGGCGCTGGCACCACCGGGCCGGGAAGTGTGCACGGGGCTTCCGCTGACGCGCGCGGAGGACGCCGGGCGCGTGGATGGGGCGCGAGGACAGGTGACAAACCATTGGTCACATGCCTGAGGTCCGGCCCCGCGAATCGTGGGGGCGCCATGGCGTGGAGGGCAGGGGACGGAGTCCCGCGAGGGTGGGCCGCATTGCTGTGGGCAACGTATGTGTTGCTGGCGGGGGGCGTCCGCGCGGACGGGTGGCGCGTGGAATACGACGCGCCGGTGCCGCTCTTCCTGGACCGCAGCTACATCCTCGACTCGCCCAGCCGCATCCGTCGACAGGGGTCGCCCGACTCGCCCGAGACGCTCATCTTCGAAGCGCAGGTGGCGCCCAACCTCTTCCTGCCGCAGCTCCACCAAGGTGACTTCACCCAGCCCGGCGGCGAGTACTTCCTTTCGCTCATCATCACCCCGGGCGTGCAGCTCCGCATCATGGACACGGCGAGCGACCCGGTCATCCCGCCGACCTTCATCGCGAAGGTGACGCTCCAGGTGGCGCACCTGCGGCCGTTGGCGAAGCCTCGGGTGGAGGGCGCGGCGGTGCGGGGCCTGGCGCTCGCGCTCAACGTCATCGCGGCGCACTATTCGAATGGGGAGTCCGGGTGCTTCTACAGCAACCAGACGCGCGGCGAATCCGGGTGCACGCCGTCGGAAGGACAACTGCCTCTGAACGAGGTGTCCGGCAGCTTCACCACGAACCTCTTCCGAACGGAGCTTCACGCGCGTCTGGCGTTCGACGTGGAGCCGGACCTGCGCAACGCATGGCTGGTCGGCGGATTCGCTGCCTTGGAGCTGAACACGTCCATTGGCCCTGGCCGCATCACCCGCTCTCAGCGCGTCGTGTATGGCGATGGGCACTGGGCGGCGGGTGTCACGGCCCAGCGCACGTGGAGCAACCACCGCTTTCCGTTGGAAGTGTCCGTGTCGCAGCCTTTCGGGGAGACGCCCGCGCAGCGGGCCACGTGGAAGGCTGAATTTGGCGCCTATCCCTGGTGGGGCGCGGGCTTCGGCGTCTTCGCGCGGTACGTGAAGGGGCAGGACTATTACAACATCTTGTTCCTGGAGCCCGTGGCGCTGTGGCAGTTCGGGCTCGCCTTTGAGCTCAACCCCGGCGCGCGACTGCGGGCGGCCGAGGAAGGTCGGCCGCCCGGATTCCCATGAGTCGCGAGGGTGCCCCCATCAGGGCAGGCGCGCGTCGAGCCACGTCAGGTGCGCGTCGACAGTGTCCGCCACCGCCTGCGCCTGGTCCGACGCGCTGGGGTCCGAGTAGGGATTGCCAATCTCCTTGTGCTTCCACTTCACCCAGGTCTGCTTGTACCAACCCCAGTCGAGGTTCGTGCCCTTCGAAGGAGGGGTGCTGCCCGCGTAGGCGGAGAAGGCGCGGATGCCCGTGGCGGGAGCGACCTCCTGGCCCCCCACGACGTGGAAGATGTGGAGCCTGTTCCGGCGAGGGAACTGGGCCGTCAGATTCGTGGCCCACGCGCCATAGAAGGTGCCCCAGGGGCGCACGGGGTTGTTGATCTTGCTGTCGAAGGTCCCCAGCTCACCCTGGCTGTTGCGGCACACGCCGTCGAACGACGAAACGTAGATGTCGATGCCGTCCAGCGCCGTGTTCGCGCGGAGCGCTTGCGCCATGCGCATCATCAAGCAGCCACCGCGCGAGCTGCCCGCCAGGTAGATGGCGCGCGTCTCCGGACGGACCTGCGCCTGGAGCCAGTTCGAGAAGCCATTCACGATGCGCTGCTTCGTGTCGCTGTCGAACAGGTGGTCGAAGTTGGCGTCGTTGACGACGGACAGGTACGTCTTCCCGCTGGGAAACCACCCCAGGGCGCGCAGCTTCATGGCCAGCGAACGGCTGTCCAGGCTCACGTTGGGACAGGAGACGCTGTCACAGGACGCATCCCAGTGGGAGGACTGCCCGGTGACACCGCTGGAGTGGCCGCTGCTCGAAATCTTCTGGCCCGCGGACATGATGACCAGGGCCTCGCGCACGCCTGGCGCGTCGACCTCCGCGATGCGGATGTTGTGGAGCGCGCCGTCGAAAGCGCCCGCCGCGCGGAAGTGCTCGAAGCCCGCCGCCGCTTGATAAGCACCCGAGCCGTTCTTGTAGACGACGCGGCGGGACACCACCGTCTGGCTGCTGCCGCTGGGATACGTCAGCGCCTGGGCATGGGCGTCCAGCGCGCCGTCGGGCCCGGGCGCGGACAGGTCCGGCTCCAGGGTTCCCCCGCAGCCCGCGAGGGCACCTGTGAGCAGCAGCGCCAGATTCAACCTGGAGAAGACATGACGAGCGACGCGTTTGGTGCGGACCATGGTGTGCTCCGAGGGCGGATGGAGGTGCATCGGCACGCCCTGGACGCGCCCCCTGGGCCCAGGCCGAGCATGACGGGCGACGTTACACGGCCTTGCGGGCGGTTCCGTTCGTATCTCGCTTGAATCAGGAGGCTTCGCCCATGTTCAGAGAGAAGCCTGATTCGTTCCCGTTGGCGATATCGAGCCGGACATTGACGGGTACGTCTGACATTGGTGCGAAGCGCGGGCCCACGCCAGCCGCGGGTTTGATGTCGCGAACAGCGAAGTCACGTGGGCTGCGTGCCAACGTCGCCGCGGAGACGAAGGCCGCGCCGCCCAGGCGCCAGAAGCGGGGCGCACGGTACTCGACCTGCGCGCCCGGGTGCTGACGCTCGCGGAAGCGTCCCTCCAGGTATCCCCGGCTCAACTCCATGCCGCCCAACCTCCCCGTGTCATAGAAGGGCGGCTCTCCGTCGCGCAGTTCGACGAGTCCCAGCATCGCGAGGACATGCCGCTGTCCCCAGGGGAGCGGAGGTAGCGCCGGACATCCAGGCGGAGCACATCGAAGACGTCGTCGGAGCGCCAGTCGCCCCGGTCCCGGGCCGTGGAACATGAGCACGTGATCGCCGCGCCTGGAGCGCGCTTCGCAGTTCCAGCGCCGCCGCGCCACCAGCAAACAGCCCCGCGCCCAGCAGCACGCCTCGTCGGGAGGGTCTTCCTGCGGTAGGTTCGCCTTCGGGCTTGACCATCGGATTCAATCTTCCGGATTAATCAATTGATTGAATCGGTAGGTTCAAAGTCGCGCGCCCGTCAAGAGCCAGCACCGACTCACGTCGTTTCAGGGGCTTGCAGGGATGGGAACCAAGGAGCAGGAGGCCCGGGAGCGCATTCTCCGGGCGACCATCGTGTGCATCGGCCGGGATGGACTGGATGCGACGGGCATCCGGGAGATTGCGCGCGAGGCGCAGGTGAACAGCGCGGCCATCAGCTACTACTTCCGGAGCAAGGAGAAGCTGGTTGCCCTGGCGCTGGAGCAGACGCTGGACCAGGCCTTCGGGAACGTCCTGGAGGACTTTGATCGGCTCCGGCTGGAGGGCCAGGGCATTCGCGAGGCGTTCGAGACGCTGCTCGAGGATTTGATGAGCAACTCGCTGCGCTACCCGTACATCGCGCACGCACACTTCCACGACGCGCTGGCCCATCAGCGCTACGACAGCTCCGCCATCCAGCGCCTCAATGCGTTCCTGGCCGAGCTGGCCGGGCGGCTGGCTCCGGGGGTGCCGCACCTGCCGGAGAACCGGCTGCGGATGGCGCTGACCCAGGTCTGGGCCTCCATGAGCCTGCTGTCGATGATGCCCCGGCTGTTCGACCCGTTCATCCTGCTCGACTTCGGCACGCTCGACACACGGAGAGCCTGGGTGCAGCAGGCGTCTCGGCTCCTCTTCGCCCCTTGAGGTCCGTGCCCATTGGCGGTGCCTTGGCAGGGCCGCGACGGTGGCCAGCACCAGCAGGTGCTCTTCCTGAGCTTGACCCTTTGGCCGCCGCCTACACGCCGACCTGCACTGCAGCTGTGGAGCGGGCGCCTGGTCCTGCACGCCGTGTCCCAGTGAACGTCCTTCGTCCGCGAAAATACGGAGGACGGCGGTCAACGCAGCAGGTTGACAGGAGCCGCGGTGGTGGTAGAAGCCGCGCCCTCGACGAAGAAGCCCGGCGGAAAGGGCGGAGGCGTCGAGGGGGTAACGAAAAGCAGCGGTTGACAGGGAGGGCGGCAAGGCGGTAGAAACCGCGCCCCTCCGGAAGAAAGCAGCGGAAGCCACTGGGCGGCGCTGAAGACTCCGGAAGCCAGCAGGACGGCGAAAACAGCAGCTTGACAGTAGACGCCGGACTGAAATAGAAGCTGACACCCCGCCGGACGAAAAGACGGCGAGGCGGCAGCGAAGAAAACGGTAGCAAGAAGTCGCGGGAATCACAAGCGACTCGGTCTTTGAAAATCAAATAGCAAGCCCAAGAAGAAGCTAGATTGCGGAAACCGCAGTCAATTTCTTAAGACGGTGCCAGCCAGGTCGCGCTGAGAAGCGCAGCCGGCAGCACTGGAAACGAATCAGCGAGTTTCAGGTTC
>NZ_JAAIYB010000113.1 GCF_010894475.1 Myxococcus vastator
GACTGTCCCGGCCTCCCAGTCCCGCCGTCCTCACCGCCCAGCGGACGGTCGTCGCGTCCCAGGGCCTCACCGACGCGCTCCTGCGCTACGAGGCCCAGGTGACCAGCCCCGGGGAGGGGGTGGTGGAGCGGGCCGACTACGAGCTCGTCGCCGACGGCCAGGTGGTGAAGACGGGCACCGCGAAGCTGGACGTGGCGCTGACGCCCGGCGCGCCCACGGACCTCTCCTTCGAGGAGCGCGCGCCCTACGTGAAGAACGCGGACGACCTGGCGCGGCTGAGCGCCCAGGGAGGCACGCTGCTGCTCGCCCTGCGCGGCACGCTCGTCGTGCGCTCCGGGGGCCAGGAGCAGACGATTCCCTTCGCCGCCAGCCGCGCGGCGCGGATGCCCCGGCTGCCCACGGTGGTGGTGGCGGAGCTGGACGGGGCGCGCTACTCGGA
This sequence comes from Myxococcus vastator, assembly GCF_010894475.1. Lineage (GTDB taxonomy): Bacteria > Myxococcota > Myxococcia > Myxococcales > Myxococcaceae > Myxococcus > Myxococcus vastator. The sequence goes on from NZ_JAAIYB010000113.1 coordinate 440, forward strand.
TGAGGAGGTCCAGCTCAACCTCCGCCTGGGCGTGCGCAACCCCAACCCCTTCCCGCTGCGGCTGGAGGGCCTGACGTGGACCGCGTCGGTGGCCGGCAAGACGCTGGACAGCGGCACGCTGGCGCGGGCGGACACCGTGGACGCGTCCGCCACGGGCGTGTACCCGGTGGAGCTGGCGGTGACGAAGGACACCTGGGGCCCGGAGGTGAAGGCGCTCATCTCCAAGGGGCTGTTGCCCTACGGGGTGACGGGTGAGGTGACGGGCCCGCTGCTGCGCGTGCCCTATTCGCTCACGGGCGAGGTCAAGCTGAACGTCTCCCGGTAGAGTGGCACGCCGTGCCCATCTACCTGTTGAGTGACGAGCACCCGGAGCTCTTCCCGCCCCCGGAGCGCGCCGACACGAGCGGCGTCGTCGCCGTGGGCGGTGACCTGCGTCCGGAGCGACTGCTGGCCGCGTACGCCCGCGGCATCTTCCCCTGGTACAGCGAGGGGGACCCCATCCTCTGGCACTCGCCGGACCCGCGCTTCGTGCTGACGCCGGACGCGCTCCACGCGGGCCGCTCGCTGCGCAAGACGATGGCGCGCGGCGTCTATGAGGTGCGCTACGACACGGCCTTCCGGCGCGTCATCACCGAATGCAGCCGGGTGCCGCGGCCCGGGCAGGCGGGCACCTGGATTACCGAGGAGATGATGGAGGCCTACGTCACGCTCCACGAGGCGGGCTTCGCGCACTCGGTGGAGGCGTGGGCCCAGGGCGAGCTGAAGGGCGGCCTGTACGGCGTGTCCCTGGGCGCGGCCTTCTTTGGAGAGAGCATGTTCGCGCTGGCCCCGGACGCCTCCAAGGTGGCCTTCGTCACCTCGGCGGAGCGCTTCCAGGGCTGGGGCTTCCAGCTCATCGACTGTCAGGTGGAGACCGAACACCTGGCCCGCTTCGGCGCGGAGAACTGGCCCCGCAGGCGCTTCCTCGCGGCGCTCGCCCGGGCGCTGAAGGAGCCCACCCGGCGCGGGAAGTGGACGGAAGCCGCGGCCGGGGCGACCTGATGCTTTCAGAGATGTGCAGGCCCCTTTGAATATCGGCGGTGGCGGGCCGTCACGTCCTCACCCCGCCGCCAGAGGAGCCGCCCATGCGCTGGAAGTCCGCTCTGTTGCTTCCGCTGTGCCTCGTCACCACCGCCTGCGGCACGTCCGTGAAGCACCAGGCGCTGCTCGAACGCCGCGACGCCATCCGGCTGGCGGACGTCGAGCGCGAGCAGGGCGAACGGGAGCAGTACCGGAGCGTCAACGGCTTCCAGGACACGCGCTGGGGGATGACGCGAGCGGAGGTCCTGGCCGTCGCGCCTGGCGCCCTCCCGTCCAACGCGTGGGGAGACCTGCGAGCCCTGGGCGTCGTCGCGGACCGCCCCGCCGTCATCGACTACATCTTCGCCGACGGACAGCTCGCCCAGGTCTCGCTCCGGTTCCGGACACCGGGCGCGGTTCGAGGCGACTTCCGGGCGCTGGAGGAGCTGCTGAGCATGAAGTACGGCAAGCCGGCCTCCAGGGAGGACTCCGCCCTCGACGCGGCCCAACACCTCGCGCTGGTGGAGATGAGCAACAACCTGTCCGAGGCCTCGGCGAACTACCGCGCGGCGCGCTCGGGCTACCGGTCCCCCACCCCAGCGGTGGGCTCCTTCGAGCGCCAGCGGGAGGCTGATGCGCGGAACAATGCGCTGGCCGCCAGCTACGACTACGCGCTCGAGTCCACCTGGAAGGACGCCGAGACGGACCTGGTGCTCAGCGGCACGCAGCAGCCTGGAGCGCGCGGCCTCTCCCTCCAGTACCAGAGCGCGCGGCTCGCCCCCTACCTGTCCCAGGAGCTGGCGGTCCGCGCGGAGCAGCGCAAGGTGGAGCAGTCGCTGGAGCTGTAGCTGGGGCGCTCCGGAGCCGCCGCGGATGCGCCGCGGCGCTCACGGGCCGAGAGAAACGACCCAGTCCCCGGCGTAGTGCGACGTCATGGGCGTGCGGGCCAGCGGCGGACAGTACTGGAAGTGCTCGTCGAAGCTCGCGAGGTCCGCGCGCTCGGAGAGCCTGAGCAGGGCGAGCCCTTCCAGCCAGATGGCTCGCTTCGGCGCGAAGCGTGTCACGGGGGTCGTGAAGAGCTTCGCGCGCTTCTCGATGTCCTCGCCATGCACCAGCACCGCGTGCCTGAACGCCTCGGAGAAGGCCGCTGCGTCGCCAGCGAGCAGGGCGCGGGCACAGGCAGCCCGGTCCGACTCCGCCTCGAGCTGCAGCGCCTCCATCGCCTCTACCCTTGGGATGACGGCATCCCGGGTACCGGGTGAAATCAGCGCATGGAAGAGCTGGGCGCGGGCGTGCTCGGAGCGGTACTCCTCGCCCGGGAGCCAGCGCGTCTCGGAGAGCTCCGCGACCTGCCGCGCCAGACTCCAGTGTCCCGCCGTAACGGCACCGAGCAGCGGCTCCATGTAGCGCGAGGCCGGGAGTGCCCACTGCTTGAGGTGGCAATGCGTCAGCAACCGCCGCCAGTTCTCGGCGGCCCGGCACAGGTTGAGGAAGAAGCCCTGCGGGTTGCCATCCACGAGCAGGGTGGCCACGGCCACGACGTGGAAGTGGAGGCAGAGCTCATCCACGGTCCGCACCAGGACCTCCCGGCTCGCGGTGGGCTCGACCTGACGCATCAACTGGGGAATGGCCCGCCCGGAGTCCTCCCGCAGTGCCGCGAGCTTTGCCACGCTGCCTCCTCCAGGTTCAGGCGAACATGTCGTCGAAGCCTTCGGCAACATGGAGCTTGAAGCCCGTCAAGCCAGACTGCTCAAAGGCATTCCTGACCCGTTCCGAGACAAGAATCAACTCCATCATGTTTCGGGCGCGGAAGATATCGGCCTTCGGATCGATCTTCCCCTGAGTCAAAACAAGATTGCCGACCCGAGTCACTTCCTTCTTCGTTATCGGATCAATGTCACAGTCTGACTTATCCAAGTCAATGACATCCTGGGAGCCCAAAACATTAAGGATTCCGTATCCCTCGGCGGCTGGATTCCACTGATGATCACACATGGTGACCGGAAGGAACTCCGCGTTATCGACTTTCAGCTCCTCAAGCACCTGCGTCACGCGTGACGACACCAACAAGACACCCACGGTGTTTCGCACGAAATCGTAGAGCTTGCGCCGGTCTGGAAAGTGGTCCGAGAACGACACCTTCCCGCCCGCTGGAAACTGTCGCGCAAGCGGCTCACCCCGACTGAACTTCCAGTTGGTGGGGCTGCCCTCGGGCAGTGCATCAATGATTGCACCATCCACCGACTCAGCCTTGATTACCCAATAGCTCACACGTTTACCTTTCTACCAGAGACTTCCCCACTCATAGTGGGCCGAACCATCTTTGTTCGCATATCGGACATGCTCGGCGCCCGCGCCAACATACCGAACACCCCCGACCTTGGCCGCCACTATTTGGCGGCTCAGCTTGACCAGGAAAATCCAGAATTGCTCTTCAAGTTTCTGCAGAGCCGCGAAGGCAGACTCGGGAAGATCTCCGTGAGGCGCACCCGAATCAATGACGGCCTGGAGGCGCTTGGACACCTTCCGCATCTCATCCATGACCCGCATCGTGTAGGACTCGTGGTCGCTCGGATGGCAGATGAGTGAATGGACCGGGACCGCCCAGTCCTCGGCGGGCAGATTGATGATATTGTGCCCGTGATTGATGTTGTACTCGGACATCAACAACAGCCGCGTCTGCTTGTACGTGAAGGCCGGCTTGCCGTCCTTCATCATGTAATAGAAAGCCGAGCCCGGCAGCATGTGGTGGGCTTCCCAAGCATACGGATACTGCTGAGTGTACGTGGGGTTGAAGTTCTCCTTCGGCCCTCCTGGAAACTCCGCCCGCTCCATCACCATGGTCCGGATTTCGCTCAGGTGCGCATGGCCGAAGTGACGATACACCCCCCGGCCATCATGGGCCTTGAGGTACGTGTAGCCTCGGCGGGCGTAATTATCACCCTTGGCCAGCACCCCATTCAGCGGCGCGTTGGGGTCCAGGTGCCCGTCCGGAGCGGGCTCAACCTTCTTCTTGCTCTTGCTCTTCTTCGCCTCCTCCTTGGCCTCGGTCCGGACGGCGTCCTTCCGAGCCAGGTTGCGCTTGAAGATGCCGTTGAGCCTGCGCGCCAATTCCGTATTCAGATTGTGCCGCGTGTCACCAGTCGTCATGGCAAGGCTCCTCCGGACGGATGCGCAGCAGTGGTTCCTACCAAGATGGCGCCTCGGCCGGAATCGTCCGCGCTGGCGAAGACGAGGCTCACGGTGGAAGGCGCATAGCCGCGCTGAAGTCCCCTGACCGCGACACAAGCGCCGACCGCCCCCATCGCGGCCCCCACGTCCCCGAAGCCGCTAGAGGGGTACCAGGTCTGGAGCCCCTCCAGCGAAGCGTCTAACGTCCGCAGGTGCAGCAGCACCATCCCCCACTCCCGCGCCCGTCCCTCCTCTCCGTTGTGGTCGCTCACCAGGAGCGGCCGGGCACGAAGGGCTCCCGCGGCCGCGAGGACCGCCTCGGCGCATGCCGCCAGTGCCCGTCCATCCGAAGGCCTGTCAGCGCCCCGCGGGTGCGGCTCTTCCCCGAGCCGCACCGCATGCAGCACCACCTGGACCTCGCCCCGGGGAGGTTGCGCGGGCCCTCCGGTGGACAGCAACAAGGCCGCGCCCGCTTCCCCGGGTATCAGGCCCACGGGCTGCTCCGGCGTCTTCAACCGCCGTCCATCCGCCAGCGCATGGAGCGTCGGCGCTTCGATCAGGCAGTCCACCCCCATCACCAGGCACGAACGAAGCCCGCCGCTCCGCAGCGCCGCCTGGGCCGCATGCAGCGCCCTCGCGAAGGCCACGTGCCCACCGCCGAAGAAGCGCCGGGGCCCAGACCATTCCAGCCCCATGTTCCGCAAGCTCGCCTCCAGCACACGGCGCCCCAGCGCATCCATTCGCAGGGTCTCCGTGCCCTCCGGTTCGCCCAGGTCCAGACCTCGCTCCCATGGGTCTGGCAGCGACAGATAGACGCCGGTCTCCGGCCCGAGGACACGCAGGTCCACGCGCGCGCCCACATCCTTGAGCACCTCGCACGCCAGCGCCACGAGCCGACCGACGCCCGAGAAGCCGAACGTCGCCACCGGCAGGGCACAGACTGTCACGGGCCTCGGTTCCTCATCGCCAGGATGGGCGACATCCACGTCGGGGGATGGCGAGGGGCGCGGCAGATTGGCCCGGAACGCGGCGCACGCGGGGATGACCGGTCCCAGGCATGACGCCATGCCCAGCGCCTCGACGAACACCTTCATGCCCCACCCCACGCGCCCAGGCCGCCCTCCAGCGACCGGGCGAAGCGCGCAGGCGGCAGGCGCCTCGCGGCGTCCTCTTCCGCGCGCTGGGCGCGTGTCCAGGCGCCCGAACAAAACCCCAGTGCGCCCCGGGTCCGCAGCGCCACGGCCCACCAGAGCGACCGGCGGCGATACATCGACCCGTCTCGCAGCGCGTCGAGCAACGACACCTGCTCCATGGGCAGCCCCCGCACATATCGCACCGTCGGCTTGAACCGGGGGGCGTGCTCGGTCCACCACGCCTCCACGCGGGGCACCTCCGGCGACGGGAGGTCTGCTTCCGGCGCGTACTCCACGGACGTCTCCTCGTCACCCGGCGCCACGCCCGCTTCCGCCTTGGGAACCTCCATGCCGGTCACCAGCGAGAACGACTCCGCGGCCAGGGGCGCCCACGAAGGCTCGCGCATCGCCGCAAGGCAGGCCCGCGTCGCCTCGACAGTCCCCAACAGCCCGAGCACTCGCAAGGTCTCCGCCCTGCGGGTAGCGTCTCCCAGCCCCTCCAGCAGCAACTTCTGGGCGTCTGGCCCACCCGCCACGGACAGGGCCCCCAGGGCCATCTGGCGGTGCGGCCCGCCCTCCCGGACCTGACGGCGACATTCCCACCACGCCAGCCGACTTCCCGCCAACAGTCCTGCCTCCAGTGCGGCACCAGAAACCTCGGAGGAAGATGAGCGCAGGCCCGACTCCAGCGAGGATTCAGACAACCGGGCGGGCCAGGAGCGCAGGCAGCGAAACGCGGCGGCCCGCACCTGGACGCCCTCATGGGTGAGCGACGCCTCCAGCACGGGCCCGGGGTCCACGCGCCATGCCCCCAGGACCTCCAGGAGCGTCGAGAGCACCCAAGGAGGCGGCGAGGCTTCGAGCAGGGGCCGCAGCCAGGACTCCAGCCCCCATCCGCCGGCACAGAGGAGCGCGGCCTGGATGCCCGCACGCGGGCCCTCCTCTCCCTCCTGAAGCACCTCGAGGACACCGCGCACGGCCGACTCCAGGGCCTCCTCCTGGCGCAGCAGCCCGAGCGCGGCGCACTCCACCCGCCCCGGCTCGTCCGCTTCAGCCAGAGCGGGCATGAGCAGCCTCGTCGCTGCCCTGTCCCCCGCGAGCACCAGCGCATCCAGATGGGCGAGGAGCCGCGCCTCCACCCGAGCCACCTCGTCGAGGACATGGTCCGGCGCCACGAGGGCACGCCGCCACTGCCTCCACAGGAAGCCCGCCTCGTCGAGGTGTGACGCCAGCATCTCCCAGGAGACGGGGAGCGCTAGGTGCCGGGGCAACGGGTTCATCACGTCGTGCCCCTGTGCCTAGTTGATCTGCGTCTTGCCGCCACGAAGGCGCAGCACCTGGCCCGCGTCGACGAGCACGTGCTCACCTCGAAGCAGTATCTGTCCATTGCGCCGCAGGACCAGGCTGGACTTCCCGCAGCGCAGCTCGAGCTCCTCGGTGGCGTCGTCCAGGAGTCCTTCGAGGGGGATTCGCTGTCCGTTGGCGACAATGGCGACCTCCCCATCCTGGCGCGCGTCATCGGGCGCTTCGAGCAAGGCATCCAACAGGGGCGTCTCACTGCGCGGTTGCAGCAAACCGAGGACGATGGGGCGCGTCGGCGCGCCCCGCTCGAAGCAGAGCACCGCCTCCTGCCGCGCCTCGATGGCCCTCAGCAACGTGGTCTCATCCACCACGAGCGAGAGCCGTGCCTCCAGCGGCCCATGGCCGTTGCCCTCGAAGTCCACCTGCACCGTGCCGCCTCGCCCCCGTCCGATGACCTGGCCGATGAGCGTCCCGTGAATGGGCGTCTCCACTCGTGGAGGCGAGCGCCCGGCATCATGTTCGTGTGAGGCCATGGGACTCCGCCCTTATCGCTACAGCTCTTTTTCGCAGACCAGGCAGTTGCACTTGCCCGAGCCCTGGCCGGCCGCCACCACCGGCGGCTGCATCAACGGAAACGGAGGCGTGTTCTTGTCGTTGTGCAGCATCAAGTCGAGGGCCCTCGCCACGTTCTTCCCCTCGACATGGACGTCGAAGGAGAAGTTGACGAACTCGGCCTTGCCCTTGGTTTTGCCAGAGACGACGCCGCCCCCCGCCGTTCCGGCCTCATCCCCCGTGCTGGTGCTGAAGTGGGAGTCCTTCACGCACAAGGGGTTCCCCTCCACCACCACCGTCTTGCTGCCCTGCGCGGTATCGGCGGAGCGCGCCACGTTCGGGTACGGTAGGGGGAGGGGGCCCGCCGGGCTGGGCGTCTTGCAGACATCCGGAAACGCGACGGAGACGCCGTTGGAGTCCTTGGTCACCACGGACATCTTGTTGACACCGACCGTATTGGCCATCGCGCCCCCTTCCCCGAACGCAGGGGAGGGAAGCATTCCTCATCTCGCGCCAGGGGCTCAACCCAGACACCCCGCACCGTTTGCACGGCGACAGTGTGCGCATTAAAGGGGTCCCCAAGCGCACCGCGGCAGGTGCTGGGCGAGAGTTACTCGCGCCGTACTAGAGAGACGCAAAACTTCCGAGACGGAAAAGGTGCCGACCCAGGTGATTGAGGAGGCGTCATGAGCGCACGCAAGGCGGCTGGGCGCCCGACGAGGAAGCCCACGACAGGCAGTGCCAGAAGAGTCGCCGCACCGCCGCGCTGACGGGGCTCTACTGGCAAATCGGTCAGCGCTTTCACACAGAGGTGCTCGACGAGCGGCGCGCGGCGTATGGGGCCCAGCTTGTCTCCTCCGCGGGGAGACAATTGGAGGCGCGCTACGGGCGAGGCTTCGGCGAGAAGAGCCTGCGGCACATGATCCGGTTCGCACGCGCGTTCCCCAGCGCGGAGATTGTCTCCGCACTGTGGAGACAATTATCGTGGAGCCACTTCAAGCAGCTCAGCTACCTGGAGGGCGAGCTGAAGCGCACCTTCTACGCCGAGGCTCGACTTCCTCGAACTCGCCGACACATACAGCGAGAAGGACCTCAAGTCGGCCATCCTCCGGGAGATCGAGCGCTTCCTCCTGGAACTAGGCGCGGGCTTCGCCTTCATCGAGCGGCAGAAGCGCATCACGCTCGATGGCGACGACTACTACCTCGACCTCCTGTTCTTCCACCGGCGCATGCAGCGGCTCGTCGCCATTGAGCTGAAGATCGGCGACTTCAAGCCCGCCAACTCTGGGCAGATGGAGCTGTACCTGCGCTGGCTCGACCGGCATGAGCGCCAGCCCTCGGAACAGCCGCCGCTCGGCATCATCCTGTGCGCGGGCAAGAAACGCGAAACGGTGGAGTACCTGGATCTCGACGCGCGGGGCATCCACGTCGCCGAGTACCTGACCGAACTGCCTCCTCGGAAGGTGCTTGAGGAACGCTTGCACCGCGCCATTGAAGCTGCGCGGGACCGGATCGTGCTGGGCGCCAGCGTTGATGCTGTGTTCGACGTCGCCCTGACGCGGACACCGACCGCCAAGCCCAGGGGGCGCAGGAAGTGACGGCGAGCTCCGCCACCGCGTAGATGCAAGCCCCGAGAGAGAAGGTGCGCACGGAACAGGCACGCCATTGGAGCCCGGCGGCCCCGCTCCCAGCCCAATCACAGGGTTCAACCCCGACACTCCTCACCGTTTGCACGACGACAGTGTGCGCTTCCCGAACGCCAGCTCTTCCTCCGTGGGGCTGCCGTAGCGCACCGTCTTCGGCGCCGCCTTGGGCCTGCCAGCGTCGTGGATGTGGAGCACGCCCAGGTCGCGGCTGAGGACGGTGCGCAGCCCGGTGCCGTCGTAGAGCGCGCCGAAGAAGGCACCACCGCCGCGCAGCGGCAGCGGCGCCAGCGCACCGGCCGGCCGGAGCAGCAGCGCGGTGTGGTCCTCCGTGTCCCACTCGCAGGGGTCCTTCTTTCCGTCGCGCTTCATCCACGACACCAGGATGTCGAACACGGCGCTGCCGTCATCCCACCGGCTGCTGAAAATCTCCCACTCGCGCTGGCACTCCGGGGCCTCGCACGACGCGCGCTCGGGAATCACGTCCGACAGCTCCAGGGGCAGTCCCCGGCCCTCCTTGCTCGTGGAGTTGTCGTCGGCGCGGCGCAGCTTGCAGCCCGTGGGCGCGTCCTTCTGGCGCAGCGCCACCGGCGTGCCCGACAGCCGGCCCGGGGGCAGCACGTCGCAGTCCACCTGCAGCTCGGACATGAGGTACGTCTTGCGGTCCGCGTCCGTCCCCATCCGCACCGCCCACCACACCACGGGCACCGCGCGGCAGGCCGCCGAATCCGCCTTGCCAAACACCCACAAGGGCACGGACGGGTCCGGCGCGCCCAGCTTCCGGACGTCCACCTCCTCCGGCACCAGCTTCACGCCGGAGCGCTCACGCTCGCTCTCCGAGAAGAAGCGGTCCTTCGACTCCGAGATGATGGCCTGGTGCGCCAGCCAGCCCGAGCCCGTCAAGCCCACCAGGTTGCGCGCCGTGAAGGGCACCACGTCCGGGCGCTTCGGACAGCCGCGCTCGGGCTCGGCGGCCGGAAAGGTGTCCACGTCATCGAACTGCGCGGACGCCACCAGGGGCAGCAGCAGCGCCAGGCTCGACACCCACGCCTGCGCGGTCAACCGGACAGCCAATCGCATCGGGCTCCTCCACGAAGCAGCGCCCGCGGCCAGCTGGGGCATGCGGGCGAAAGAGGCAGCCTCCCGTCATACCGCAAGCCCGCGACACACCAAGCCCAAGCCCTCAGCGTTTGCGTGACTTCTTCGGCGGCGGCAGCACCTCCACCGGAATCTCCCGCTCCACCTCCACTGCGGCCGGCACACCCGCATCGGTGGGCGCTGGCGGCTTCACCTCCTGAATCTGGTCATCCAACGGCACCCGGCCCACGGAGCGGTGGAACAACTCCCACAGCGCCTTGCGGTGCACCTCCGGCGAGCCCGCGCCCGACACCACCACGCCCGCGCCGCTGTAGCGGGCCTCCAGCCCCAGCGGCTCGAGCCCCTCCCCCAGTGAAGCGAGCTGCTCCTGGAGGACGGGGAGGTCGAAGGTCAGCTCCAGCTCCCGGGCCACGAAGGCGTCCGTCTTCAACAGCTCCAGCAGCGCCAACCTGCACGCGGAGTCCTTCACCGAGGCACTCAAGGAGCGCTCCGTGCCGGTCGTCGCGTTCAGGTCCGGACAGGCCTTGCGGGCCGCGGCCAGCCGGGGCGCGGGGTCCTCCCGCGGCGGCGAGCCCACCGTGAGGCTCCACACGGCGAAGCGCCCCCCCGCGTAGAGCAGGAGCAGCGTCCGCCCCGCCTTCTGGCCGGTGAGCAACAGCTCATTGCTCCCGGGCAGCAGCTCCGCGTCCGCCACGGAGGCGTCCGCCACCTGGACCCAGTCCACGGTGTCGAGCTTGTGGAAGCGCTCCTTCCCGGGCTCCAGGGGGACGACCAGGTCCACCGGCCACGCGTGCGCGCGCGCCGGGACGAGAAGGGCCAGGAGTGCTCCAACAACGTACATGCGAGCGGACATCAGGGCTCCAGCGCAGTGGTGTGGACCCTTAGCACGGGATAAGAACAGGGCTCTATGCCTACCTGGACCCTCTGGGTCGCCTGCCTGGCGCTGAGCTTCATCAGGGCCCTTGTCGCCGCTTCGGAGTCCGCGCTCTACGGCGTGTCCGACCTGCGAGCACAGGAACTGGCGGACACGCAGCCGGGCCGGGCGACGCGCCGGGTCCTCCGCCACAAGACGGACCGCGAGCCCGTGGCCACGGCGCTGCGCCTGGGCATGGTGCTCAGCGGCTTCCAGGCCGCGGCCATTGGGGCCTTCGTCCCGCCGCGCATGCTGGACTTCAGCCGCTACGGCGAAGCCGAGTGGCTGCCGGTGGCCACCGTCGCCGCGGGCGCGCTGCTGGTGGGCGTGCTGGCCACGCTCATGGAAGTCACCATGCGCGGGCTGGCCAACGGCAGCCCGGAGCGCTGGGCCCTGCGGCTGTCGGGCTTCACCGCGCTGCTGGTGACGGTGCTCTACCCGCCCATGCGCGTGGCCATGGTGGTGCTCAACCTGATGGCGCGCACCTTCGGCCGCACGCTGCGCTTCGAGCCGCCGCCGCCGCCGCTGGAGGAGCTGGAGAAGCTGCTGGCCGCCCAGGCCGCGAAGAACGAGGTCGACAAGAGCGCCCCGCAGCTCATCCGCTCCATCTTCGAGCTGTCCGACAAGCGCTGCCGCGACGTCATGGTGCCGCGCACGGAGGTGGTGACGGTGGACATCACCATCCCCCCGGAGGAGCTGCTGCGCCTGCTGGCGGAGGAGAACCACTCCCGCATCCCCGTGTACCGGGACGACGTGGACCACGTCATCGGCGTGCTGCACGCGCGAGACATCATCCCGCTGCTCCAGCACCCCGAGCTCATCGTCCTGCAGGACATCATCCGCCCGGCGCACTTCGTGCCGTGGATGAAGCCCATTGGCGACCTGCTCCGGGACATGCAGAAGCAGAAGATTCACATGGCCATCGTCGTCGACGAGTACGGCGGCTTCATGGGCGTGGTGACGCTGGAGGACATCCTCCGCGAAATCGTCGGCGACATCGGCGACGAGTTCGAGGTGGAGGAGAAGCACGTGGAGAAGCTGGCCGACGGCAGCTTCCTGGTGGACGCCGCGCTGGAGGTGGACGCCTTCACGCAGACGTTCGGCTTCCCCCTGCCCGAGGGCGACTTCGACACGCTGGGCGGCTTCCTCTCCTCCATGGCGGGCCACCTGCCCGACGTGGGCGAGCGCTTCGCCTACAGCGGCTGGCAGTTCGTCGTGGCGTCCAAGGAAGGCCCCCGCATCGACCGCGTGCGGATGTCGCGCGGGAAGTCCGGCCTCACCAAGGACGGCAAGGCCACGGAGTCCCGCGACGGACTGCCGCGCGAGCCCGGCCGCGAGGAGCAGGCCTCGGCGAAGAGCTGAGGCCCCAAGCGACGCCGGCCCCACTCCGGGGCCGGCGCCCACGCGCTACTGGGACCAGTAGCACTCCAGCGTCTCTCGCGCGGACTTGCCAATGAGCTCGCAGTTCTCGAAGCGGGCGCGGTCGCTGCCGCCGAGCTGCTGGCCGTAGCGGTCCGCGAAGCGCCGGAAGTAGGCATCCGGAAGCGCCTTGGAGTCGAGCCGGAAGTCCGCCGCCGGGGCGCGCTCGAGCTCCAGCCGGAAGGCGATGCCCCGCCCGGCGACGAGCCTCCGGATGCTGGCCTCGTCGGTGATGGCCTGCTCCACCAGCTCGTTGAGCGGCTGGCGCAGCGACACGGCGCCGTCCTCGCCGGTGCGCCCGGTGCGCCGCGCGGCGCCCAGGGAGACGCTCCAGTGCAGCGGGCCCTTGAGCGCGAAGGTCCGCTCATCACAGCGCTGGGAGCGCTCCTCCTCGACCTCGCCGGTGTTGACCTCCTCGCGGGTGACCTCCTCGTCGGAGAGGGCCGTCACCAGCGGATAGATGGAGGCCAGCGCCAGCACCACGCCGAGCGTCATCGGGAGGTCGATGTCCTCGTCCTCGGACTCGCCGTCGGACATGGACATCAGGACGCCGCCACCCCCGAGCATCGCGAGCCCGCCGAGCAACGAGCCCATGGGCGGACGCGTCGTCGTGTCGATGCGCTTCTTGCTGAACTCGGTGGAAATCTCGGTGCAGGTGTTGCGCTTCACCGAGACGCGGGCCACGTAGGACGCATCCACGACGCTCTCCAGCGTGTCGCGGTGCGTCTCCCCCAGGGGCGCCTCTCGCAGCCGCTCGCCGCGCACGTACTCGGACGTCGTGCTGCACCCCGCCTGGGTGAGGAGCAACGCCGCCAGCCCCGCTGCCCCGAACCTAGAAGAGCCGGTTGCGCGCATCTTCCATCGCCCCACAAAGCCGCGAGTAGTGTTCCAGCGCCCGCTCCAGCCGCAGGCTCTTGTCGACGTCCGTCTGCCGCCCGGGGACGAAGTCCCGCACCGACGTCACGGAGAGGTCCACATAGGGCAGGCTCTGGAACTTGCCGGTGGGCTCCGCGCAGTAGCGGTTCTCCGCGCTGCACTTGCGGAACATGGAGTACGTCCCGGTGTGCTTCTCCTTCACACGTAGCCGGAGCGTCGCATCATTCCCACCGTTGAGCCGGATGACCTCGATGGGCAGCAGCAAGCCGCGCAGGTCCACGATTTCCGTCCGCTCACGGGGCTTGTCCAGCACCATGACGCGGCAGTCCTTCACCGTGACGTGCACCTCCGTGTCGTTCCACGCCTCGATGTGCTCGCGCAGCCACGCCTCCGTCTGCGCCTTGGTCGGGTCGGCCTTGCGCGTGGGAGCCGGGGGTTCAGAGGGTGCCTTCTCCGCGGCCAGGGCACTGGCGGAGCTCAACAGCCCCAGGGAAACCGGAAGCATGTATCGTTGTAAAAGCGACATGCACCGCACCGTGCCATGTCCCGCGCTCCGCCAGCAACGGACAAGTCCCATGTCACCGCATGGGTAAAGCCTGCCCCACGGACACGTACGCCAGCGGCCTCAGTTCCCGTCCAGCGGCGGCACCCAGGCCAGCGGCAGCACGCGCTCGGACGTGAAGGGCGCGCGCCGCTCGGTGCCGCCGAAGCGCAACACCACCCCGCCCTCCACCCGCACCCGCCGGGGCACCGGCTCCGGCCCGCCCGTGGGGCGCGCGCTGGCCAGCGGGAAGAGCACGCGCAAGGGGGCGCTCCCATCCGCGGCCAGGGGGGCCGCCACCTGCTGCGTGCCCACCGCCACGCGGCGGCCGTCCACCCGCAACGTGAAGTCCACCGCGGCCAGCGTGGCCGCGTCCGAAGCGGGGTTCGTCACCGCCAGGTCCAAATCCAGGACGCCGGTGCCGTCCTGCCGGAAGTCCACCTGGAAGCCCACCACGCGCACCGCGTCTTCATAGGCCCGCGGCCGGAAGGGCACCGAGCCCAGACACCCGGACACGGCGAGCCCGCCTCCCAGCAGCCCCAGGATGACGGCCCGGCGCGAGCGCATCTCAGCCACCCAGCAGCGGCTGGAGCGCCTCCACCGTCAGCGGCCAGCCCGCGCGCCGGGACAGGGACTCCAGCGCCTTGATGAACTCCGCCGCCGTCTGGAAGCGCCGCGCCCGGTCCGCGAACAGCGCCTTGCGCGCCACCTGCACCGCGTAGTCCGGCAGCTCCGGGGAGGACGTCAAGAGCGGCACGCGGGCGTCGCGCACCTTGTGCATCAGCTCCGCCTCGTGCTCCCCGGCGAAGAGGCGGCGGCCGGACCACAGCTCCCAGAGGAGGATGCCCACCGCGTACAGGTCCGTGCGCGCGTCCACCGGCAGCCCCAGCACCTGCTCCGGGCTCATGTAGGGCAGCGTGCCGCGCAGCGCGCCGGAGTCGCCGCGCATCATCCCCTCCACCTCCGCCACGCCGAAGTCGGTGAGCTTCACGTCGCCGTTGATGCCCAGCAGCAGGTTGGCCGGATTCACGTCGCGGTGGACGATGGTGGCGCCGTTCTCCCCCACCTTCGCCCGGTGGATGTAGTCCAGCGCCTTGAGCAGGGACCAGGCGATGTAGCAGGCGGACTCGGGCGGCATCGCCGCGCCGGCCTTCACCAGCAGCTCCTGCATGTAGCCCAGCGTCCGGCCGCTCACGAGCTCCTGCACCATCAGGTAGTCCGGCCCCGCCTTGAACAGGCGGTAGGTGCGGACGATGTTCGGATGGCGCAGGCGGACCGTCAGCTTCGCCTCGTCGACGAAGGCCTTGACGTAGGCGGTGTCGCTGCGAAACGACGGGTGCAGCCGCTTGATGACAATCTCGTCCGGTTCACCCGGTGAGCGCTGCGTGGTGACCCGGGCTCGCGCCTGGTACACCTCCGCCATGCCGCCCACCGCCAACCGGCCGACTACCTCGTAACCACCCAGGTCCGGAGCATCCGCCACGGCACAACACTACTGCGAATTTCCGTCCGCACCCACTATTCCGCCATCAGGTCGTGGAAGAGCGCCTCATAGCGGCGGCCGGACGCCCCCCAGGAGAAGTCCTTCTCCATGCCCCGGCGCCGGAACTCGTCCAGGCGCGACGGGTCCGCGTAGAGGGCCAGGGCGCGGCGGATGGCCGCCAGCAGGGCGGACTTGTGGAAGGCCTCGAAGAGGATGCCGTTTCCGTCCAGGCCCCCCTCCACCGTGTCCACCAGCCCGCCGGTGGCCCGGACGATGGGCACCGTGCCGTAGCGCAGCGAATACATCTGGTTCAGGCCGCACGGCTCGTAGCGGCTGGGCATGAGGAAGAAGTCCGCCCCCGCCTCCACCAGATGGGAGAGCGCCGGGTCGAAGCCGAGGTGCACGCCCACCTGCTTCGGGTAACGGGCCTGCAACGCGAGCAGCCCCTCCTCCAGGGGGCCTTCGCCACTGCCCACGCCGACGACGCGGAGGTCCGCGTGGAGCGCGGCTGGCAGGGCCTCCAGCAGCAGGTCCATGCCCTTCTGCCACGCCAGCCGGCTGACGAAGCCGAACACCGGCGCGGGGCTGTCCTCCAGTCCGAAGCGGGCCAGCAGCTCGCGCTTGCACACGGCCTTGCCGGCCAGGTCCTTCAGGCCGTAGCGGGCCGGGAGGAAGGCGTCGTCCTCCGGGTTCCACTCGTGCGTGTCCACGCCGTTGAGGATGCCGTGGAGCCGGTGCGCGCGGTGCCGCAGCAGGCCGTCCAGCCCGTAGCCCTGCTCCGGCGTCTGGATTTCCCGCGCGTAGGTGGGGGACACGGTGGTGAGCGCGTCGGAGAAGACGAGCCCCGCCTTCAGGAAGTTCACCGCGTCGTGGAACTCCAGCCCGTCATGGGCGGTGAACAAGTCCCAGGGCAGCGCCAGCTCCCCCATCACGTCCTTGGGGAACTGCCCCTGGTAGGCCAGGTTGTGGATGGTGAAGACGCTCTTCGCGTGCGCCAGCGGCCCCGTCTGGAAGCCGCGCCGCAGCGCCACCGGCACCAGCCCCGTCTGCCAGTCGTTGGCGTGGATGATGTCCGGGATGAAGCGCAGCCGCTGCGCCGCCTGGAGCGCGCCCACGCTGAGGTAGGCGAAGCGCCGGTGGTTGTCGGCGAAGGCGCCCCCCGCATCCCCGTAGAGGCCGTGGCGGTTGCCGAAGAGGAACGCGTTCTCCAGGAAGAGCACCTCCAGCCGCTCCGACACGCGGGCGGCGAGGATGGGGCCCGACAGCTCGCCGAAGGGGAAGCGCAGCAGCAGGGACTGGCCCGTGGGCTGAAGCCGCTCCGCGCCGCGCAAGTCACGGTAGCGCGGGGTGATGACCTTGACGTCATGGCCCAGCGAGGCAAGCGCGGCGGGGAGGGCCCCGGCCACGTCCCCCAGGCCCCCCGTCTTGGAGAACGGGGCCACCTCCGAGGAGATGAAGAGGACATTCATGTGCGCACATTGACGTGTGTGCCGGATGAGTCAACCGCGAAGGTGCACACCTGCCCCGCCCCCCATATGTTGCGACGCGTGATGATTCCTCCAGACCCCATCCAGCGCTTCGCGGAGCTCTTCGAGCGGGCGAAGCAGGCCGTCGCGGTGGACCCCAACGCCATGGTGGTCGCCACCGTGGGAGAGGACGGGCGCCCCAGCGCGCGCGTCGTCCTGCTCAAGGACTTCGATGCGCGCGGCTTCGTGTTCTACACGAACCACGAGAGCCGGAAGGGCCGCGAGGCCCGCGCGCATCCCCATGCCGCGCTCTGCTTCTACTGGCAGCCCCTGAATGAACAGGTGCGCGTGGAAGGCCGCGTGGAGCGCGTCACGGACGCGGAAGCCGACGCCTACTTCCAGAGCCGCGCCCGCGGCAGTCAGGTGGGCGCCTGGGCCAGCCTGCAGAGCCAGCCGCTGGCGACTCGCGAGCAGCTGGAGGCCCGCGTGGCGGAGGTGGAGCAGAAGTACGCCGGCCAGCCCGTGCCGCGCCCGTCGCACTGGTCCGGCTTCCGCGTGGTGCCGGACCGCATCGAGTTCTGGCACGCCCAGGAGAGCCGCCTCCATGACAGGCACGTCTACCTGCGCGAGGACGGCGGCTGGCGCACGCAGCTGCTCTACCCCTGAGGGCGCGGCTACCAGGGCACCTCGGTCCCCTGGTAGTCGAAGAACCGGCCGCTGTGCTCCGGACTCAGCCCGTCGATGACCCGCAGCATGCCGCGCACCGAATCCGGCGCCGGCAGCGTGGCGTCCGGGCCGCCCATGTCCGTCTGCACCCAGCCGGGGTGGAGCAGCACGGTGACGAAGCCCTCCGGGCGCAGGTCCGTGGACATGGAGCGCACGGCCATGTTCAGCGCGGCCTTCGACATGCGGTACGCATAGGCGCCACCGTCGGTGTTCGCCGCCAGCGAGCCCATCCGCGAGGTGACGTGCGCCACCCGCCGCAAGGCGCCTTGCCGCAAGCCCGGCAGCACCGCGTTGGTGACGCGCAGCGGGCCCAGGGCGTTGATGGTGAACGTGCGCGCCAGGTCCGCGTAGTCCACGTCCCCCAACGCGCACCACAGGCCGGAGACACCGGCGTTGTTGATGAGCACGTCCACGGGGCTGGTGCACACGTTCGTGGCGAACGCGCGCACGCTGGCGTCGTCCCCCACGTCCAGCGCATGGATGCGCAGGCGGTTGCCTGCCTTGTGCTTCAAGGGCTCCAGCCGCCGTGCTCCCTCTGGCGACCGGACCCCGGCTTCGACGGTGTCGCCCCGCAGCAGGAGCTGCTGGACGAACTCGAAACCAATCCCCCTGCTCGCTCCGGTGATGACGTAGCGCATGCATGGCATTAACGCGCTGAATGCCTCCCGCTGGCAAAACCCGCGCGCTGACAATCGGGGAGTGCACGCTGGTAACCGCATGAACCCCATGCAGAGGACACATCCGATGAATGTCGCCGTCGTGGGAGGTGGGATTTCCGGGCTGGCCATCGCGCACGGTTTGCGTTCGCGCGGTACGGCTGCCGTGCTCCTGGAGACATCCGCACGCCTTGGAGGCGCGGTAGGCACGCATGCGCGCGCTGGCTACCTGGTGGAGCAAGGTCCCAACAGCTTCCTGGACCGCGAGCCCGCGACGCGAGCACTCGCGGCGGCGCTGAACCTGGAAGGTCGAATCCGGGCCGCCGACCCTTCGGCGAAGCGTCGCTATATCTACACGCGGGGCAGACTCCGGTCGGTGCCGGCTTCGCCGCCGGCGTTCCTGGCTTCGGACATTCTTCCGCTGGGCGCGCGGCTGCGGGTCGCCGGCGAGCTGTTCTCCGGCCGCGCGCCAGAGGGAACGGACGAATCACTGGCCGCGTTCGGCCGCCGCCACCTGGGCCGCGCGGCGACGCGGGTGCTGCTGGACGCGGTGCAGACGGGCATCTACGCCGGGGACGTGGAGCAGCTCAGCGTCGAGGCGACGTTTCCCCTGCTGGTGAAGCTGGAGCGCGAGCACCGCAGCCTCATCCTGGGCGCCCTCCGCGCGCAGAAGGCTCAGCGCAAGGCCCTGCCCGCGGGTGACGCGCCGAAGCTGACGGGCGCGCTGAGCACGTTCGACGGGGGCCTCCAGGTGCTCATTGACGCGCTGGCCGCCTCGCTGGGCGGCGCGGCACACGTGGGCGCGCGGGTGGAAGGCCTGACGCGCGTGGACGGCGGCTGGAAGCTCGCCGTTGAGGAGCACGGACGCCGCGCGGAGCTGACCGCGTCCCACGTGGTGCTGGCGGTTCCCGCGTTTGTCGCCGCGCGGCTGCTGCGCCCCCTGGATGACGCGCTGGCGGAGCAGGTGGCCCGCATCGACTACGCGCCCATCGCGGTGGTGCACCTGGGCTTCGACGCGGGCGCGGTTCCGGCGCCGGATGGCTTCGGCTTCCTCGTCCCCTTCGAGGAGCAGCGGCGGCTGCTGGGCGCCATCCACGCGTCCACCACCTTCCCCTTCCGCGTCGAGGGCGGCCGCGTGCTCTACACCTGCATGGTGGGCGGCGCGCGGCAGCCGGAGCTGGTGCAGCGGGATGAAGCGGCGCTCGCGGCGCTGGCGCTCGAGGAGCTGCAAGCCCTGACGGGGGTGACGGCCCGGCCCACCTTCACGGAGGTCTTCCGCTGGCAGCAGGGCATCCCCCAGTACAACGTGGGGCACCTGGCGCGGATGGCGGGCATCGACGCGGCGCTCCAGCGCTGGCCGGGGCTGCACCTGGCGGGCAACGCCTACAAGGGCATTGGCCTCAACGACTGCATCCGCAACGCGGCGCGGCTCGCGGATGCCCTGGCGGACGAGGACACCGTTCGGAAATAGGGACTGCGACCGCTCGTTGTCAGGGAGCGACCGCTCGGGCCGGAGGCGTCAGCGCAAACCAGGAAGTCGCGTCAGACTGGCAGTGCATGCTTCCCGGAGTCAGGAGCCCCCCGCCATGTTCGCCC
>NZ_JAAIYB010000114.1 GCF_010894475.1 Myxococcus vastator
GTCCAGCCCGCCGCCGAAGCTCGCCTTCGTCAGGCCCGCGGCCAGCGCGAAGGCCACCATCACCAGCAGGTCGCCGATGATGACCAGCGCCATCAGGAACTCCGTGAAGGCGCCGCGCGCGCGCGTCTCCTGGACGATGGCGATGGTGACCGTGGGCGAGAACGACACCACCACCGTGGACAGCAGCGCGCTGACCGCCAGCGCCTGGGGCACCGTCATCCCCGCCAGGAAGGGCAGGAAGGGCTTGAGCGCGAAGGTGGCCGCGAAGCACACCAGGAAGGTGACGCCGCACACGGCCACGCACAGCAAGGCCACGCGCGCGCCCACGCGGCGGATGAGCCCCAGCCGGAGCTCCGTGCCGGCCACCAGCGCGATGAGGCTCACCGCCAGCCCCTTCACCAGCTCCAACCCCTTCACGCCCGCGTTCGGAATGAAGCCCAGCGCATAGGGCCCCACCGCCACGCCCACCAGCAGGTAGCCGGTGAGGCGCGGCAGGCCCAGGCCCTTGGCCACCTTGCCCGCGAACAGGCCGCACAGCAGCAGCGCGCCCGCGGCCAGCATCACCGGCGTCCCCGAGTCCGCCCGGAGCACCTGCGCCCGGCTGATGATGGCCAGGAGCACCATCAACAGCAGCAGCCGGATGACGGCCCCCTTCATGCCGCCACCTTGTCACCGTCAGGCGAGCTCGCGGAGGACATGCCACGGGGCGGGTCCACCACGTACTGGAAGGCCTGGCCCGCCAGCAGCTCGTTGACCACCGCGCCCATCACCACCACGTCCAGCACGCGCGGCGCGAGCACCCCCGGCACGAGCATCCCGTACTCCGCCACCAGGCACAGCGCCAGGCCGCCCTGGGCGATCAGCGCGTAGCCCAGCCGGGGGGGCAGCACCAGCGTGTGCTGCACCAGCCGCCGCGCGAACCGGCCGCCCAGCATCTTCCCCAGGAAGCGCAGGCCCACGAAGGCGGGCATCAGCGCCCAGCCCCAGTAGTCCCGGGCGTGCACCGCGCAGCCCACCAGGAACACCAGCACCAGGAACACGGGTCGCTCCACCCGGCCCAGCGCGCGGGCCACCCGCTCCGAGGTGCGGCCGCCCACCACCGCCAGCGTCGCCCCACACGCCACGCCCGCCAGCAGGGGCGACACCCGCAGGTACGCCGCCGCGCCGCTCACCAGCACCACGCCGCCCAGCGTCACCGTGGTCAGCTCCGCCAGGTCCTTCAACGCATGGGTGAGGAAGGCCAGCAGCGCCCCACACATGACGCCCAGCAGCAGGGCCAGACACACCAGCCCCAGGCCTTCGCCCACGTTGCTGGCGGCGCCGATCATCAGCGCCAGCGCCAGCACGCCCAGCCCCACCGCGTCATCCAACATGGTGAGTAGCGCCACGCCCAGGCCGCGCGCCCGGTCCAGGCGCCCCGTGCGCCACGCGAGCACGGCCGAGTGCCCCGACGACAGGCTGGCCGCCGCCCCCAGCATCGCCGCAGCGCCCACCGCGCCGAGCAGGCCCCGGACGGACGTGAAGATGAGCGGCACCAGCAAGGGCAAGGCCACGAAGAAGAAGGCCGTTCCGGAGTGCGCCAGCGCCGCCAGGTACACGGGCCGTGGCAGCAGGCGCAGCAGGCGGGGCTCCAGGTTCAGGCCCAGCAGCACGCCCGCCGTGCCCAGCCCCAGCGCCATCACCGGGCGCAGGGCCTCCAGGTGCCGCTCGGTGAGCACCCCCGCCACGGAGGGCCCCAGGAGAATGCCGAGCAGGACGAAGAGGAAGCCGCTGGCCGCCAACCTCGCCAGCGCCGGAAAGCGCCCCGGGTCCAGCGCTCGGCTGGAGGCGAGCAGCGACAGCGCCGCGATGGATAGGAAGACGAGCAGCGCTTGCACAGCCCGTGCTTATAACGACGGGGTGCTTCCCGTCACGACCGGCGATGCGTGGGCGCGGAGATCACTGGCATGGCGACCAGCCGTCCCATGGGTGGATCGTCCGCGTCCATCTCCAGCTGGACGCGCTGGACCAGCCGCTCCATCTCCTCGGCGGGCAGGCCCGGCAACAGGCTCACCAGGATGACGCGGTCGTCATCGGCGCCCAACGCCAGGCTGCGGAGCCCCGCGAACACGGGGACCTCGGCGGACAGCGCCGCCGCCGCGCTCCGAGCCCGCACCACCAGCGGCTCCGGGATACCGAACTCCCGGAGCCGGCGGATGGCCCGCTCGGTTGCTTCCAGCTGTTCGAGGAACGTGATGACCAGGTACACGCGGCCCTCTTAGTCGGTCCGCGAGTCTGGCGCCACGCCTCATGGCGCTACTCGTTCTGTCCCGGCCCCGCCGGCTCTCCGGACGACGGCGGTGTGGACGGCGCCGCGCCCTCCTGGGTGGGCGCACCTGCCGTGCCCTCCTGCGCCGCCATGGCGGCGCGCGCGGCCCGCTTGCCCTCTTCGATGAGCTTCTTCACCTTCTGCCCACCCTTGCGGCCAATCTCCTCGTAGAAGTTCGGACCGCGGGTGGCCTTCACACGATCGCCACCCTTCTTGCCGATCTCCTCGTAGAACTTGGCGCCGCGCTCGGCCTTCACCGTCTCGCCGCCCTTGCGGCCAATCTCCTCGTAGAAGGAGCGACCGCGCTCGGCCTTCACCGTGGCGCCGCCCTTGCGGCCGATCGTCTCGTAGAACTCGCGACCGCGCTCGTTCCGGACCGTCTCGCCACCCTTCCGACCTGCTTCGGCCACCGTCATGCTGCCCTTGTTGTCCTTGTCCGACATTTGCCTGTCTCCTCTCGTGACTACCCCAGCCCTCGCCTTGGTGCCCCTTGCCTGAAACCTTGGGACGGAAGCGCCCCGATGCAAGCAAGCTCCGTACACCGCCAGCCGTTCACCCCCGGTACGCCACACGAAAACAGCTGTAATTTCGTGGGTTTCGCGACGCCTGCCGAGCTTTCGGACCGGGCGGCGGGCTGCCCGGCCGGACGCTTTCATGTTGGAAACACCCCACTGCACATTGCGGATTCCCGAAACCACCTTCACTTTCAGGCCCACGGCGCGGCGGAAGTGGGGCCGCGGGGAGGTATGGCGTGGCGCAGTCGGTGAAGACCTGGCTCCGGGTGTTGGCCCCGATGCTCGTTTCAGTGGGGGGGCTTGTCGCACTCCGGCTGCTCGGGCCGGACTTCGTCGACCAGCAGCGCATCGCGAGCTGGTTGGAGCCCTTCGGGAAATGGGCGCCTATTGCATACATCGGCTTCCTTGCCATCCGGCCCGTGACACTGCTTCCGGGTCAGCTGCTGACGGCCGTGGGCGGGATGATGTTTGGCACGCTCGCAGCGACCCTCTATTCACTAACGGGCAGCTTGCTGTCGGGCCTGCTGCTTTTCGCCGCGGCGCGCAAGCTGGGCACGGGGCTGATGAAGCGCCTGGCGGGCAGCAAGTATCCCGCACTGGTGCGGGCGGCGAAGCGGCATGACTTCCTCTTCGCCTTCACCGCGTGCATCAACCCACTCTGCCCCACCGACGTGATGCTGGCGGCGGCGGCGGCGAGCGGGGCGCGGATGGTGCCCACGCTGGCTGGCATCATGATTGGCACCATTCCCGGCACCTTCCTCACGGCGCAGCTGGGCAGCGGTCTGGCCCAGGGCCGCACGACGATGACGGCGGTCGCCGCCGTGGGCCTGGTGGTGTCGCTGGTGCTCGGCGTCTTCATCGGGCGGCGCTTCTACAAGGAGCTCAACGACGACGCGCCGGAGCCACGAGCGGAACCGCCGCCGCCCGAGCCCGTGCCACGCGCCATCGGTCCTTCCAAGGCGGCGGCCAGGCCCGCGGCGCTCTAGGCGTGCATGGGGGGCTCCGGGAAGAGCTCCACGCGGCGCTGCACGCGCTCTCCAGGGCCCACGCCCGTGGGCAGCGAG
Organism: Myxococcus vastator; assembly: GCF_010894475.1. Lineage (GTDB taxonomy): Bacteria > Myxococcota > Myxococcia > Myxococcales > Myxococcaceae > Myxococcus > Myxococcus vastator. The sequence goes on from NZ_JAAIYB010000114.1 coordinate 3,888, forward strand.
ACGGCCCGGGCCACCTCCTCGCCGTGTCGCAGCCGCATCCGGATCACCTCCGGCGCGAAGTCCAACATGTCCCCCATGGGCCGGGCGGGCTCGATGACGGTGATGCGGCAGTATCGGTAGGGCACTCCATCCGGCCGCCGCACGGTGAGCCCCGCCTCATAGGCCTGACGGACGATGTCGTTGATGCGCACGAAGGCATCCACGTCATTGAGCAGGATTTCATTGAGGGTGATGTCGGCCAGGCTGCGCGTGGCCACCTCCAGGAGATTGGCCGGCGGCTTCACCCGTTCAATCCGGGACGGTGAGCAGACGACGACGACGATTTCCGTCGGGCCGAACTCCAGCGCATCCCCCAGGGGCGTGGCGTTGCGCAGGCCCCCGTCGACCAGGGCCGAATCGCCGACGGGCTCCCAGAGGATGGGCAACGTCGCGCTCTGCCAGATGGCATCCAGGAAGTCCCTGGAGTCGCTGGGCACCAGCTCGTAGTTGCCGGAGACCAGCGACACGCGCCCCACGTGGGCGGGCACCCGGAAGTGGTTCCCGGCGACGTGCCGCTGGATCAGCTCCCGCATGGGCGCGTTGTCATACAGCCCCAGCTTGCGGAACAGGCCCACGCGCAGGGCCACCAGCGGCCAGGGCAGCTTCCGGTAGAGGTCCGCCTCGCGGAGGTTCAACCAGATGTCATTCAGCGCCCGGTAGGCGTGCTGGGCCAGCAGCGCGGCGTTCAGGGCGCCCACCGACACGCCGAAGATGCGCTCCCAGCGGAAGCCATGGACCTCCCGGAGGACGCGCTCGGCGCCGACCTGGAAGGCTCCCTTGGCGCCACCGCCGGACAGTACGAGTGTTGCGGGACGATCCTTCATGGCACGCCTCCTGGGAAATGGACCTGGCGCAGATGGATAGGCGCGTGCCAGGCCGGCAGGAATCACCCCAGGGCGTGGGCCCCTGTCCACCGGCCCCCGGTGCCCTGGGGCACCTCGGACGGCAACTTCCCTGCACCCCGGGCCGGAAGGCTCTCTAGGATGGGCGGATTCACCCCTCCGGAGCCTCGATGATCCGCTTGCCTGGATGTTGTGTGGTGGCGCTGCTGTTCGCGTTCCTGCCGTCCGCGACGCTGGCCCAGCCGCCCACCGCCGACGCGGCCACCCATGACGCCCTGCGCGTCCTCAAGCAGGAGATGGAAGATGCCCTCAATGCCCAGGACATCGACCGGCTGCTGAGCCACCTGCACCCGGAGGTCGCCTTCACGACGATGAACAACGACGTGCGCGTGGGGAAGGAGTCCATCCGCGCGTACTACGACGAGATGATGCGCGGGCCGAATCGCGTCGTGGACCGCATCCAGGCGAAGTTCGAGGTGGATGACTTGACTCGCCTGTACGGTGACACCGGCATCGCGCGCGGCTCGTCGAGAGACCACTACGTCCTCACGGACGGCACGGACATCGTCATCGACGGCCGGTGGACCTGCACCTTGGTCCGGGAGGGCGACCGCTGGCAGATCGCCGCGTTCCACTACTCCACCAACGTCTTCGACAATCCCCTCCTCACGCGGGTGAAGCACCTCGCGCTGGCGGGAGTGACGGTCATCGGACTGGGCGCGCTCGTGGCGGGCGCCGTCGTAGGCCGGAGGTTGCGGCGCGGCAAGTCCGGGCCCGCCCCTCACGCGCCCTGAAGCTGGCGGGCTGTGACCTCGGCCAGGAAGGGATGGCGCCGGGGCAGGCGCTTGCGCCAGAAGGACTCGATGGAGCGGTGGAACAGGCGCAGCAGCGCCAGCCCCGGACGGCCCTCCAGTGCCGCCAACTGTCCGGCCGAGTCATCCAACAACGCCCTGGCCCGGACGTACTCCGCCATCATCCACGCGCGGCCCGCCTCCGCGCCCAGCAGCGCGTCGAGGCGCGTCGGGTCCGCGCCCTCGCCACGGACGGCCGCCGCGACCCCTTCCGGAACGTTGTAGAGCCCCTGGGCCAGGTCCTCCCGCAGGTCCCGCATCACCGAGCACCAGCCGAAGGCCGCCATCAGCGCGGGCGCCTCATCAGCGCTGACGCCCGCCCCGGCGACGTGCAGCATCAGGTCCACCGACAAGCGGAACGTGTCGTGCTGCTGCGCGCGAAGGGCCTCCGGGCTCCACCACTGTCCGTCCTTCACCCGCTCCCGGTCCTTTCGCATCGTCCGCACCAGCGCGAAGACCTGGGCGCGCGCCGCGTCGTCACCCAGCCGCTCCAGCAGTACGCGCCCCAGCGTGGCCGCCGTCCCCCGGTCCTCCCCTCGCCCGGACTCCAACTCCAGGAGGAGCGCGTCCACCCAGTCGAGCGGCTCTCCGTCCACCGCGCGGTCCCCATCCAGCACGTCGTCCACCAGTTGGAGGAAGCAGAAGCCCACCCGGGCCACCCGTGCCTCGCGCCACCACCGGCTCAGCGTGTAGCGGTAGAGCACCAGGGCAATCAGTCCGTAGCGCAGGTGACGCCGCGCGAAGCGGTAGGACTCCCGGGCGCACAGGGCCTCGACTCGCAGGGCCTCCAGGAACGCCGCGCGGCGCGCCCAGGGCGCCACCCACCGCCAGGTGCCCCAGGCCAGCAACGCCCCCGCCACCACGTCCACCAGGTGGTGCTCGTGGATGAGCAACGTCGACGCCGCGATGGCCAGCGCCCACAGGCCGAGCACGGCACGCCCCAGCACCCCGGCCCGCTCCGCGTAGGCCAGGGCCGCCGTGCACGCGAAGGCGACGTGGAGGGACGGGAGGTAGTTCCGCTCCAGGTTGAGCGTGTCCGCCAGTTGGAAGACCCCCGCCCAGCGCCCTTCCACGGCGCGCGGCGGCCAGGCCACCTCCACCGGGAAGAGCAGGAAGCACACGGCCGCGAGCGCGGTCTCCACGCACAGCGCCAACGCGAAGGGCACCATGTCCCGCCACGTCCGGAAGACGAACAGGGACAGCAGGAGCAGCACGTCCATGCTGACGTAGACCAGCGCCCAGGACGGAATGAAGGGAATGTGGCGCTCGAAGGGCAGCTCCACCCGGAGGCCCCCGGTGTAGAAGCCCGTGAGCCAGCTCGCGCCGCCGTAGACGGCCACGAAGAACAGGGCGAAGCCCGTGGCCATGGTGGCCGTGACGGCCAGCGCTTCCTGGCGTGGCCAGCCGAACAACGCGGGACGCGGGCTCATCGGTCCTCCACGGCGGCGGGCAGTGGCCGGGGGCCCCGCCACATGGACAGCCAGATGCGCAGGAAGGACGGCCGCGTCACCTCCGGGTCCACGTAGCGACCCAGGTAGAGCCAGGGAACATGCGGGTGCCGGTGGTGGGCCCGGTGATGGTGGTAGTTGAGGAACAGCCAGCGCACCGGAGCGGCCACGCGCAAATCCCACGCGCCGTCACGGACGTGCAGCGGAGACCACGCATGGTCCGCGTACTGGAGCGCGCTCCAGTTGACGGCGAAGGCGGCGTAGCAGAGCCCCCACCCCGCCGCTGATACATCGAACGCCACCACGAGCCCCACCTGCACGCAGGCCGCCAGCAGCACCTCCGCGCGGATGGCGCGTCCAGGCGCTGCTTCCAGACGCCCGAGGTACGCGTCCGCGCCCGTCTGCTCGCCGTACCGGGTGCCCGTGCCGCGCAGCCGGTGCAGCAGCCCGGGGACGAGCGCGAAGGCCACCGCTCCCACCGGGACGAACAGCCAGTAGAGGCCGGTGAGGATGGAGTACCACTGCGCCCGCTTCAGGAGGCGGTTGTCTCCGGGCCGGAAGTAATCGAACTGCTCCAGGTGCGTCCGGTTGTGGCGGTGGTGGTTCAGGTGGAAGGCGCGCTGCATCGTGAAGGACGTGGGAAAGAACGCCGCGGCCACCCGGCCCAGCGTGTCATTCACCCGCCGCACGGGGTGCAGCACGCCGTGCGTGGCCTCATGCAGCAGCGAGAACACGGTGTTGTTCACGAAGGAGAAGACGCCCGCGGCCAGGAGCTGGACGGCGAGCCGCTCCGCGTGGGACGCCAGCCACAAGCACGCGGCACAGGCCGCCATGGCGCAGACCAGGAGGACGGCGTTGAGCGCGGCCGGAATCGGGGTTGCCTCGCCCTCACCCGCGGTCGTCATCGTGCGCCTCCGGCAGGCCGTCGGTGAAGTCGAGCACCTGGCGCAGCACCGGGTCCTCCGCCGCCCCCGCCATGTTGAAGCGCATCCCGTCGAGCACGGACAGGTCGCGCCGCAGGAACGACGTGAACAGCCACCGCGACACCTGGAGCGCCAGCCAGTCCACCCCCGGTAGCCGGCTGCGGCGCGCGGCGAAGGCGAGCCGGATGAACACCCCCTGCTCGCTCTGATGGAGGCCGGCGAGCAACGCGCTGCGCGTGCGCCCCAGGTCGCTCTCCACGGACATGAGCGTGCCGCCGTGCAGCGTGAGCGTGACGCCGATGCGATTGCCAGACAGCCACTTCATCACCCGGTCACTGAGCCCGGTTCCCGTGACGCGGGACGTGTAGCGAACGCGCAAGGTGAACGGGTCCGGCCGCTCCACCACCGGGGCGTCCCGCAGCTCGCGCTGGTGCACCGTGCGCAGGTGCTCCAAATCGAAGGCGTTGGCCACCACGGGCAGCCAGTCACACCGGACCGCGAAGCGAGCCGACGTGCCCCAGCGCAGCGCTCCGCTGCCCACCTCCGGCGGAGGAAAGAGCACCACCGGACCGTTGAAGACCAGGATGGCGCCGTACCGCTCCACCACGGGGAACGCCCGCTGCGCCGTCTTCCCCGGGCAGGCACCACTGCCGTCGAACCGCCAGTGGTGGAGCGGACAGCGCAGCGAATCCCCCACCACGGTGCCACCGCCCAGGTGCGCGCCCATATGGGGACAATGGGCGGCGAGCGCGTTCACCGCGCCGCTCCGTCCCCGGAAGAGGACCAGCTCCCGCGCGCCCGTGCTCCAGCGCATCACCTGTCCAGGCCGGAGCGCCTCGGAGGGGCACACGAGGTGCCACGCGCGTAGGCGGCACAGTTCGGGGCGACGCACAGGCTCCGGCCGCGAGGCAATCTTCACCACCATGTCGAGACCCTAACAGGACTGCGTCAGGGGCCCGAGTGGTCCCCGAAGGTGGCAGCGCTTCTCGCGACACCTCCGGAACGCGACGAGAAGAAGCACTGCGAGGCGAAAGGCGGAACTACCCCTCCACGGCTCCCTCTGAACCTGCGGATCAAGGAACCGATGGTGCCGGGGGAGCAGGTGGCGCGCCGGCGGACGAGGGGGGCGCTCGCGTGAGGTCGGCCAGGAACCCCACGAGCGCGGCGACTTGCGGAAGAGCGACGGTGCTCTTCGCGACCCAGCGATTGTCTTCGATGGTGGCCTGGACCGGCCGTCCAGGCTTCAGGATGGCGCTCATCGCCGCCACCACGGCTTTGTGCCGGCCTGCGGGCGCGGACAGGTCCTTGAGCTCCCCTGACATGAACTCGGGCGCGGTGCGGTCCAGCCCATCCACGAACTGCTCTGAATGCGTTCGCAATTTTGGGTACGCGACCGCCGCGCACTCCAGCAGGAGGTCCTCCAGCGTCCCAGGGTGCCCTCCACCAGGAAGGACGAACACGCCCGTTCGCGGCTGCCCCGTGACGACCTCCATCACCGAGGGACGCGGGAAACCATTGGTGGCGATTGCATCCGCCATTCTCGTGAACCGTTGTTGCGGCGCCTCCTGCGCGTCGGCATCGAGCACGACCCCCACTGCATCCAGAGTCACACCGTCGAGCGCCAACGCTTTCCGATGCGTCTCAAGCTTCTTGGCGAGCTCACTGATGCCCTGGGAATTGACGATAGCAACAGAGGTTTCACTTCCTGGGTCACGGTAGAAGACCGGAGCGGGCACGGACGCTCGAAGTGAGCCGTCATGAGGCCACTTTGTGGGGAGGATGCGCTTCCATACCGGGTCGAGCCCCGCTTCCTTCGAGACGTGCTCGAAGCCCAACGATAGCTTCAGCAGCTTGCCCATGAATGCGACGTCATGCACGCCTTCGGTGAGCAGGTAGACATGGTTGCTCATCGGATATCGAGCCCTTCATCACGCAAGCTACGCAGCCCGTTCAGGTCGTACCGGAGGCATGCATGACCGCTCTCCGAGCGCCGAAGGTGATAGGTGATGACCTCCTCTGGAGCCGAGCTCACGAACGCTCCCAGAGAAGCATCCACTGCTTCCAGGCTATGGGTCGTCGCGACGATCTGTACGTTGGCTTCACCGGCCGCCCGCACGAGCCATGGCAGGACGGAGTCGAGTGCGCGCGCATGGATGGCGGATTCGATTTCGTCCACGAGCAAGATGCCGCCGCTCGCCCGAGAGAGTGCGACGCTCATCGCGAACGCCCGCCGCATCCCATCACCGAAGGTCGCGAGGTCTACAACCCCTCGCCTTTCATGGACGACACGGATGGCGTCGCGCCCGAAAGGCCGGCTGATCAAGACATCACTGACGTGCGGGTCGAACAGCCTGAGCAGTTCGACGGCCTTGCCCTTCGTGCCTTCGTCGATGACGTGGCTGAGGTGCGTGATGAGCTGCGCGGTCGATCGATGCGTCATGGGCGTGACGACGAAGACACGGAACAGCGCGACCCCCTGGGGGATGGGCAGGCGCCGAGGCGTTGAGCCGAAGTCCAGCTCATGAGCAATGGGAGGCGTGTCGCCAGCGCTCACGTCCATGTGGAGACGGACCACGACGTCGCTTCGAGGATCTGAACCTGACCGGTCAACGTCCGACCATCGCTGCTCGACATACGCCAGCGCCTGAGCGCGGACATGTCTGGACTGCCCCTCGAAACGCCCATGGATGGAGATGGGCTTTGACAGTTCATTTTCGCCTTCGAGCTTGAGCGCGGTGCTATCGGGAAAGAGGGCCCAGAGCCCATCCACGAGAGGACCGGAGGCATCCCTGTTCGTAACGGTCTGGATCCACTGTCCCGGATCCACAGGCCTGGCGACCAGCCCGATTGCCTCAAGCACGGAGGTCTTCCCCGCGTTATTGCCACCCACGAGCAGGTTCATTCGGCCGAGACGCTCAAGCCGCACACCCCGCAGTGAACGGTACGTGTCGACACGCAGTTCTTCGAGGCTCGCCATATGGCTCCATGTACCAGCGACCGCGGGTGGCCGTCATCGCGAATCGGCGGCGTGCCGGGCGCGGTGGGCCGCGTGACCGGAGCAGACGCCGCGCTGCTGGGGCTGCCCTTGTCCGGGTTCACGGCGGTCCTGCGGACCAATACCGCTGTGGCAGTCACGGCTTTCCCCGTGGGGCCGAGGTGGCCGCAGGCGTGCTGACCACGGCGGGCGAGGAAGCGGCGCGCTTCGCCATCACCGAAGGAAGCGAGGCCCCGGCCCGCATTGCCTTCAACGAGACACTTGGAGTGTCTCCGGATGCGGGAAGCCGCAAGCAATGTCCATCATCGAGGATGAGGACTCCCGATGACCAGCGTTGCGGGCACCATCCGCCGACACCAAGAGGAAATCATCCAACGGTGGTCCGAGCAGGCCGCTCGGGCCGCGTCCGCCCGAGGGCTGGACGGGCCCGAGCTCAAGAACCTCATGCCTGTCTACCTGGCCTCTCTCGCTGACGAGGAAGGGGCACCCGGTGCGAATGCCGGCACCCGGCGAGCCCACGTCGAGAGCCACGTGTCCGCCCGCCTCCGGCAGGGCTTCAATCTGGCGGAGGTCACCGAGGAGTTCGCCATCCTGGGCCGCTGCATCGCTGGCATGTGGGCGGATGCTCCGCCGCAAGCCCGTCCCAGCGCGCTGGACGTCGAGCAGCTCTTCACCGAACTGCATGCCGCCTCGACGCTCGTGACGGAGCGCTTCAGCCGGTACCTGATGGAGGACGAGCAGACCGAGAAGCGCTACTTGCGGCTCCTCCAGAAGGTGGCCAACGACGCGCTCATGGAGGGGACGACGACCCTCCACGACCACTTGAAGGAGGTCCTTGAGCTGATCCTCGATGCCATGGGCGCACGGAGCGCGGCGGTGCTCCTGTATGACGCCGAGAAAGAGGAGCTGGTCACCGCCGCCGCCGCGGGGCTGGCGAGCGAGCACCTCGAGCACTACGTGTCCTCCGTCAGTCCCGAGTCCTTTCCAGGGAGCGTCGCCGTTGGGGGCGAGGAGACCCTCTCCGTCCGGGATGCCGAGACGACGTCGCTCGAGTTGAGCCCCACGCTTCGCCAAAGCGGGTTGCATTCGCTGCTCGGGGTCCGGCTCCCGCTCCACCGCGCGCTGGTGGGCATCTTGTACGTCGGCCTCTCCGAGGTCCGCGAGTTCACCGCCCGGGAGAAGGGGCGGCTCCTCTCCCTGAGCCAGCAGCTGAGCGTCCACCTGGACAACGCCAAGCTCTACGCGAACCTGCGCGAGAAGATCGAAGCGTTGCAGGCCGAACGGGCGCTTCGAGAGCACTTCGTCTCGGTGCTCGCCCATGACCTTCGCGGACCGCTGTCGGCGGCGAAGTCAGGCGCGCAGCTCCTCATCCGGCATCCCGAGCGACTGGACCAACGACGCGACCTGGCACTGCGCATCGACCGGAACATCGAACGCACCGACCAGATGGTGCGGGACCTGCTCGACGCGAACCGCATCCGGGGAGGCCAGCGGCTCCCGCTTCGCCTCGACATGTGCGACCTGGGCGGTGTCGCCCAGGAAGTGGTCGAAGAGCTGAGCGCGCTCCATGGGGACCGCTTCGTGCTCCAGGCGGAGGAGCGCGTCCGGGGAATCTGGAGCGCGGAGGAGCTGCGTCGCGCCCTCTGGAACCTGGGCAGCAACGCCGTCAAGTACGGGTCCGCCACGGAGCCCATCACCTTCACCGTCACCCGAGCCGGCGACCTGGCCCGAGCGTCTGTCCACAACCGCGGCCCCGTCATCGCGCCCGCGGACCAGGAACAGATTTTCAAGCCCTTCACCCGGACCCATTCCGCGAGCAAGGGCCCTTCGAAGGGTTGGGGGCTTGGACTGACGCTCGTCTGGGGGTGTGCGCAAGCACATGGAGGGACCGTCTCCGTCCAGAGTGACGCGGCGACTGGAACGACCTTCACCCTGGAGCTGCCGCTGGACGCCCGCCACTACCAACCTCGCGACCCGTGAGCCGGGACCTCCGCCCGTCCAGCGGCCGGGGCAGCCCCCGGGGACTGGTGGACACTTCGAAGTCGGGTGACGTGCGGGAGTGTCCACCACTGGCTCCCGGGTGGAGCGTGCAAGGAAGAAGCCTGGAGGCAGGCACCCGGCAATGGCCTGCTGGGCGCCGGTCATGGCTCTGTGCATCGCCTTCTTCGTTCCCTTCATCGTCGCGGCATTGGCCGTACCGATCACCCGGCTGTTCAAGTCCTGGGCGGGCTGGGTGCTCGCCCTGTGTCCGGCGGGGCTGGCCGTGTGGTTCGGCGCACAGGTTCCCGCCGGAGTTCGCGGTGAGGTGCCCTCGCTGACGCTGTCGTGGATGCCGGACCTGGGCATCGACTTCGCGCTGCGACTGGACGGCCTGTCCCTGCTGATGGCGCTGCTCATCACGGGCCTGGGCACGCTCGTGGTCATCTACGCGGGGCGCTACCTGGTCCACCATGAGGTGCTGGGCCGCTTCTACGGCTGGCTCCTGCTGTTCATGGCCGGGATGCTGGGCATCGTCCTCGCCGACAACACGCTCCTGCTCTTCATCTGCTGGGAGGTGACGACCTTCAGCTCGTTCATCCTCATCGGCTTCGAGCACAAGGAAGACGCCGCCCGCGAGTCCGCGCAGCGGGCCCTGCTCATCACCGCGCTGGGCGGCCAGTCCCTGCTGGTGGGCCTGCTCCTGCTGGGCGACCTGGTGGGCACGTTGTCCATCTCCGGCACCATCGCCGCCGCGGACACCGTGCGCGGCAGCCCCCGCTACCTGGCCATCCTCCTGCTGGTGCTGGGCGGCGCGTTCACCAAGTCCGCGCAGATGCCGTTCCACACCTGGCTGCCGGGCGCGATGACCGCGCCCACGCCCGTGAGCGCGTACCTCCACTCCGCCACCATGGTGAAGGCGGGCGTCTTCCTGCTGGCGCGGCTGTCGCCCGTCCTGGGAGGCACCCCCTCCTGGCAGAACATCCTCACCGTCGTGGGCACGGTGACGATGGTGCTGGGCGCCCTGCTGGCGCTGGGGCACACGGACCTCAAGCTGGTGCTCGCGTACGCGACGGTGAGCGTCCTGGGGGCGCTGGTGATGCTGCTCGGCCAGGGCACCCCGGCCGCCATCCAGGCCATGGTGACGTTCCTCACCGCGCACGCGCTCTACAAGGGCACGCTGTTCCTGGTGGCGGGCTCGGTGGACCACGAGACGGGCACGCGCGACGTGACGCGCCTGGGCGGGCTGCGCAAGCACCTGCCGATGACGGCCGCCGCCGCCGCGGCCGCCGCCTTGTCGATGATGGGCCTGCCCCCGCTCTTCGGCTTCGTGGGCAAGGAGCTCATCTACGAGGCCTGCCTGAAGGGCCCGGGAGGCTGGCCCCTGGCGGTGGGGGCCATGGTGGGCTTCGGCGGCATGGTGGCCGCGGCGCTCCGCGTGGGCGTGCAGCCCTTCGCGGGCAGGACGTTCCGCGCCGCGAAGCCGGAGTCGGAGGTCCACGAAGCGCCGCCGTCCATGTGGGTGGGGCCCGCGCTGCTCGCCGCCGCGGGGCTGGTGTTGGGCCTGGTGCCCTGGGCCATCCAGCCTCTGCTGGCCATGGCGGCGGTGGACATCGGCGGAAGCCAGGCGGGAGGCCTCGAGCTGACGCTGTGGCATGGCGTGACGCCCGCGCTGGGCTTGAGCGCGGGGAGCCTCGTGCTGGGCGGAGGCCTCTTCGCGCTGCGCCAGCCGGTGCTGAAGGGCCTGCGCGCCCTGAACCTGTCCAGCCACGGCCCGGAGCACTTCTACCAGGCCTCCCTGAGCGGCCTGCTCAAGCTGTCCTCGTGGATGACGCGGGTGCTCCAGACCGGCTCGCTGCACCAGTACATCGTCGTCACCATCGCCACGTTCGGCGGGCTGCTGGCGCTCGCGGTGGTGCTGCGGCTGAGGGATTGGCCCCGGGGCGTGTCCATGGACGTGCTGCCCTATGAGGTGGTGGTCCTGGTGGGCATCCTGGTGTCGGCGGTGCTGGCCGTGGTGTCGCGCTCGGCGCTGACGTCCATCCTCGCGCTGGGCGCGCTGGGCCTGGCGGAGGCGCTGCTGTACGTGTTCTTCGGCGCGCCGGACCTGGCCATGACGCAGGTCGTGGTGCAGACGCTCACCGTCATCCTGTTCGCGCTCGTCTTCGCGCGCTTCCCCGTCCAGCCGCACGAGCACCGCTTCCGCTGGTGGACGGCGGCGCTGCCCCTGGCCGTGGGCGGGCTCGTCACCTGGACGCTGCTGCACGTGGCCGCGGTGCCCACGCACACGCGGCTGGCGGACTTCTACGCGGCCCAGAGCGTGCCCGGCGGCAAGGGGCTGAACATCGTCAACGTCATCCTGGTGGACTTCCGGGCACTCGACACGCTGGGGGAGACCGCCGTGCTGGCGACGTCGGGGCTGGGTGTCTATCTCCTGTTCCGCACGCGCTCCCGGAGAAAGAAGAGACAGGTATGAACCCCGTGGTGATGCACACCGTGGCGCGGATGATGGCGCCGGTGCTCCTGCTCGTGTCCCTGGTGCTGGCCGTGCGCGGCCACGACATCCCCGGCGGCGGCTTCGTCGGCGGCCTGCTGGCGGCGGCGGCCTTCGCGCTGCAGATGGTCGCCTTTGGCCGGTCCGCCGCGCGCAGGCAACTGCGCGTCCACCCCACCCGGCTGGCGGCGGCGGGGTTGCTGGTGGCGCTGCTCAGCGGCGTCCCCGCCATGCTGGAGGGCCGCTCGTTCCTCTCCAGCCTCTGGGGCCAGGTGCCCCTGCCCTGGTCGGACGGGTTGAAGGTGGGCACCCCGCAGCTCTTCGACGTGGGCGTGTACCTGGCCGTCCTGGGCACGGCGATGTCCTTCATCCTGGGCATGAGCCGGGGTGAGGAGACGACCGCGCCAGAGCTGGGGAGGTAGACATGGAGCTGTTCCTCGCGCTCACCGTGGGCGCCCTCTTCGCGGCGGGGCTGTACTGCCTGATGCTCCACAGCGTCGTCCGGCTGGCGCTGGGCCTGGTGCTGCTGGGCAGCGCCAGCAACCTGCTGCTGTTCACCGTCAACGGGCTCCAGCGCGGCTTCGCGCCCCTGGTGCCCGAAGGCCAGGAGGCGCTCACCCGGCCCTTCGCGGACCCGCTGCCGCAGGCCTTCATCCTCACCGCCATCGTCATCAACTTCGGGCTGCTCGCTCTGCTGCTGGTGCTGGTGCACCGGGCGGCGCAGGAGACGGGGACCGACGACACCCGCGCGCTGCGCACCGAGCTGAAGGACTCCCAATGATGCCGTCTTCGGCGCTGCTCAGCCTGCCCATGATTCTGTGCCTGGGCGCCGCGGCGGCGGGCCAGCTCACCCCGTCCCGCGCCTGGCCGCGCCGGTGGCTGGCGCTGATGACCATGGTGTCCGTCACCGCCGTGGGCGCGCTGCTGCTGGTGACGGTGCGGCGCAACGGCATCCAGGCCGCGCAGATGGGCGGCTGGGCGGCGCCCTTCGGCATCACCCTGGTCGCGGACCTGCTCAGCGCGCTGATGGTGCTCGTCACCGGGCTGATGGGACTGACGGTGGTCTCCTTCTCCGCGGCCACGCTCCCGGCCTCGCGGGAGGCGGGCGCCTACTACCCGCTGGTGCTGGTGCTCGTGGGGGGCGTGTGCGGCGCGTTCCTCACCGGAGACCTCTTCAACCTCTTCGTGTGGATTGAGGTCATGCTGGGCGCCTCGTTCGTGTTGCTCGCGCTGGAGGCCCGGCAGGAGCAGCTCGAGGCGTCCATCAAGTACATGTCGCTGAGCCTCATCGGCTCCGTGGTGCTGCTGTGCGCCGTGGGCCTGCTGTACGGCGTGGCGGGGACGCTGAACCTGGCGGACCTGTCCGTCACGGTGCCGGGCCTGGGCACGCCGAGGCTGATGACGGCCGTGTCCATGTTCTTCCTGGTGGCCTTCGCGCTGAAGGCGGGCGCCTTCCCCCTCTTCTTCTGGCTGCCGGCGTCCTACCACACGCCTCCGGCGGCGGTGACGACGCTGTTCTCCGCGCTCCTCACCAAGGTGGGCGTCTACGCCCTGGCGCGCGTCTTCACCCTGGTCTTCACGCAGGACGCGCGGTTCACCAGCACCCTCCTGCTGGTGATGGGCGGCCTGACGATGGTGACGGGCGTGCTGGGCGCGGTCGCGCAGTACGACGTGCGCCGGCTCTTGTCCTTCCACATCATCAGCCAGATTGGCTACCTCATCGCCGCCCTAGGACTGATGACCCGCGGCGCCCTGGCGGCGCTCATCGCCTTCCTCATCCACTACATCTTCGCGAAGTCCGCGCTGTTCCTGGTCAGCGGGGCCACCGCGCGCGTCACCCGCACCTATGACCTGCACCAGATGGGCAACCTGTATCGGACGCAGCCCCTGCTGGCCGCGCTGTTCTTCATCCCCGCGCTGTCGCTCGCGGGGGTGCCCCCCTTCTCCGGCTTCTTCGCCAAGCTGGCCATCATCCAGGCCGCGCTGCGGACCCAGCACTGGGTCATCGCGGGGACGGCGGTGGTCGTGGGCCTGCTGACCCTCTTCTCCATGATGAAGATCTGGCGCGAGGCCTTCTGGAAGGCGCCCCCGGAGAACCAGCCGCAGGAGCCCAACCGGCCACTGAGCCTGGGCGACGGCGTGCTCGGGCCGTGCATCGCGATGACGACCTTCATGGTCGTCCTGGGCGTGGGCGCGGAGCCGCTGCTGGAGCTGGCGGACGCGGCGGCGGGACAGCTCATCGACCCCACGGAGTACGTGCGGGCGGTGCTGAGGGAGCGCCCATGACCGCCCTGCTCTGGAACCTGATGCTGGCCCTGCTCTGGGCCGCGATGCTGGGGGAGGTCAACGCGGCGAACCTCCTGACTGGCTTCGTGATTGGCTTCCTCCTGCTGGGCCTCATCGACGTGAAGCCCCTGCCCACGCGCTACGCGACGCAGGCCTGGAACGTGGCGCGGCTGGTGGCCCGGGTCGGCTGGGACGTGCTGGTCGCCAACGTGCGCGTGGCCTACGAGATCGCCACGCCGAGGCTCATCTCCTGCCCCGCCATCTACCGCTACGAGATGGAGGCCCGGACGGACGCGGAGATCACCCTGCTGATGCTCATCGTCACCTTCTCTCCAGGGACGCTGGGGCTGGAGGTCTCCGAGGACCGCAAGGCCCTCTACATCCATGTAATGTTCGCCACGACACGGGAGGCCTTCCGCCGGGAGCTCCGCGAGCGCGTGGAGAAGCCGCTGCTGAGGGCCCTGCGATGAGCAACGCCTTGCAGTTCATCATCCAGGGCACCCTGGGCGCGCTGTCCATCGCGATGCTCTTCTCGCTGCACCGGCTGGTCCGCGGACCGTCCCTGACGGACCGGGTCGTGGCGCTGGACCTCTTCTCGCTCCAGACGGCGGCGGTCATCACCGTCTATGCCCTGTGGGTGGGGCAGCCGGAGCTGGTGGACGTGGCGCTCGTGCTGGCCGTCATCGGGTCCATGGGCACCATCGTCATCGCGAGGTATCTCTACAGCGCGGGCAGGGGCAGACAATGAAGGATTTCATCACCGCGACGATGCTGCTCTCGGGAGCGCTGCTGATGCTCCTGGCGGGCCTGGGCCTGTTCCGGATGCCGGACCTGTTCCTGCGGCTCCAGGCGGCCGCGAAGGCCTCTTCCCTGGGGCTCGGCCTGCTGCTGGGCGCGGCGGCGCTGGGGCTGGGGGACGTCAGCGTGATCGCCCGCGCGGTGCTGGGGGTCGCCTTCGTCTTCGTGATGACGCCGGTGGCCACGCTGCTCATCGCCCAGGCCGCGTTCCGCGCCGGGCTTCCACTGTGGGAGCGGACGCACCAGAACGACCTGGAGGAACACCACCCCGCGGGCGGTCCGTATGAGCCGCGCCTGGGGCCCGACGGCGAGGACTGAGCGCGCGAGGCTCAGTCCGCCTTCACCACGTCCTCCTGCAGCGCGATGGCGGGGGACGCGCCGTTGTAGACGGCGGCATCGAGCAACCCCTCCTCGCGCGCCACCAGCACCGGCACCAGCATCTGCCCGGTGACGTTGGTCAGCGTGCGCATCATGTCGAGGACGCGGTCGATGGCCAGCAGGTAGCCCAGCCCCTCCAGCGGCAGGCCCGCGGAGCTGAGCACCACCGTGGCCATGACCACCGCCGTCCCGGGCACGCCCGCGGTGCCGAAGCTGCCCAGCACCGACGCCAGCAGGATGATGAAGTACTGCGACGCGGACAGCTCCAGGTTGAAGTACTGCGCGACGAAGAGCGACGCGATGGCTGGGTAGATGGCGCCGCACCCGTCCATCTTGATGCTGGCCCCCAGCGGCACGGCGAAGGCCGCGTAGTCCTTGTTGACGCCCAGGTTGTGCGTCACCGCGCGCAGGGCCACCGGCATGGACGCGAAGCTGGACGCGCTGACGAAGGCCACCTGCATGCCGGGCGCGGCGCCTCGGAAGAAGCGCAGCGGATGGAGCCCGTGCGCCATCAGGAGCCCGCCGTACACGAAGACGATGTGCAGCGCACACGCCACGTACAGCGCCAGCACCAGCTTGCCCAGCGGGAGCAGGCGCTCGAAGCCATAGGTGCCCACCAGCGCGGCGATGAGGCCGAAGGTGCCCAGCGGCGTGAGCTCCAACACGAAGCGGGTGACCTGAATCATCGCGTCGCTGGCCTCGCGGACCAGCCCGCGCAGCCGGGCCGCCTTCTCTCCCAGCTTCACCAACGCGAAGCCCAGCAGGCCGGCGAAGAAGATGACCTGGAGGATCTTCCCGTTCGCGAGCGCCGCGAACGGGTTGGTGGGCACCACGTCCAGCAGCACCTGGATGGGGCCCGGCACGTCCCGCGGCTGGTAGGTTTCGCTGGCCATGAGCTGGCCCACGCCCTCCCCCGGGCGCAGCAGCGCGGCGA
>NZ_JAAIYB010000115.1 GCF_010894475.1 Myxococcus vastator
GAGCCGCCCCCATGCGAGCGAGCTCGCCCTTGTCTCCCCCGGTGCGCACCGAATCTTCCTGGGCGACCAGTGGATTGCGTACCGCGTCCAGGCAGAGGACCGGACCCTCCAGTTGCTGGACTTTGGCAGCTGGAGCAAGAGCCCACTGACACGACAGGCGTCCCCCGCGGCGCAATGGCACGGCTCGGGTCACCGGGAGGATGGCTGGGACAATGAGGGCGGCGGCAGTCCACCCTCCCCACCCTAGGCCCCAGCCTTCCGCGCGCGCTACGGCGTCGTGGAGGGAGGCGGCTCGGCGGGCCGCGGCATCACCGTGCCGCCGTACTGCGTGGCCGCCAGCGTGCCACACGCCGCGCCAATCTCCTTGCCACCGGAGTACCTCCGCGCCACCGGTGACTTGAGAATCTGGAGGTGGTCGCGGAACGCGCTCAGCTCCTCGGGCGTGGGCGGCAGGTACTTCCCGGTGGGGTCCGTCACGTCGATGAGGTCCACCTTGATGCGGATGCCCTCGAAGGCGGCCTTCAGCGCCTCGGCGTCCTCGCGGCCCAGGTTGAAGCCGCTGATGGCGACATAGGCGATCATCGCCCGTTCGCGCCGCACTTCGCTGTACTCGCGGATGGCGGCGATGAGCTCCGGCAGCGGATGCGTCTTCTCAATCGGCAGCACCTTCGCGCGCTTCTCCGCGATGGCGCTCGTCACGGAGAAGGCCAGCCGGTACGGATGCCCTTCGCGCACGTAGCGGCGGATGGCCGGCACATGGCCCGCAGTGGAGAAGGTAATCGCCTCCCCCGCGATGGAGAACCCCGCCGGGTGGCGCAGGATGTCCGCGGCCCGCAGCGTCTCCTTGTAGTTGAGGAGCGGCTCCCCCATCCCCATGAAGACGACGCCGCGCACCGGCCGGTCCGCTTCCTCCCGGACCTGGAGCACCTGGTCCAATATCTCCCACGTCTGGAGGTTCCTTTTGAAGCCCAACTTCCCCGTCATGCAGAAGTCGCACGCCAGCGCACAGCCCACCTGGCTGGAGACGCAGATGACGTACTTCTCATCGAAGATGGGGATGCGGACCGCTTCAATGCGCCCGCCCAGCGGCGAGTCGAAGAGGTACTTCACGAAGCCGTCGTCCGCGCGGCGGCGCTCGACGATGGCCAGCTTCGGCAGCTCCGCGTGGGCGCGCAGGTGGTCTCCCACGCGGCGGGGCACCTGACGGGCCGAAGCGACCTCCTCCACGGACTGAGCACCGTGGGCGAAGACGGCCGCGAACACCTTGCGGACGGCGGCGGGCGACGGGGAGAGCGGCGCGAGCGCGGCCTCCAACTCCGGCAACGACAATGACTTCAGGTTCACGAGGCGGACTTGATTTTGGAGCGAAGGAACTCGGTGAGCTTCTCGGAGACTTCCTTCGGCATCTTCGCCGCCAGCGCCTTCTTGCACAGCCCGGGCGTGGCCCGGTAGGTGCGCAGGAAATCCACACAGGGGCTGCACCCGCGCAAGTGCTCACGCAGGTGCTGCGTGTCCTCGGGAGACATCTCTCCGTCGAGAAATTGCAGCAGGAGGTTGATGGAATCTTTGCAGTTGTACATCCGAACCTCGGCTGGCTGCGGCGCGCCCTCGTTCCTCTCAAAGATGCCGAGCGCTTCGTCGCGTTTCACAACTCGCGACTGTCCCGGTTGTAGAAAGCGTCGATGGCTTCACGGAGCGCGAGCCGTGCCCGGTGCAACCGGCTCTTGATGGCGGGGATGGAGTCCCCCGTTGCCTCTGCAATCTGTTCGTAACTGAGGCCCTCCACGTCTTTCAAGAGGAAGACCTCCCGGTATCCCTCGGGCAGGCGGTCCGAGGCCTGCTGGATGGCGGCCCCCAGCTCCGCGTCCAGGGCCTTCTCCTCGGCGTCCCGGCTCCAGTCCGTCTGGGGATACTCCGCCAGGGAGCCCCGCTCGGTGAACTCCGGGCCCTGGAGCTCCTGCTCGGCTGCCTGGGCCACGCGGCGGTGGCGCAGGCGCATGAGCGCATGGTTGGCGGCGATGCGGTGCACCCAGGAGCCGAAGGCGGCATCCCCCCGGAAGTCCTTCAGGTGTTGGTAGGCGGACAGGAAGGTGTCCTGGGTGATTTCGGCCGCGTCGGCCTCCGAACGGGTCATCCGGAGCGCCAGGCCATACACCTTGTCCCGGTGGGCATCCACCAGGGCCTCGAAGGCGGAAACGTCCCCATCCTGTGCGCGAGAGAGGAGCTGACGGTCCTCTTCCATGACGGCCTCGTCGGACATGGCGGGGCGCACCCAACCAGCCAGGAAGCCCGCCGTCAAGCGGGCTTGCGGCCCCCCGGCGACGGCCCCTTGCTGACATGTTGACTGTCCCGGACCCACAACCGGAAGGGTTCGGCGGCCCACGTCCCAGCGTAATCCACGCCAATCCGCGGTCCCCGGGACACGGCTGACTCGGGAACAGGCGTCCCGCGTCTCAGGTGCAGCGCCGGCGTACACAGGCCCCGCCGGTTGTGTGCCCGGGTGAGGCCCAGCGCCTTGCACAGGCGGCCCGGCCCGTCCGTGCGCGTCCCCGGGGGCAGGCCCTCCACCGGCTCCACCGCCCGCACCAGCACCGCCGCGCCCACCCCCGCGGCATCCGTCACGACGTTGAAACAGTGGTGCATGCCATAAATCAGATAGACGTACGCCACGCCGGCCGGGCCGAACATGACCTCGGTGCGAGGGGTGAGCCCCTTGGCCGCGTGGCACGCCAGGTCGTGCTCGCCCAGATAGGCCTCCGTCTCCACGACGCGGCCCACCCGGCGCTGTCCGCCCTCCTCCACCACCAGCAAGGCGCCGAGCAGCTCCCGGGCGACCACCAGCGCGGGGCGGGCGTAGAAAGACTCCGGCAACCAGTTCACGCCTGGATGTTAACGGCCCTTCCGTCTGGAAAGCGAAGAACCCAGACACATTCGGAGCGCGTCGGCAGTTCCCACCGGCGCGGGGCTGGGGCAGATTGCATCGCACCATGTCCACACCCGGCCGGCTCTCCGGTCTTCTGCTCCCGCTCTTCTCCCTCCGCTCGCAGAGCGACTTTGGCATCGGTGACTTCGGTGCGCTGGAGGGCCTGTTCACCTGGATGCAGGCCGCCCGCCAGCGGATGCTGATGGTGCTGCCGCTGCTGCCCACCGCGCCGGGTGACCCGAGCCCCTACGCGACGCGCTCGGCCTTCGGCCTCAATCCGCTCTTCATCGACCTGCAGCGGCTGCCGGAGTTCACCGCGGCCGGCGGCGAGGCGGCCCTGTCCGACGCGCAGCGCGCCCAGTTGGCCGAGGCGCGTGCGGCGCCGCGCGTGCGCTACGACTGGGTCTTCCCCCTCAAGGACGCCGCCTTCGCGCGCGCCTTCGACGTCTTCGAAGCGCGGCACTGGGCGCCCCAGTCCGAGCGGGCGAAGTCCTTCCGCCAGTGGCGCGACGCCCAGGGCGAGTGGCTGGAGAGCTACGCGCTCTTCACCGCCATCAGCGAGCAGGAGGACCGCCGCCCGTGGTGGGAGTGGCCGGAGCCGCTGCGCACCCGTCAGCCCGAGGCCCTGGCCCAGAAGTCCCGGGAGCTGGAGCGCCGCGTGCGCTACCACGCCTGGCTGCAGTGGGTGGCCGAGCAGCAGTGGAACGAGGTGCGGACGCAGGCCCGCGCCAGGGACGTCCTCCTGTGCGGCGACGAGCCGTTCATCATCGGGCAGGACAGCGCGGACGTGTGGGCGCACCCGGACATCCTGCGGCGCGACGCCCGCCTGGGCGTGCCTCCGGATGACTTCTCCGCCACGGGCCAGGACTGGGGCCTGCCCTACTTCGACCTGGCGGCCATGGAGCGGGACGACTTCGCGTGGCTGAAGCTGCGCGCGAAGAAGGCGGCCAGCTACTACGACCTGCGCCGGGTGGACCACGCGGTGGGGTACTTCCGACAGTGGATTCGCGACGCGCAGACGCCCGCCGGGCGCTTCATCCCGCCGGACGAGGAGAGCCACCGCCGACTGGGGGAGAAGACCTTCCGCCTGCTGTCCGAGGGCGCCGGTATCGTCGCCGAGGACCTGGGCGTGATTCCGCCCTTCGTGCGCCACATCCTCGCGGAGCTCCAGCTGCCCGGCTACCGGGTGATGCGCTGGGAGCGCGACGACAACCATTACCGTGACCCGCGCCAGTTCCCGGCGGTGTCCCTGGTCACCACCGGCACGCATGACACGGACACGGTGGCCGAGTGGTGGGAGGGCGCGGGGGACCACGAGCGGCAGGCGGCGGCGCGCTCGTGGCCGGAGCTCAACGGCGTGGCCCTCACCCGCGAGTTCACCCCGGACGTGCACCGGGCCATGCTGGCCTCGGCGCTCAACGCCAACAGCGACTTGTGCGTGCTGCCCTGGCAGGACGTGCTCGGCACCCGGGACCGCATCAACCTGCCCGGCTCCATGAGCGATTCGAACTGGGCCTACCGAATCGAACAGAACGTGAGCGACCTGCTCACCGATTCGCGCACGCGCGAGGCCGCCGAGCGGCTGGCCTGGCTCACCGCGTCCGCGCGGCGCTGAGCCACCGTCCGCCCGGGGGACTCGCAGTCCCGGGCGGTGACGGCCTCACGGTTCGATGCACTTCACCTGGGCCGGGAAGCCGTCGAACAGGGCGCAGGTGCGGCCGGAGTTGACGCACTCCAGCCGCTCGCAGACGTCATCGAAGACGCAGATGGGCGGCGAGCGGCCGAACTCCAGGAAGATTTCCGTGCAGAACTGGTACGGATTCACACAGCCGAACGAGCCGCAGTAGGGCGCGTCCGACAAGCTCTCCCCTTCCCTGGGGCGCACCGCCTCGTCCTCGGAGACACCACACGAGGACGCGCAAACCGCGAGCACGGAGAACACCAGGCTTCTGATTCGCCGGGACTGGGCCATGACCCCCCATCTTGGGCCAGGCGGGCGCGGCTTGCACGTCTTCACGAGGCGCCACTCCGGAGCACCGGACACTGGAGTCCCGCCCGACGTCCCGGTATGCGACAAAGCATTGCCATCCTGGACGGAAGAAGTGTTGGGGCCGCGAGCCTTCCGGCTATGAAACCTCCCGTGGCCGCCGACCTGCTCAGACACCTCCGCCTTGCCACTCCACTCGCGCTGCTGCTCGCCGCGGCCTGCGCCACCACGAATGCGCCGCCCCCTTCGGGGCCCAAGGTCACCGACCTGGAAATCCAGGGAACGGACCAGGTGAGCGAGGGCGCCATCAAGGACCGCATCCTCACCACGGCGACGCCTTTCTGGGGCTTCTGGCCCTTTGGCGGCCCCAGCTACTTCGACGCCAACGCCTGGCAGGCGGACCTGCGGCGCATCGAGCGGTACTACCAGGCCCAGGGCTACTACCAGGCGAAAGTCACGAACGCCGAGGTGAACCCGGACGGTGACGACCAGGTCGCCATCGACATCCGCGTGCAGGAGGGCGAGCCCACCCGCATCAGCGAAATCCAGGTGACGGGCCTGGACACCTTGCCGGAGGACGTGCGTGAGGAGCACCGCGAGTACGTGCTGGACGGGCTGCCCCTGCACGAGGGCGACGTCTTCAGGGAAGAGGCCTGGGAGGAAGCCAAGGTCCGCGTCCAGGAGCGGCTGCGCGAGCTGGCCTACGCCGAGGCCGAAGTCGACGGTGAGGTGCGGGTGGACGTGGACACCCGGCAGGCGGTGGTGGCGCTGCGCACCCGGCCCGGCATCCGCTACCGCTTCGGCAACACCTTCGTCGCCACGGACGCCAATCCCCAGGTGCCTCCGCGCCGCATCATCGAACAGGTGACGGGCGCGCTGAAGAAGGGGGACTGGTACAGCGAGACGGCGCTGGCCAACGCGCAGGCGCGCGTGTTCCGCATGGGCGTGTTCGGCGCGGTGAAGGTGAACCGCGGCGCGCCGGACCGCGAGTCCGGCACGGTGCCCGTGGTGGTGGACGTGCGCGAGGCGCCCTTCCGCTCGGTGCGGCTGGGCGGCGGCCTGGGCGTGGACGCGGCCCGGCAGGAGGTCCGCGCGGTGGGCGAGTGGACCCACCGGAACTTCGGCGGCGGCCTGCGCCGCTTCACCGTCCGCGGCCGGCTGGGCTACGCCTTCATCCCCAACGTCCTCAGCTTCAACAAGAACGGCCCCGTCTTCGACGTCACCGCTGAATACGAGCAGCCCCGCTTCCTCTTCCGGGACCTGCGGGCGCAGAACTCGCTCAGCGTGGAGAAGGGCCTGGAGCAGGCCTATGACTTCTGGGGCGGCAGGCTCCAGACGGGCGTCATCTGGCAGCCGCACCCCGACTTCTCCATCTTCCCCTCGTACAACCTCCAGGTGTACCGGCTCAGCGGCCGTGTCAGCGCGGACTCGCGGGTGCCGCCCATCGTCCTGGGCTGCGGCGAAGGCCAGGAGCAGTGCGACGTGGCGCTCAGCTTCCTGGAGCTGGCCTTCACCTGGGACCGGCGCGATGACGTCATCGAGCCGCGCGACGGCTACTACCTCTCCCTCTCCCTCCAGAAGGGCGGCGGTCCGCTTTTCGGAGACTTCAACTACGTCCGCCTGCTGCCCGACCTGCGCTTCTACCGCTCGTTCGGCGAGGACAAGCGGTTCATCCTGGCGGCGAAGGTGCGCGCGGGCACGCTGAACCCCGCGGGCGGCGGCCAGAGCTCCATCGTCACCCGCTTCTTCTCGGGCGGTGGCACGTTCATGCGGGGCTTCAACGGCCAGCGCCTGTCCCCCCTGGCCGCCCTGCAGCGCACCGCGGACGTGGACGGCGACGGCGTCCCGGAGGTCGTCCAGGACGAGGAGTGGGACACCGTGCCCGTGGGTGGCAACAGCCTCTTCGAGACGTCGGTGGAGATGCGCTACCAGTTCACGGAGAGCCTGATGGTGGCGGCCTTCTATGACACGGGCCTGGTGGGCATCGAGGACTTCGCCCACGCGAACCGGCCCAAGCTCTTCGGCCCCCAGCACTACCACGCCGTGGGCATGGGCCTGCGGTATCTGACCGTCGTGGGGCCCATCCGGCTGGACATCGCCCGGCGGTTGAACATCGGCGGGGGATTGCCCGTTTCCACCCCGGGATACATCTATCCCGAAGCCGGAGGCTGCTTCGGCATCGGAAGCCGGTGGAGGCCCACGGGTCCGACGACGCCCAGCGGCGCGTTTGCGGGCGCTCCGGACGGGCAGTGCGCGCTGCACCTGTCGATTGGAGAGGCGTTTTGACGCAATCCCCCCCGAGCCGGCCCGCGCGCTGGGGCCGTCGCGTGCTGTGGAGCCTGCTGGGCCTGGTGGGCCTCATCGTGCTCGTCGTCGCGGGCGTGCTCGTCTTCGCCACGACGTCGCGCGGAGAGGCCTGGCTCGTCCAGAAGGGGCTCGCGCTGGCCAACGAGCAGCTCTCCGGCCGGCTGGAGCTGGGGCGCCTGGACCTGTCCCTGGGCGGCGTCATCCTGGAGGACGTGAAGCTGTATGACCCCGAAGGCGAGCTGGTGGCGGAGCTTGCCCGGGTGGACGTGCGCGCGCGGCTGGCGGGGCTGGTGCGCCAGCACGTGGACCTCTCCTCCGCGCGCATCGAGCGTCCGCGCCTGTATCTGGCCCAGGACGAGCGCGGGCTGAACCTGACGCGCGCGCTGGAGCCTCGCACGCCCAGCCCCGAGGAGCCCTCCACGGGCCGCGGCTCGCTGACGCTGGACTTGCACGAGCTGGTGCTCGAGGACGGCTATGTCGACTTCCGCCAGGCGCTGCCCGAAGGCGGTGAGCGGCAGGTGCGGCTGGAGGACCTGGAGGCCCGGGGCTCGGCCCGCTACGCCGCCGCGACCCAGGGCGTGGGCGCGAACCTGGAGGCCACCGCGAGCCTCACCCGCCCCGTGCCCGGGCCCGTGCGGCTGGCGCTGAAGGCCCGCGGCGAAGAGGGCGCCTTCGAGGGCGACGTCGACCTGGAGGCCGCGGGGCTGGCGCTGGATGCCAGCGGCCGCGCGAAGCTGCCTCCGGAGACGCCGCCGGGCGTACCGGAGGGCCCGCTCCAGGCAGGGCTGGAGCTGCGGCGCCTGTCCGCGCCGCCCGACCTGCTGCGGGCCTTCGTGCCCACCTGGCCCTTGTTGGTGCCGGTGTCCGCGGAGGGCTCCGCCGGGCTGGAGGGTGACGCGGCCCAGGTGGACGTCACCGCGAAGGCCGCCAGCGCCTCCCTGTCCGTGAAGGGCGGCCTGGATTTGGAGCGGATGCGCACCGACGGTCTGTCCGTGAAGGCGCGCGACGTGGACCTGTCGGAGCTGCTGGCGCAGGGCCCCAGGACGCGCATCGCCGCGGACCTGGACGCGAAGGGCGGAGGCACGAGCCTGGAGTCGATGGAAGGCGAGGTGAAGCTCACCGTGTCCCCGTCCGAGTACCTGGGCCAGCCGCTGGGCCCGGTGGAGCTGGAGGCCAGCGCGAAGGAGGGCCGGTATTCGCTGATGCGGCTGCGGATGCTCGCGCCGGGCGTGGCCCTGCAGGCCAAGGGAGACGGCACGGCGGAGTCGGTGAACCTGGAGGGCGGCCTCACTGCCGGCAACCTGGCCCTGCTGTCGCGGATGCTGTCCAAGCTGATGCCGGGCGTGGTGGCGCCCATGGCGGGCAACGGCACGCTGGACTTCTCCGTGAAGGGCCCGCTGCGCACGCCCGCGGTGAAGGTCGACGGCGGCTTCGCGGCGCTGCGGTACGGCGACGTGGCGGCGCAGGACGTGTCCCTGAAGCTGGAGATGCCGGACGTCAGCCATCCCCTCACGTCCAACGCCACGCTGGTGGTGTCCCGGCTGAAGGCGGGCGGGCGGGACTTGCGCGACGTCGCCGTCACGCTGGCCACGCAGGAGCGCGCGCTGGAGGCCAGCGTGCGCGTGGCGGGAGACGCGGAGCTGGGGCTCACGCTCAGTGGCGAGGTGGATGGCGATGGCCAGGGGCTGGCCATCCAGCAGCTGGCGCTGTTCTGGCCGGAGGCCACCTGGACGCTCCAGGCGCCCACGCACCTGGGCTTCGGCGGAGGCAACGTCGAGGTGGAGCCCCCGCTGCGGCTCGCGTCGGAGGGGCAGACGCTGTCGCTCCAGGGCGCGATGCGCGGCCAGCGCGTCACCGCGCGCGTGGAATTGGGCGCGTTCGACTTGTCGCGGCTGCCCAGGTCCTTCGTCCCCGAGTCGCTGGGCCTGGGCGGCAGGCTGACGGGCCACGCCGCCGTCAGCGGGACGATGGCGCGCCCCGACGCGGAGGCCGACTTGCGGCTGGAAGACGGCAGCGCGCGCGGCTACGAGGGGCTCCAGGCGGAGGTGAAGGCGCGCTACGTGAAGGACCGCGCCACCGGGACGCTGGCGGCCAGCCTGCCCGTGGCGCGGCTCGCCGCCGAGTTCGACGTGCCGGTGCAGGGCGTGCTCAAGCGCCGGCGCGACGCGATGTCCGTGCGCGTGGAGCTGGAGGACCTGGACATCGCCGGCGCCATGAAGCTCGCGGGCCAGCCCGAGAGCGCCAGCGGCACGCTGGCGGGCACGCTGACCGTGGAAGGCCCGGCGCGGGAGCCCCTGCTGGACTTCACCTTGCGCGGGCAGGACGTGCGCTACCAGACGCCGCCGCCGGGCTTCTCGCTGCCCGTGCCGCTGGCCTTCCAGCTGCGCGCCGTGTCCGACCGCGAGGACCGGACGCTGGACGCGCGCCTGGACGTGGAGGGCCTGGGCTCCCCGACGTACGTGGCCCTGCGGACGCCCTTCACGGTGGGCGGGCTGATGGCGAAGCCGCCCACGCCCGATGCGCTCTTCGCGACGACGCTGGGCGTGGAGGCCCGCGTCACGCAGCTGCCCCTCACCCTGCTCGAGGGCATGAGCGGCGTGCAGCAGACGGGCGGCACGGTGACGGCGGAGCTGGACTTCGAGGGCTCGGTGCTGGTGCCCCAGGCGACGCTGCGCGTGCAGGCCCACGCGGTGACGATGAACGGGCTGCCGCCCATGAACGGGCAGCTCAGCGTCGTGGGCGGCGACCAGGACGTGAAGCTGACGCTGAACGCGCAGCGCCAGGACGGGCCGCTGGCGCAGCTGACGGCCACGCTGGCGGCCCCGCTGGGCGCGCTCCAGGACCGCGAGGTCTACGGCCACATCCCCTTCAACATCACCGGCCGCGTGGGCCCGGTGCCGCTGAAGGAGCTCCCCGGCCTGGCCACCCCGGAGTCGCCCGTGGCGGAGGGCGCGCCGCCACCGCAGGGCGGCCGGCCCACGGGCATCCAGGGCGTGCTGGCCATGGAGCTGGGCGCGCGGGGCACGCTCGACACGCCGCAGCTGGAGCTCACCGCTGGCGTGCAGGACCTGGGCGTGGGCAACACGGGGCTGGGCCAGGTGCGCCTGAACTACACGTACCGGGACACCCGCTCCCGCTTCGACCTGCTGCTCACCGAGCCGGGCGGCGGCACCATGCTGGTGAACGGAGGCCTGGGCCTGGACGTGTCACTGCCCGCGCTCACCCAGGGACTGCAGACAGACAACGCGCCGGTGGAGGTCACGCTCAAGGCGCGCGACTTCAACCCGGCCTTCCTCTCCGGCACGGTGGAGATGCTGCGCAGCATCGGCGGCGTGCTCCAGGCGGACGCCAGCGTCGCCGGCACGCTGGGCGCGCCCCGCATCAACGGCAGCCTGGAGTGGAAGGACGGCAAGCTGGGGCTGATGGGCCTGGGCGAGTACCGCGACATCCAGCTCGCCCTGAAGGCCAGCCGCGAATCCATCGCCGTCACGACGCTGTCGGCGAAGGCCGGCAACGGCTCACTCCACCTCAACTCGCCGCTGACCGCGGTGCTCAACGCCCGGAATGAGTACGAGCTGTCCAGCCCCGGGACGGCCGAGCCGCCGCTGGTGATGCGCGACTTCCCCATCATCGTCGACGACCAGCTCATGGCGCTGGTGAGCCTGCGCGCGAAGGTGGAGGGCACGCTGTCCCAGCGCCTGGTCAACCTGCGCAACGTCGCCATCCCCGAGGCCACCATCGAGCTGCCGGAAGCCAAGCGCAAGGATTTGCAGGCGCTGGAGCGTCCCGGGGACGTGGTGTTGGTGCGCAACGGCGAGCCGTTGAACCCCAAGAAGCGCAAGGAGGCCGCCCAGGCGCAGCCGCCGACGAATCCCGATGGGACCCCCGCCGAAGGCGCGCCCCCGGACGAAGCGGCCACGCCGCCCATGGTGTTCTGGGTGAATGTGAATGCGCCCCGCAACCTCTGGGTGAAGGGCTCCGACATCAACGCGGAGCTGGGGCTGTCGGAGGACTTCCGCGTCGAATACACGGACGTGGCGCGCCTGTTCGGTGAGGTGCGCGTGCTGCGCGGACGCGTGGACGTGCTGGGCCGCCGCTTCGACGTCCAGCGCGACAGCCAGGTGCGCTTCACCGGCCCGGCCATGTCGCCGTACATCAACGTCACCGCCGAGCACCGCAACGACGGCGCCAAGGTCACCGTGTTCGTCACCATCCGGGGCCAGGGGCGGGAAATCACCATCAAGCCCACCAGCGACCCGCCGCTGCCGGAGTCGGAAATCTACACGCTGCTGGCGACGGGCCGGCGCACGCTGGAGCGCAGCTCCGGTGCCTCCATGAACGCCAGCGCGCAGGCCGCGTCCGTGGTGGGCTCGCTGGTGGCCAACGAGGCCCGCAAGGCCCTGGCCGCGAAGCTGCCCCTGGACGTGGTCTCCATCGAGGCGGGGGACTCCGGCATCGCGGGCACCAAGCTGGAGGTCGGCACGTACGTGACGGACAAAATCTACGTCGGCTACACCGGCCGCGTGGGCGCCAACCTCCAGCAGGGAGAGAACGCCAACGCGGTGCGCTTCGAGTACCAGCTGGGCACGCGCTGGAGCCTGGAAGGCCAGTACGGCGACGCGCGCTCGGGCGGGTTGGACCTCATCTGGACCAACCAGTACTGAGGCGCGCTGGGACACGGCGGGCCCCCGTCCTTCCGGGCGGGAGCCGCCGCTTCGACGATTAGAGGCCGTACATCGCGAAGCACGAGCCCGCGGGGCCCGCGCCGGAGATGGGCGCGCTCGGCGCGCTCAGCCACGCGCTGTTGGCGCCGCACTGGTGCCACTGCCCGTCACCCGTGGACTGCACGCAGGTGCGCACCGGCACGGAGCGGCCCAGCGTGGCGGAGGAGCACCAGCCGTAGGACGCGGTGCAATTCGTCGGCTTGGCCACGCTGCCCGCGGTGAAGGCGCCCGACTGGCACTGCCGCCACATGGCATCCGACGAGCTCTGCACGCAGCCGAGCTCCGGCAAGGTGGCGCCGGCCGTCTCG
Organism: Myxococcus vastator; assembly: GCF_010894475.1. Lineage (GTDB taxonomy): Bacteria > Myxococcota > Myxococcia > Myxococcales > Myxococcaceae > Myxococcus > Myxococcus vastator. The sequence continues at coordinate 12,250 of NZ_JAAIYB010000115.1, forward strand.
GAGAAGCAGCCGGAGGCGGAGCCCCAGGCGTAGGCCGACTCGTAGCGGTGGTAGACGACGGCCACCAGCGACGAGCCGCCCACGTTGGTGCGGCCACACTGGAGGGCATACGCGCCCACCCAGGGCGTGTACGTGTAGAGCGCCGCCGTCGCCTTGTTGGCGGGGCGCACCGAGCACGGGTCCGACGTGGACTTCGTCACGCCCACGCGCCAGCCGGAGATGGTGGGACGGCCCGCGTCCAGGTCCGTCAGGTAGCCGCGCAGCTTCTTGGCGGAGCAGTCAATCTGCTTGCCGAAGCCCACGTATTGCGCGTCACAGCCGCTGGTGTCCGGACAGCCACAGCCGGTGGCCTTGGCCAGGTTGTTGGAGTTGCCGCTCTGGATGAGGCTGGACTCCACCTGGATGCGGGCCAGCATGTACAGCGGGCTGATGCCAAAGGCCTTGGAGCGCTCGACGATGAGCGCGGCGGCCGTCTTGTTGTTGAAGGCCGGGTCCCGGTAGTTCGCCAGGAACGAGTTGTTCTGCTGGAGGAAGGCCTGCACCTGCGCGGTGGTCACCCACTGGCTCCCGGTGATGTCGGTGTCCTCCAGCAGCCGGTGCATGTCGTACTTCGTGGTGGCCTCCAGCAAAACCTGGCCGGTCAGCTCGTCGATGACGGGCTCTTCTTCCGCGTCGATGGGACCACAGCCGGCCGCCACCAGCGCGGGCACCAGGAGCAACCACAATCGCGTCTTCATCGCGTCCTCGGGGGGATGGGCCGCGAACCCGGAGAGCGCTGCTCACCGGGCACGGCCAGGGGAGGCCGAGGCTCCAGCCGCGTGAAACATTATTCAAGAATTTCTTATTTTAAATGACTGGCGGATTATTAGTGTCCGGCTGCATCCCCACCCTGGCGCCCTGAGCGCCCTGGTAGCCTTGCCGCGTGCCCGCGAGCCCGCCCCTCCTGGATGACATGCTCCTGTTCACCGAGGTGGTGGCGACCGGCGGCATCACCGCCGCGGCGGAGCGGTTGGGGCTGCGCAAGTCCACGGTGAGCCGCCGCCTGGCGGCGTTGGAGGAGCGGCTCGGCGTCCGGCTCATCGAGCGCAACCCGCGCGGGCTCCGGCTCACGGAGGTGGGCCGCGACTACCACGCCCACTGCGCGCGGCTGGTGGCGGAGGCTCGCGAGGTGAACCGCGCGCTCGGCGAGTCGCGCGTCACGCCGCAGGGCACCCTGCGCATCGCCACGCTCTCCCTGCTGGGCGAGCTGCTGACCCCGCTCATCGCCGAGCTGCTGTTGCGTCATCCCCTGCTCCGCGTGGAGGTCTCACTCGCCGAAGCCCACGTGGACCTCATCTCCGAGGAGTACGACCTGGCGCTGCGGACCGGCCCGCTCGCGGACTCCGCCATGGTGGCCCGAAGGCTCGGGCGCCTTCGCACCGGCTACTACGCCAGCCCGGCCTATCTCGCGAGGCAAGGGACACCCCGGACCGCGGCGGAGCTGCAAGGTCATGCCTGCGTCGTGCTCGCCGCGCCCGGCACCGACGAGGTCTGGTTCTTCGGCGAGGGCCGCGGCGCGAAGAGCCATCCGGTGACGGGACGTCTGCGCGTTCCCAGTGTGCGCGCGGGACAAGCGGCCGCGCGCGCGGGCCTGGGCGTGGTGCGGCTGCCCGCCTCGCTCGTCGCCGAGGACGTGCGCGGCGGGCTGCTCGTCCCGGTGCTGGAAGCCGAGACGCCGCCGGGCATCCCCGTCTTCGCCGTCTACCCCAGCAAGCGGCAGCTCCCGCCCAAGGTCCGCGCCTTCCTGTCGCTGCTGAGCGAACGCGGCGCCGCGCTCCCGTGGGATGACGCCACCGAGCCCACGTCCACCCGGAATCGGTAAGGGACCTCGCGCAACACAGCGTTCCCTCGCGGGCGCTCGTCCCCTTCCGTCGAGGCCACTACACCTGGGTCCACACCCAGGCCGGGCCCACGCGCCCGGCCGCGACAGGAGGACACACCATGACGACCCACGTCATCCCGCTGGACGACGCGCACTTTCAAGGGGAGGTGCTGGAGTCACCCGAGCCCGTGCTGGTGGACTTCACGGCCGCGTGGTGCCCGCCGTGCCGCGCGCTCGCCCCCGTGCTCGACGCGATTGCCGCTGATTTCCGGGGACGGCTGAAAGTGACGAGCCTGGACGTGGACGACAATCCGGAGTCCGCCATGCGCTATGGCATCCGCTCCGTCCCGGCGCTGCTGCTCTTCAAGGAGGGCAAGGTCGTGCGGCAACTGCTGGGTGCCCAGCCCCGCGCGAAGCTGGAGCAGGAGCTGCGCACCCACGTTGGATGACCCGGCGCCCCCTCCGCGAAGCTCAGCGCTTCGCGGAGACGCGCCACAGGGTGTTGCTCGAATCGTCCGCGACGAGCAGCGAGCCGTCTGGCAACACGGTGACGCCCACCGGCCGGCCATGGACGCGGGCCCCGGACGCATCGGCGATGAAGCCCGTGAGGAAGTCCTCCGGCGGTCCGCTGGGCTGGCCGTCCCGGAAGGGCACGAAGACGACCTTGTAGCCAGACAGCACGCGCCGGTTCCATGAGCCGTGCTGCCCGATGAAGGCCCCACCGTGGTACCGGCTGGGGAACGCCTGGCCCTCGTAGAAGGCCAGCCCCAGCGAGGCCGTGTGCGAGCCCAGGGCCACGTCCGGCACGCGCGTCTTCGCCACCAGGTCCGGCCGCTGGCCCGCCATGCGCGGGTCCTCGTGCGCGCCGAAGTAGGCATAGGGCCAGCCGTAGAAGGCCCCTTCTTCGACGTGCGTGAGGTAGTCCGGCACCAGGTCCTCGCCCAGGTTGTCGCGCTCGTTGACCGCCGTCCACAGCGTGCGCGTGCCCGGCGCCCAGGCCATGCCCACCGGGTTGCGCAGGCCGCTGGCGAAGATGCGCTCGCCGCTGCCATCCGGATTGATTTCGAGGATGTTGGCGCGGCGCTCCTCTTCCTTCAGGCCGTATTCGGCGTTGTTGCTCGCCGAGCCCACCGCCACGTAGAGCTTCGAGCCGTCCGCGTTGGCCAGCAGGTTGCGCGTCCAGTGGTTGTTGTAGCCGCCAGCGGGCAACTCCAGCACCTTCTGCCCCTGGGCGCGCAGCGTCGTCGCGCCCGGCGCGTAGGGGAAGCGCCACACGCCGTCGGTGTTCGCCACGTAGAGCTGGTTGCCCACGAGCGCCATGCCCAGCGGTTGATTCAGCCCCTCCAGGAAGACTTCACGCACCTCGGGGCGGCCGTCTCCATCCGCGTCCCGCAGCAGGGTGATGCGGTTGGCGCTGGTGCCGATGTTCTGCGAGCGGACCTTCCCCGTCTCCATGGCCTCCGCGCGGTCCTCCTCGTCCTTGAACAGGGAGGCGGCCTCGGCCACCAGCACGTCGCCGTTGGGCAGCACGTACATCCACCGGGGGTTCTGGAAGCCGTCCGCGTACCGCGTCACCTCGAAGCCGTCGGGCGCCACCGGCTGCGTCCCCTCCGGCCAGCCGATGACGGTGCTGTAGCGCTGCACGTCGAAGCTCGGGTCCGGGGGCGGCAGCGTCGGCGCGGGGACCTCGGGCTCCGGAGCGGCCAAGGGCGCGCGGTGCGCGCAGTCCACCAGGAACAGCAGCGCCGCCGCGCCGAGGGAGAGTCGGGAGAGCACGTTCATGCGCCCTCTTTACGAAGCCTCCGCCGCGAGGCAGCGCCCACGGCCCTTCCAGCACGCCGCGGATGTTGAATGGTGGGAGCCACGCGCGCCCGCTGCCGGGTGCCCGACACCTCGGCCCGGCCAGGGCGTGCGCTACCGCATCACATTCCACCCACGGAAAATTTTAGACCCGTGTTGCAAATCATACACTGCTCGTGTATCCACTCATTCACCCTGTGCGTTTCGCAGGGCGCGGGTCGCCCCACATCTCCGATCCCCCCTTCTCGTTCGGGGCGACTCGTACCCACCGCGGACAGTCGCCCTCACCTGTGCCAGCCCCTTCCTGTCCGGGGCGGCCCGCACCTCTCCCCACGCCTTCGTCTCAACGGTCCAGCCGCCGACGGGCCCGGGCTCGCGCGGCGTCCAGCGCGGAGTCCACGCTCCCCTCGGCCGGCTTCGCTGGCGTCACGGCCGCGTCGCCCTCGTGGGTGGGCGGAGCGGACGTCGGGGCCGTCCGTGTGGCCTGGGCGTGCGACGGCGCCGAGGACGCCCCGGGTGCCGCGGGGACGGGCACGGGGCGCTCGCGGGTCCGCGACGCACGCCGCCGTGGCGCGGAGAGGAAGCGGCGCACGGCCACCTCCGCCAGCAGCAGCGCCAGCGCCAGGGCCACCAGCCACGGCGCCAGGGCCACGCGGCCCAGCGACTCCGGGGCCTCCATGAAGAGGCCCGTCATGGACAAGCGCTCCACGCCGCCGCCCACGGCCGCGACGGCGCGCAGCAGCTCCAGCCCCGCCTTCGCGGAGCCGGGCTCGAACTCCGGCGCGTAGGGCAGCGTGACGGGCGGCGCGCGCAGCACCTTCGCGCCCAGCCGCACCACCGGGTGCCACGTCCCGCTGCCCTCCAGCGGGTACTCGGCGACGAGCCGGTCTTCATCTTCCCAGCGCATCGGACGCTCCACCGGCGCGGCGCGGCCGTCGCCGGGCAGGAGCACCATCGTCGGCGCCGCGCCGGGCAGCGCCTCGCCCGGAGGCAGGTCCAGCGTCACGCGCAGCAGGTGCCCCCGCCGCTCGGTGCGCACCACCGCGTCCCCGACGGGCGCCGCGCCCGCCAGCGTCCAGCGCACCATCCCCTCCAGGGCCGCGCGCAGGGAGGCCCACGTCCGCAGCTCGCCGGTGTACGGCCCGTCCACCTCCGCGGTGAAGGCCACCGTGCGCCCCGCGCCTCGCGGCCACATCGCCAGGACGGGCGCGCCATTCGTGTCCAGGGTGCGCAGCGCCACGTTGGCGCGGGGCTTGAGGTAGGTGAGGTTGTAGCCGCCCACCTGGGGCAGCCCTTGCGCGGACAGCCTGCCGAGCAGCGGCAGGTCCGGCGCGCCTTCCAGCGACGCGGGCTCATCCACGAAGGTGGCGCGCGCCACCGTGAGCGTCTCCTGGCTGAAGATGCGCGGCAGGCTCATCGCGTCCTCGGCGAAGTAGACGCGCCCACCGCCCCGGTGGGCCACCTCCCGGAGCAGGTCCGCGTCCGGGTCCGAGGGCACGCCCAGCCCGATGACGGACACCGTCACGTCCTGCTCGCGCAAGTGGGCCAGCGTGCGCTGGTAGTCCTCGGGCTCCTCGGAGTCCGCTGCGTCGGAGAACAGGAGGACGTGGCGCGTGGACTTCTCGCTGCGGAGGATTTCCGTGCGGCCGGTGCGGAGCGCCTCGCCCACGTAGATGCCGCCGCCACCGCTGAAGCCGCGCGCGACGGCGTCCAGGGGCAACCCCTCCTCCACCGGACTGAGCGGGAAGATTTCATGGGCCGCCGTGTCCACCATGTGCACGGAGACCTCGTCCTTGGGGTTGAGCAGCGTCAGCGCGGCCACGACGCCCTCGGCGGCCAGCTCCATCTTCGTCCGCCCATCCGGGACGGTCATCCCCATGGAGCAGGAGGCATCCATCAACACGCTCAGCGCCAGGGACGCGCGGCGCTGCTCCTCGCGCATCTCCAGGGACACGGGGAGCAGCGGCTCCACGGGCGAGCGACGGAAGCCACCCTCTCCGAAGCTGTTGCGTCCGCCCGTCATCACCAGCCCGCCACCGGCCTGCTCGACGTAGGCCGCCAGCGCGTTGAGTCCCGGCTCGCCGAGCGCATTCGCGTCCACGTTCTCCAGCACCACGGTGCCCACGCCGTCCAGGTCATCCAGCGTGAGGCGGAACGGCGGGCGCACGTCGAGCTGCAACCCTGAAGCGGCGAGCGACTGCGCGAGCGTGCCCCGGGACTGGTTCGTGAGCAGCAACACCCGGGGCGGGCCCTCCACGCGCAGCACGGCGACGCCCCGGTCGTTCTCCACCACGCCGTCGCCGGGGGCGGCCACGGAGAGCTGGTAGCGGACCAGGCCGGGCTCTTCGACCAGGTCGCGCAGCGGCAGCACGTTGGGGCCAGGCTGGAAGTCGAAGGGGCCCTGGAGGAGCACGCGGCCATTGCGCTCCAGGCGGACGGTGCCGGTGACGGCGGCGGAGGCGTGCACCACGGCGGAGAACTGGAAGGGCTCGCGCTCGGAGACGGCGGCGGGGACGTCCACGGAGACGACGGCCACGTCGAGCGGCGGTTCAGGGCGTGCGAGGTGACGCCAGTCCACGGCGAGCCCCCGGGCCGCCAGGCGCCGCGCGGCGCCGCGCGCATCCACGCCCGTGGCGCGGCCATCGGACAGCACCAGCACGCGGCCGGTGCGCTCGTCGGGGATGAGGGCGCTCGCGGCGTCCAACGCGGCGGACAAATCGGAGGCCTCCGCGTCCACGGGGCGCGTGAAGCCGCCAAAGCCGCCGAGGCTGGACAGGGGCTGCTCGACGCGCGCTTCCCGCCCGAAGGTGATGACGCCCACGCGGTCCCCGGGACGGCGCTGCGACTCCAGCAGGGTGACGAGCTCCTGGGCCGTGCGGTCCACGTCGCGAGGCATGGACGCGGAGCGGTCCACCACCACGACGACGTCACTGCCCGCGTCGGCCAGCCGCAGCGCGGGGCCCGAGAGCGCGCCGACGACGAGCACCAGCAGCGCGGCGCGCAGCCACATGGGCGGGCCGGGCCGGCGGCCGTACTTCCAGAGGAAGAGGCCCAGCGGCAGCAGCAGCACCCACGCCTGCGGGAGGGAGAAGGTCATCCGCGGCTCCAGCGACTGGAAGCCATGGCGGCCTCAAGCAGCACGGATACCGGGCGCCCCATCATCCACCGCACGTTCACCTCGCACGCCTTCATCGAATCGTCCCGTCGCACCGATAACGCGTTCATGACGCGCCCCCAGTGCCAGGCGCACTCGTCCCGGAGGCGCCCGACGGCTCTCGCCGCGTGAGATAGAAGTCCGCCACCAACGCGGCGAGCAGCAGGACCAGGGGCCATCGAGCCCGGCCCGGCGCGTTGCCTCCCGCGTCGTCTTCCCCCGCCTCGCGTGCCGGCACGTCCGCGCGTCCGCGCGCACGCAGGTCCGACTCCCGGGCGTCCAGCGCCAGCACCTGCGCCGTGTCCACCACGTCGCCGTCACGCTCCAGCGAATAGGCCCCAGGCCCGGTGGGGGGCGACAGCGTCACCTCGCCCGCGCCAAACACCGGCCGGCTGCCCCCCGGTCCCACGAGCGTGTAACGCGCCCCCGCCAGCGTCACCACCAGCAGCGGCTCCCCCAACATCAACTGCCGCCGAGGAAACCCCTCCCGCGTGCGCCGGGCCTCGCGCACCAGGTTGCTCAGCAGCACCGGCCACGCGGACACGCGCTGCACGTTCGAGCGCGACAGGTCCACGTTGACGTGAACCCGGCCATCCACCTCTTCGGACACCAGCACCGCGTCCCCCGCGCTCACCAGCGGCTTTCCAGGTGGATTGTCCCCCGCCGTCCACCGCACCCCCGAAAGCTGCACGTCATCCAGCAGCGGGTGCCCCTTCTCGGAGAAGAAC
>NZ_JAAIYB010000116.1 GCF_010894475.1 Myxococcus vastator
GCCCAGGCGTCCCCCAGGGCCACCATGGCGGCCGCATAGGTGGGGTCCAACCGGACGGCGGACTCCAGGGCGTGGGCGGCCTCCGGGTACTGCCGCCGCTCCAGGTACAGCTTCCCGAGGGAGAAATGGCTCATGGGGGAGTCCGGGAAGTCCGCCACCATCTTCTTGAACTGTTCCAGCCGGGCGTCGCTCATGGACACCAGCAGATAGAGGACCGCTTCCGTGTTGCCAAGGGTGCGGTAGGGTGCGCCGCACATGGCCACGAAGAAGAAGACGACCGCGAAAAAGACCACCACCCGGGCCCCGGCGGCCCGGAAGAAGACGGTATCGGGCAGGACGCCCGCGAAGAAGAAGGCCCCCGCAGCCAAGAAGTCGGCGCCGAAGGCCCCCGCCAAGGCGCCCGCGAAGAAGAAGAAGGCGAAGCTCCCAGTTGCCCCGTCCCAGAAGGCGGGCCCCGCGGAGAACCCCGCCGCCAAGGCGCTGGCGCACCGCATCGGCAACCTGCTGGTGGACAAGAAGGCGGACGACGTCGTCATCCTCGACGTGCGCGGGATGACGTCCTACGCGGACTACTTCGTCATCGCCTCCGCGGAGACGGACCGCCAGGTGAGCGCCATGGCGGAGAACGTCCAGGTGCAGCTCAAGACGGGCGAAGGCAACCTGCGTCCCATCGGCACCGAGGGCTTCGAGACGGGCCAGTGGGTGCTGCTCGACTACGGCGAGGTGGTGGCGCACCTGTTCCTCACGGACCTGCGCGCGCACTACGACCTGGAGGGCCTCTGGGCCGACGCGGCGCGGGAGAAGCTGGCCTGAGGTGAAGGTCCGGCTCCTCTCCATCGGCAAGGACCGCTCGGGCCTGTATGAGCCCGCGGTCCAGGAGTACGCCCGGCGCCTGGGTCACTACACCCGCTTCGAGCTGGTGGAGCTGGCGGAGGCCAGCGGCAAGCGGCTCAAGCCCGGCGACGCGAAGGCCGCCGAGGCCGAGGCGATTCTCTCCAAGCGCAAGCCGCAGGACTGGCTGGTGGCCCTGGACGAGCGCGGCGCGCTGCTCGACTCCGTCGAGCTGAGCCGCTACGTCGGCAAGGCCCAGACGGGCGCCAAGGATTTGCTGTTTGTCATTGGCGGGGACGAAGGGCTCGACACGCGCGTGCGGGACGCGGCGAACCTCACGCTGTCCCTGTCGAAGATGACGCTGCCTCACCGGCTGGCGCGCGTGGTGCTCATCGAGCAGCTCTACCGCGCGTTCACCATCCTCAAGGGAGAGCCGTACCACAAGTAGGCGGCCGGGCACGCGCCCCGGCGCCACCGTCAGGCGTGGCGCGCGGGTGCCGTCAACCCGGGCATGCGCACTGACGCCTCCGCTGAAACGCCCCCTACTTCCGCGCCTCAGGCGCCCGTGCGTGTCATTGCCTCCGCCCAGTCCTGGGTGGAAGGCGAGGCGGTGCGGCAACTCGAAGCCATGGCCCGCCTGCCAGGGATGAAGCTGGCGGTGGGCCTCCCGGACCTGCATCCCGGCAAGGGGGCTCCGGTGGGCGCGGCCTTCACCTCCGAAGGCTTCCTCTATCCCTATCTGGTCGGCAGTGACATCGGCTGTGGCATGGGCCTGTGGAACGTGGACCTGCTGGCACGCAAAGCCAGGCCTGAGCGGTGGGCCGGCAAGCTGGACCTGGAAGGCCCGTGGACGGGCGACGCGGAGGGCTTCCTCCAGGAGCACGGCGTGAAGTCCTCGGGCTTCGAGGCCGCGCTGGGCACGGTGGGCGGCGGCAACCACTTCGCGGAGCTGCAACGCGTGGACGCGGTCCATGACGCGAAGGCCTTCACCGCCCTGGGCTTGTCCGCGGACCGCTTGCTGCTGCTGGTGCACTCCGGCTCGCGCGGCCTCGGCGAGGCGATTCTCCGGGCCCATGTGGACCGGCACGCGGCGGGCGGGCTCGTGGAGGACTCGCCCGAGGCGCGGCTCTACCTCACCCGGCACGACCACGCGGTGGCCTGGGGCCGGGCCAATCGCGCACTGGTGGCGCGGCGCATGCTGGATGGCATTGGCGCCCTGGGACAGCGGGTCCTGGACGTGTGCCACAACAGCGTCACCCCTCGGCGTGACACGGGCCGGACGCAGTGGCTGCACCGCAAGGGCGCGGCGCCGTCCGACGAAGGGCCGGTGGTGATTCCCGGCAGCCGGGGCGCGCTCAGCTACCTGGTGGTTCCCACCGGGGAGGGCCACACCAACGCGCACAGCCTGGCGCATGGCGCGGGCCGCAAGTGGACGCGCTCCTCCGCCCGGGAGCGCATGCGCGAGCGCTTCACCGCGGAGTCCCTCACCCGCACCGCCTTCAAGAGCCACGTGGTGTGTGAGAACAAGGACCTCCTCTTCGAGGAGGCGCCGCCCGCGTACAAGCCCATCGACCGCGTGGTGACGGACCTGGTGGAGGCGGGACTGGTCCGCGTGGTGGCCACGCTGGCCCCCGTCCTCACGTACAAGACGCGCGCCCGGCCGGAGTGACGCGGTCCGCTGACGGACGGAGCCCGGCGCGGAGCGGAACCTGACGCAAGGCGTTGCGCGCTCGCCGGGGTTCTCGGCATGCTCCGCGTGAGGCTTCCGCATCGGCACCGGCATCGGACGCCTGGGAAGCGAGCAACCGGCCCGCTGGGCGAGGCACCTCGTGGACCCAACTGGGCGCGCTGCCCGCGCTCCAGCAAGGCGCGCCCGCTTTTTGTCCTCTCCCGTCTGGCGCCTGCGTGGTTAGGGTTCGGAGCATGACGCCCGCGCACAAGGTCCTGCTCTGCATCCTGGATGGTTGGGGTATCCGCCAGGAGCGTGACAACAACGCCATCGTCCTGGCCGGCACGCCGCACCTGGACAAGCTGGCGAGCCCCTACCCCTTCACCGAGTTGCAGACGGCGGGGCTGGCCGTGGGCCTGCCCGAGGGGCAGATGGGCAACTCCGAGGTGGGCCACACCAACATCGGCGCGGGGCGAATCGTCTACCAGGACCTGGTGCGCATCAATCGCGCCGAGGAGTCCGGTGAACTGGCGCAGAACCCCGTGCTCCGCGCGGCGCTGGACGGCGTGAAGGCGGACGGCAAGGCCCTGCACCTGCTGGGGCTGGTGTCGCCCGGCGGCGTCCACTCGTCCATGGACCATCTGTTCGCGCTGCTCAAGGCCGCGAAGGAGCGCAACGTGGCCCATGTCTACGTGCACGCCTTCCTGGACGGGCGTGACACACCGCCGCAGAGCGCGCTGGGCTACGTGGAGGAGCTGGAGCGCTTCCTCCATGAGACGCACACCGGCCGCATCGCCACCGTGAGCGGGCGCTTCTACGCCATGGACCGCGACAAGCGCTGGGACCGGGTGCACCAGGCCTACGAGGCGCTGGTGCTCGGCCGCGGGCCCAAGGCGCCGGATGCGTTGAGCGCCATCCGCGCGTCCTACGCGGAGAAGGTCACCGACGAGTTCGTGAAGCCCACGGTGCTGGCCGGTGGTGACGGCGCGCCGGTGGGCCGCATCCAGGACGGCGACGCGGTGCTCTTCTTCAACTTCCGCGCGGACCGGGCGCGGGAGCTGACGCAGGCCCTGGCGTTTCCGGAGTTCAAGGAGTTCGACCGGGGCGGGCTGCGGCTGGGCCGCTACGTGTGCATGACCCAGTACGATGAGACGTTCAAGCTGCCGGCGCTCTTCGAGCCGGACCAGCCGCAGGACATCTTCCCGGAGCTGCTGGCGCGTCAGGGCCTGCGCCAGTTCCGCACGGCGGAGACGGAGAAGTACGCGCACGTCACCTTCTTCTTCAACGGCGGCCGAGAGGTCGTCTACGCGGGCGAGGACCGGCACCTGGTGCCCAGCCCTCGCGACGTGAAGACGTATGACTTGAAGCCGGAGATGTCCGCCTACGAAGTCACGGCCGAGCTGGTGAAGCGGCTCGACTCCGGGAAGTACGACTTCGCGCTGGTGAACTTCGCCAACCCGGACATGGTGGGCCACAGCGGCCGGCTGGACGCGGCGATGAAGGCGGTGAAGGCGGTGGATGAATGCCTGGGCGCGCTGGGCAAGGCGTGCGAGCGCAACGGCTGGGTGCTGGCCATCTCCGCCGACCACGGCAACTGCGAGCAGATGGTGGACCTGGAGACGGGCGAGCCCCACACTGCGCACACGCTCAACCCGGTACCCTTCCACCTCATCCACCCGGACTTCCGAGGGCAGAAGCTGCGCCCGGGCATCCTCGCGGACATCGCGCCCACCCTGTGCAAGGTGATGGGACTGCCGCAGTCCAAGGAGATGAACCGTCAGGGCCTGCTGCCGTGACGCGCGCGGGGCACGTCCCGTGCTGAAGGCCCTGCTGGACGTGCTCTATCCCCCTTCGTGCCTCGCGTGCACGAAGGTGCTGCCGAGCCCCGAGGGCTTCTTCTGCGAGACGTGCGACACCGCGGTGGAGCGGCTTCCGCCCGCGTGCTGCCGCACCTGCGCGGAGCCCGGCGCATTCCCCGGCGACACGTGTCCCCGATGCCGTGCCGCCCCGCCGCCCTTCACTCGCGCCTGGGCGCCCTTCGCGCACGAAGGGCCCGTGGCGCGCGCCATCCACCGGTTCAAGTACGAGGACCACCCCAACCTCGCGGGCCCGCTGGGGGAGCTGCTGGCGGGCGAGGCGCACAGCTTCCTCGGCCGCGCACCCGAGCTGGTGGTGGCCCTGCCGCTGCACAAGCGCCGCTATCACGCACGCAAGTACGACCAGGCCCAGTTGCTGGCGGGCGCACTGGCGAAGGCCACGGAGCGCAAGGCACCGGTGGGATTGCTGACGCGGCACCGTGAGACACAGCGGCAGGTGGGGTTGAGCGAGGCGGAGCGGGCGAACAACGTCGCGGGGGCGTTCGCCGCGTCATCCCGTGTCTCGGGGCAGCGCGTGCTGCTGGTGGACGATGTGTTCACCACCGGCGCCACCGCCCGGGCGGCGGCCTCGGCCCTGCTCGAAGCGGGCGCCGTCCAGGTGGAGATGCTGACGCTGGCGCGGGCCTTCAGCCTGGAGTGAGCGGACGGCGCCCGAGGGCTACTTCTGCGAGGCCCGGACGCGCTCCAGCTCGGCTTGGAGTTCCGCCACGCGCCGCTCCGCGTCTTCTCGGCGCCGGAGTTCATCTTCTCGCAGGTGGGCCTCCTCCTCCGCGCGCTGTTCGAGCCACGTGATGCGCTCGCGCATCCGGACGATGAGCTCGTCGGACTCCATCAAGAGCGCGTTGCCAGCCCAGAACCGGAGCCGGTCTCCCACCAACTCCAACTCCAGGCCCAGCACCTGCGAAACAAAGCGTCCCTGCTTGGGCTCCATCCGCGTGTAGACGCCCGCGCCGGGTGAGGCCAGCGTGTAGGCCTCCAGCCGCTCCCGGGACCGGTCGTAGATGAAGTACTCGGGGATGCCGAGCCGGGCATAGCGCCGCACGTTGAACTCGGCGTCCTTCTTCCGGTCGCCCCCGACGTGGACCTCCATCACCCAGTCCAGCCCGCGCCCCTCATGGGTGACGAGCCACTTCTCCCGCGGGTGGGCGCCCGCCTCGAAGACAACCAGCAGGTCTGGCGCGAAGCGCCGCTCGTCCGGGTAGTACACCGGTAACTCCGAGCCGACGTAGGCATTGCGCCGCTGGTGGCCGAAATAGCCCCGGAGCACATCCAACGCTCGAAACTTCGCCCACTGGTGCCGGTCCCCTTCAGGCGGCGCCATCTCCGCATACGTCACCTGCGCTGGCAGCGACTCCACCACCCGCGCCCGCTCCTCCGGATTCATCCTGTCCCACGCATCCTGCGAGGGCGCCCGGGGGAAGGCAGCCCCTCCATCGTCAGTAGGCCGTCCCATGATGTCTTCATCGTGTGGCGGCACTCCTTCCCGGTCAATCCGTCCCCATGGCCTGGCGTCAGCAAGTGGCGAACCAACGAACGCCTCCGACGTGCGCGGCCTGCATCACCCCACGGCTCCGTTCACGTTCCGGAACACGGCATCCCATGACGCGGACGCTCGACGCACATGGCCCCACTCTCCGCCTCTCCGGAAAGAGCCGCGTTCATCAGCGAATGGCCACACAGAAGGACTCTGGCCCCGGGTCGGACTGGCGTTAGCGTCAACCCATGCGCTCGCTCCTTCCACTCGTCCTCGCGGTCGCCGTCCTCCGCTGCGCCCACGCGCCCGAGACGCCCCCCGCCGCTCCCGTGGCCACAACCCCTGAATGGCCCGAACCTCAGCCTCCCGCGCTGCGGCTGCCCGACTCGGTCCGCCCCACGCGCTATGCGCTCGACCTGAAGCTGCTGCCCGCCGAGCCCACCTTCTCCGGCAGCGTCAGCATCGACGTGGACGTGAGCGAGCCGGTGCGCCAGGTCTGGCTGCACGGGCAGGACCTGGAAGTCTCGCAGGCCCGCGTCGAAGCGGGAGGCCGCACCCTGGAGGCCCGCCCTGTCACCGCCAGCGAAGGGCGGCTCGGGCTGCTGCTCCCCGAAGCGCTCGCGCCAGGCAAGGCGCGCATCCACCTCACCTTCACCGGCAAGGTCGACCGCGAGCGCAGCCAGGGCCTCTACGCCGTGGAAGAAGGCGGCGAGCCCTACCTCTACACCTTCTTCGAGCCCGTCGACGCGCGCCGCGCCTTCCCCTGCTTCGACGAGCCAGGCTTCAAGGTGCCGTGGACGCTGCGCATCACCGCCAAGAAGGACCACGTCGCGCTCGCCAACCACCCCATCGTCTCCCGCGAGCCGCTGCCGGGCGGCCTCGCGCGCGTCACGTTCGCCGAGAGCAAGCCAATGCCCAGCTACCTCGTCGCGTTCGTGGTGGGCCCCTTCGATATCGTGGACGCGGGCACCGCGGGCCGCAACGCCGCGCCGCTGCGCTTCATCGTGCCTCGCGGCCGTGGGGCGGAGACGGCCTACGCGGCCAGCGTCACGCCGCGCATCGTCACGCTGATTGAAGACTTCTTCGACATGCCGTACCCGTACGAGAAGCTCGATGTCGCGGTGGTGCCGCGCTACTGGGGCACCATGGAGCACCCGGGCCTCGTGGCGCTCGGGCAGCCCCTGACGCTCATCCGCCCCGGCGAGGAGACGCTCGCGCGCCGCAAGTGGTACGTGAACATCGCCAACCACGAACTGGGGCACTACTGGTTCGGCAACATCGTCACCTGCCAGTGGTGGGACGACATCTGGCTCAACGAGTCGCTCACCTCGTGGCTGGACCGCAAGACGGTGGACCCGTTCGACCCGAGCTGGGGCTTCGGCCTGGAGCAGAGCACCCAGTCCACCAGCTTCGCGTTGGAGACGGACACGCTCGCCGCCACGCTGCCGGTGCGCAAGCCCGCCAACACGCATGACGAGGTGCTGGGCGCGTTCGACAACGGCACCACGTACGCCAAGGGCTCGGCCATCATCGACATGTTCGAGGCGTGGCTCGGTGAGGAGCGCATGCGCGACCTGCTGCGCGGCCACATCCAGAAGCACGCATGGGGCGTGACCACGTCGGAGGACTTCGCCGCCACGCTGTCGGATGCGGCGGGGCCGGACGTCGCGCGCGCCTTCCGCAGCTTCATCGACCAGCCGGGCGCGCCGCGCATCGCCGCCGAGCTGCAATGCCAGCCGGGCGCGCCCGCGAAGCTGAAGTTCACCCAGGAGCGCTACGTCCCCGCGGGCTCCACCGCCAGCAAGGACCAGACGTGGACCATCCCGGTGTGCGTGCGCGCTGGCTCCGGCAAGACGTCCGAGCGCACCTGCACGCTGCTCACCGGGACCACGAGCGAGCTGGCGCTGCCCGGCGAGAGCTGCCCGTCCTGGGTGCTGCTCAACGCGGGTGGCACCGGCTACTACCGCTCCGGCTACACGCCCGAGCAGCTCACCCGCGTGCTGGCCGCGCCCGAGGAGGCGCTGACGGTGCGCGAGCGCCTGACCCTGCTGTCCGACATGGAGGCCGGGGTGCGCCGGGGTGACCTGCCCCTGGGTGATGTCCTGAGCTACGTCCCCACCACGGCCAAGGCTGAACACCGCCTCATCCGGCAGCGCGGCGCCTGGCTCCTGAACTTCGTGCACGAGGAGCGGCTGTCCGACGATGAGCGCGCGCGCTATCGAAAGTGGGTCGCCGCGATGTACGGCCCGCAGGCCCGTTCGCTGGGCTGGGAGCCCAAGCCCAGTGACGACGACGCGGTGAAGTCGCTGCGCCCCCACCTCCTGGCACTGGCGGCGCTGGGCGGCGAGGACCCGGCCCTGGTCCGGGAAGCGAACCGGCTGGTGAAGGCGTGGCTGGCGGACCGGAAGTCCGTCCATCCGGAGGCCGTTCCCCTCGCGCTGAGGGTCGCGGCTCGGAGCGGCGACAAGGCCCTCTTCGACACGCTGCTCGCTCGCGCCCGCGCCACCGAGGACCGGACCGAGCGCAGCCGTTTCTTCACCACCCTGGGCGCCTTCCGGGACCCTGCGCTCGCGCGCGAGGCGCTCGCGCTGGTGGCCGGCAGCGAGTTCGACGTGCGCGACACCCGGCCCATCCTCGCGGGGGCCATCACGACGCCGCGGACGCGGGCGCTCGCCTGGACGTTCTACCAGGAGCACTTCGACGCGCTCGCCAGCCGGATGCGCTCGGACGAAGTCGCCGGCCTCATTGGACTGGTGGGCACGCTGTGCGACGAGCAGAGCGCCGCTGAAGCGGAGACCTTCCTCACGCCCCGCGCGGCGAAGCTGGAGAACGCGCCCCACGCGCTCACCGAGGCCCTGGAGTCCATCCGCCTCTGCGCCGCCTCCAGCACGCTGAACGAGCAGAGCGTCAGGGACTTCCTGAAGAAGCCCCCCACGCTGTCGGGCGCGCGCTGAGGGCTTCAACGGCGGGCGAGGTGTCCCCATGGCGCATCGCCTCGCCGGCCCGGAGTGCGTTAGACATGCACGCATGTTCGACGTCGCGCGCTACCTGGAGCGAATCGGCGTGGGGTCGGCGCAGTCCCTCGCGGGGCTGCACCGGGCCCACCTGGAGGCCGTGCCCTTCGAGAACCTGGACATCCACCTGAAGCGGCCCATCCGGCTCGACACGGACGCCTTCTTCGAGAAGGTCGTCGTCCAGCGGCGCGGCGGCTTCTGCTACGAGCTCAACGGCCTCTTCGCCCGGCTGCTGACGGCGCTGGGCCACCGGGTGACGCTGCTGTCCGCGGGCGTCGCCACGTCACCGGACGGCAGCGCCTACGGCCCCGACTTCGACCACCTGGCCCTCCAGGTGGATGACGGCCAGGGACGCTGGTTGGCGGATGTCGGCTTCGGTGAGTGCTTCACCGAGCCACTGCGCCTGGACACCCACGACGTCCAGGTGCGCGCCGGCCGCGCCTACCGGCTCTCCCCGGCGGATGACGACCTCATCCTCTGGAGTGAGAAGCCCTCCGGCTGGGAGGCGGAGTACCGCCTCTCCCTCGTGCCCCGCCAGCTCGCGGACTTCGAGGGCATGTGCCGCTACCACCAGACCTCCCCGGACTCCATCTTCACCCAGCGGCGCCTGTGCACCCGGGCAACGCCGGAGGGGCGAGTCACCGCCAAGGAGGGCACGCTCGTCCTGACCCGGAACGGGGCCCGGACGGAGCAGCCGCTCGCCGACGAAGACGCCCTGCGGCGCGCGCTCGTCGAACACTTCGGCGTCATCCTCCCGGCTTCGACGTAAGGCGCACCTGTCCCCACCCCATCCCCCATCGTAGGATGGCGATGCAGGGGAAGCCCTCGCAGGGTTCGCCTGTTCATCCGCGTCGACGCCCCTGCCCGGGGCTGGCGCCCCTCACCGTAGCCGCCCACCCAGGAGAACGGATGTCCCGCTTCACATTGCTGGCCGCAGTTTTCGTGCTCACCTGCCCGCTGTGGGCGCAGGCGAAGCCGGCCGCGGATGAGACCGCTCGCGTCCATGCGGCCGAGGCGATGAAGCAGGCCTCCTCCCCCCGAGGCGCCGCCAGCCTGCTGAAGATGCACGCGCTGGTGGACGAGGTGGAGGACCTCACACCCCTGCTGAGCACCTACGCCTACGTGGCCTCCCGCCGCAACTCCGACGCGAACACCCGCGCCACCGCGCAGATGCTCCTGCTGGACACCGAGCGCGCCCGGGGCCGGCTGGTGCGCGCCAACGAGGTGAAGCAGTGGCTGGGCTACGTGGGCGACTACTACGTCACCGGCGGCTTCGAGAACGAAGGCAAGGCCGGCTGTGACACCGACTTCGGCCCAGAGGCCGCCAACCTGGACCTGTCCGCCACCTACCCCGCGGCCAAGGGCGGCAACACCACCTGGCGCAAGCTGACGGCGAACACCGCGGATGGCTACATCGACCTGGCCACCGCCATCCGCCCCAACCGCGAGGCCGTGGCCTACGCCGTCACCTGGCTGGAGGCGCCCCAGGAGTCGCGCGTGTCGCTGGGCGTGGGCACGTCCGGCGCGTTCCGCCTGTGGGTGAACGGGCAGCTCGCCGCGAAGGAGGACCGCTACAACCTGCCGCGCCCGGACCAGTCCCGCGTGTCCGTGAAGCTGCGCAAGGGCCTCAACCGCGTGCTCGTGAAGGTGTGCCAGGAGTCCGGCCCGCTGGGCTTCTACCTGCGCCAGGAGTCGTCCACCGTGCGCGCCACGCTGCCGGCGAAGGCGCCCGCCCTGGAGCGCGGCGCCGCGCCGCAGCCCCAGCCGCTGCCCACCCTCACCTCCGCCCTGCGGGCCCTGGTGGAGAAGAACCCGGATGACGCCGCGCTGCGCGGCGACTACGCCCGGGTGCTGAGCTTCTTCCGCGCCTACGACGAGCGCGAGCACACCGCCAGCGCCGAGGCCGCGCGCGCCGCCGAGGAGGCCCCCAAGGACGCCGGCCTCCAGCTGCTCGCCGCCCAGACGCAGCGGGATGACCTGAACGAGCGCCGCCGCTTCCTGGAAGCCGCCATCGCCGCCGACCCCGCCATGCCGGAGGCGCGCGTGGCCCTGGCCGACCACGAGCTGGACCGCGGCCACCCCGAGCGCGTGCAGCCGCTGGTGGCGCCCGTGCTGGAGAGGACGCCGGATGACGTCAACGCGCGGCTGGTGCTGGCGCGCGCGCATGAGGCCCTGGGCGAGCGCCCCAAGGCCCACGCCCTGAGGGAGGAGACGTTCCGCCTGCAGCCCCGCGTGCCTCGCGCGGTGCGCGCCGCGGCGCAGGTGTCCCGGCAGCTCGACCGCGGCCGCGAGGCCATGGACCGGATGCGCGTGGTGCTGGCGCTGCGCTTCGACGACACCACCATGCGCCACATGCTCGCCACGATGCTGGCGGAGGCCGGACAGGTGGAGTCCGCCCAGCGCGAGTACGCGCAGCTGGTGAAGCTCAACCCGTTCGACAATGGCTCGCGCGTGCGGCTGGCGGAGCTGAAGGCCAGCAACGGCGCGGTGGAGGAGGCCGTCGCCCTCTTCGCCGAGGCCCGCGCGCTGTCCCCGGACGAGCCGGAGGTCTACGAGCGGGAGGGCCGCGCCCTGCTGGCCGCGGGCCGCCGCGAGCCCGCGCTGGCCTCGTTCGAGCGCTCCCTGGTGCTGCGCCCGCAGAACCCGGGCCTGAAGGAGGCCCTGCGCACCCTCAAGGGGGAGAGCACCGGCACCGGCATGCAGTACCTGGTGGACGCCCAGCCGCTGGCCAAGGAGGCGGAGGCCTACGTCCACGAGGACGCCCTCTACCTGGTGGACAACACCTACGTGCGCGTCCAGCAGAGCGGCCTGTCCAGCCGCCTGCGCCAGACGGTGGTCAAGGTCTTCAACGCGCGCGGCGTGGACGCGTTCCGCACCGTCCCCGTCACCTATTCGCCGGACCGCCAGGAGGTGCGCGTGCTGCGCGCCCGCGTCATCAAGGCGGATGGCTCCGTGGTGGAGAGCTACGGTGAGAACGAGCGCAACATCAACGAGCCGTGGACGGGCATGTACTACGACGCCCGCGCCAAGATTCTCTCCTTCCCGTCGCTGGCGGCGGGCGACACGCTGGAGCTGACGTACCGCCTGGACGACACCGCGCAGGACAACCTCCTGTCGGACTACTGGGGTGACGTGGAGAGCGTGCAGGGCGTCTACCCGAAGGTGCGCTTCCAGTACCTGGTGGACATGCCGAAGGAGCGGCCCCTGTACTGGAACAAGAGCAAGCTGACCGGCGTGGCGAGCGCGCAGGAGCCGCTGGACGCCGGCCGCGTGCTGTACCGCTGGAGCTCCAAGCACGTCGCCAAGGTGGTGCCGGAGCCCGGCATGCCCGGCTGGGCGGAGGTGGCGCAGAACCTCCACGTCTCCACCTACCAGACGTGGGACCAGGTGGGCCGCTACTGGTGGGGCCTGGTGAGAGACCAGCTCCAGCCCAACGCGGAGCTGCGCCAGACGGTGGAGCAGGTGCTCCAGGGCGTGGACCGCAAGAATGAGCTGGCGGTGGTGCGCGCCATCTACAACTTCGTGGTGACGAACACGCGCTACGTGGCGCTGGAGTTCGGCATCCACGGCTTCAAGCCCTACCGCGTGGACCGGGTGCTGGCGCGCCGCTTCGGCGACTGCAAGGACAAGGCGAGCCTCATCCACTCCATGCTGCAGGTGGCGGGCGTGGAGAGCCGGCTGGTGCTGCTGCGCATGCGCAACCTGGGCGCCATTGGCGAGGAGCCCGCGAGCCTGGCGGCCTTCAACCACGCCATCGCCTACGTGCCCAAGTTCGACCTGTACCTGGACGGCACCGCGGAGTTCCACGGCGCCAACGAGCTGCCCAGCGCGGACCGGGTGGCCAACGTGCTGGTGGTGGAGCCCAACGGCAAGAGCACCTTCCTCACCACGCCGGAGGCGAAGGCGGCGGACAACGCCACGCGCATGTCGCTGGACGTGACGCTCCGCGCGGACGGCGGCGCCGAAATCACCGGCGCCAGCTCCGTGGGCGGGCAGCACGCGCCCGACTACCGCCGCGCCTACCGGCCGGAGGCCACGCGCAAGTCCACCTTCGAGCGCGCCTGGGCGCAGAGCTTCCCCGGCCTCACGGTGCACGAGGTGAAGCTGAGCGACACCACGCGGCTGGACGACAACGTGGCGCTGGACTTCAAGATGAGCATCCCGCGCTACTCGGAGGTGCTGCCTGGCGGCATGCGCTTCTTGCCCTTCGGCACCGGGCGCACCTACCAGCAGGCCTATGCGTCGCTGGCCCAGCGCCGCTTTGATTTGGTGATGTCCAGCCCGTGGACCAACGGCTTCCTCCTGCGCTACACGCTGCCCGCCGGCTGGACGGTGGCGGAGCTGCCCCAGGCGGTGGAGGAGACGACGAAGTTCGGCCACCTCAAGCTGAGCTACCGCCTGGAGGGCGGCAAGCTGGTGGCCGAGGGCGAGGTGGCCCTCACCACCGCGCGCGTGTCCGCGGACGACTACCCCGCGTTCCGTGAGTTCCTCGGCCGCGTGGACCGCGCCTTCGGCCGCCGGGTGTTCATCCAGAACGCGGCCAACCGCACCGCGTCCTCGACGCCGTAGCGAACCCTGGCGGCGGGCTCCTGGAGCGGCTACGGCTCCAGCAGCCCCGCCAGCAGCCCGCGGACCTCGGGGGGGCCCTTCACCCGGAACGCCGCGCGCGTGGGCTTGTTGCCCGCGTGGATGGTGAGCCCGCCGGGCGGGATGGACGCGAAGAGGTCCTCGTCCGTGCGGTCATCGCCAATGGCCACCACGAGGGCGCCGGGCGCCGCGCCCTTCGTGGCCTCGCCCACCACGCGGCCCTTGTGCACGCCCTGGGGACGAATCTCCACCACCTTGTCCCCGGGGAGGATGTCCATGGACTGCCCGGCGAACTTCTCCGCCAGGTACAGCCGCAGCTCGCGGGACTGGATGGCGCCGAACTCCGCGTCCACCAGGCGGTAGTGCCACGCCAGCGACGCCGTCTTCTCCTCCACGAAGGAGCCCGGCACGCGCGCGGAGAAGGTCTCCAGTTCGGGCCGCACACGCTCCTTCCAGTCGAACGTCACGCCCTCCAGCATCCGCCACGTCTCACCTGGCGCCGGGCGGGACCACAGGCCGTGCTCGGCATACAGGCCCATGGACAGGTCGCCCAGCCACTCCTCCAGCGTCTCCTTGGGCCGGCCGCTGACGATGCTCACCGAGACTCCGGGCTGGGCCACCAGCTTCGCCAGCAGCGCCTTCAGCGCCGCGTCCGGCGCGGCCAGCTCCGGCCGGGGCGCGTAGCCCACCAGCGTCCCGTCGTAGTCCAGGAGCAGCTGCAGCCGCTCCGCCTGCTTCATCCGCGCCAGCGCCTCGGGCGCGCCCGCCTCCGCGCGCACGGCCACCGCGGGCAGCGACTGGAGCCGGTCCAGGAAGGACGACGTCCACCAGTGCACGTCCCGCGACTTCACCTGCTTTCGCAGCGTGTGCATGCGCGTGCGGCGCTCCTCCTCCGCCATCCCCAGCGCCTTCTCGATGGCGTCCGCCATGGCGTCCACGTCGTAGGGGTTGACGATGAGCGCGCCCCCCAGCTCCGCCGCGGCGCCCGCGAACTCGCTGAGCACCAGCACGCCGTCGTCGTCCGGACGCGCCGCGCAGAACTCCTTCGCCACCAGGTTCATCCCGTCCCGCACCGGCGTGACGAGCATCACGTCCGCGCCCCGGTACAGGCCCACGAGCTGCCGCTCGTTGAACGAGCGGTAGAGGTAGTGCACCGGCACGTTGTGCACCGTGCCGTACAGCCCGTTGATGCGCCCCACCAGCTCGTTCACCAGCTCGCGGTAGTTGGCGTACGCCTCCACCTGGGTCCGGCTGGGCACCGCGACCTGGATGAAGCGCAGGCGGCCACGCCACGCGGGCGTGCGCTCCAGCACGCGCTGCACCGCCAGGAGGCGCCGCGGAATGCCCTTGGTGTAGTCCAGCCGGTCAATGCCCAGCAGGATGCGCTGGCCTTCGGAGGACCGGCGCAGGTTCACCACCTCCTCCAGCATGCCGGGCTCGCTCGCGATGGACTCGAAGGCCTGCGCGTCGATGCCCATGGGGAAGGCCCCCACGCGCACTTCGCGCCCCTCCCAGATGACGCGGTCGATGTCCGTGTCCAGCCCGAGGTGCCGCAGCAGCGCTCCGGAGAAGTGCCGCACGTAGTTCACCGTGTGGAAGCCGATGAGGTCCGCGCCCAGCAGCCCCTTCAGCAGCTCGCGCCGGCGCGGCAGCGTGCTGAAGATTTCCGACGACGGGAAGGGGATGTGGTGGAAGTAGCCGATGCGCGCGCCGGGCAGCCGCTGGCGCAGCATCCCGGGCACCAGCATGAGCTGGTAATCATGGACCCAGATGGTGTCCCCGGGCTCGTAGTGCTTCGCCACCAGGTCCGCGAAGCGCTCGTTGACCTTGCGGTACACCTCCCAATCGCGGTCCTGGCGCGGGATGCGCTCCAGCATGTAGTGGCACAGCGGCCACAGGACGCGGTTGGAGTAGCCTTCGTAGTAGCGGCTCACCTCGCTGGCGGACAGCGTCAGCGGCACGCAGCGCTGCTCCGCGAGTTGGGCGTCCACGCGGGCGCGCTGGTTTTCCGTCAGGCGGGAGACATCCCCGGGCCAGCCAATCCACAGCCCTCCCGAGCGTTCGTGGGGACGGCGAAGGCCAGTGGCCAGGCCCCCCGCGCTGCGGACCACGGAGACAGTGTCCTTCTCCACCTTGACGGTGACAGGAAGCCGGTTCGAGACGAGTAGGAGTCGGGACATAGGCCCCTCCTGCATTAGTCACTCTGGACCGGAATGACCATGGTCGAATCGGGCTTCATGCCAGATGGTGGACCCTCGTGTCGGGTGGCCATCGGTGCCCAGCCCAGGCGGGACAGCAACGCGGGCTGCCGGCCCGGCTTCCACACGAAGGCATCCAGCACATAGTGCGTGGCCTGCGGCAGCGCGAGCAGCGGCACCACGAGCGACAGCACGTCCGGCGGCAGCGTCACGGGGCTCTCGCCGAAGAGCGCGCCGTGCTCACGCCACACGGCCTGGTCCCACAGGAACTCCTCCACCAGGGCCAACGCCACCAGGAACAGCAGGAAGCCCGGCAGCCCCGCGCGCAGCAGCGCCGCCCCCGCGCCGTAGCCACCTTCCTCCAGGCGTCCCCGCGCATAGCGGAAGAGCAGCGCGAAGTACGGCACGCCGTGCAGCACCACGTTCATCACGGTGAAGGTGAAGTCGTCCCGCGCGATGACGATGCCGCCGAACCACGCCACCCACGTCGCCACCACCAGCAGCACCTTGCCCGCCTGCACGCCCTCGCCGCGCACCACGCGCGCGACCTGGAAGCCGGCCCACGCGACGAGCACCCCCGCGTGGAGCCCCAGCCCCACGGTGCCCGCCCAGGACGGCAGGCCGGACAGGAAGTCCCCCGGCACGAACCACCAGAAGTCGCGCGGCAGGTTCGCATGCCACCAGACGACAGGGCCCAGCGTGGCGGCATAGACGGCGGCGGCATCCAGGCGCCGCTCCAGCGGGGAGACGCGCGCCTTGCGTCCGTACAGCGCCACCCAGCCGTACTGCTGCCGCACGAAGTGGCTGAGCGCGACATAGGCGAACAGCGTCCAGAACGCGCCCGGCGACACCAGGTACGCGAGCACGCCCGCCACGTAGGCGGCCAGCGGCGCGCCCAGGTAGAGCCCGGGACGGGCCCGCAGCTCGTCCGGGTCCAGGTAGGTGCGAAACAGCGTGGACCAGACATGAGCCACGTCCACGCAGACGACGAAGAGCAGCCAGGCCCACAGCGGCGTGCCGCCCGCCACGCCGAGCCAGGGCGCCGCGAGCACGAAAGCCACGGAGACGAGCGCGCTGCCAGCGAAGACGGACAGGTCCACTCCCGGACTGAACAGCCAGCCCTGGGAGGGCGCGAGGAGACGAGGCATCGGAGCCGTGCAGCCTACCAGAGTCTCCGCGCCAGGGACTCGGCAGCGGGCCCGCTTCCGGATGCGGTATGAACCGTCCCATGCACGCCGCAGCGCCCACAGAGGCCCGTACGCACGGTGACAGGGTGGGCCTTGGACATGCCGCGGACCTTCCGCTGCCACCGCCGCGCTTCCGGCGACGGCTGCTGGCGGTGATGCTGCTCGCGGGCTGGGTGCCGCTGGTGCTGCTCGGCGTGCTGGCGCAGGCCGCGCTGGAGCGGGTGCTGTCGGTGTCCATCGCCCCGGTGGAGGGCGTGCTGGAGGAGGTCGCCTCGGAGCTGACGCGGCGGGAGCTGCCGCAGGACTCGCTCAACGAAGCGCGGCTCAACCTCGCGCAGGCGGAGCTGGCGCGACGCGCCCTGGTGCGCCGCGTGCCCGCCTTCATCACCGCGCTGGTGCTCGTGTCGGGCGCGGCGCTGACGGTGGCCTCGGTGCTGCTCGGGCGGGCCCTCACGCGTCCGGTGCGCACGCTCACGGAGGGCATGTGGGCCTATGCGCGCGGCGACCTCTCCGTGCGGCTCGCCGCCCCCGAGCCTCCGCGTGACGAGCTGCAGTTCCTCCTGGGCCAGTTCAACCGCATGGGCCAGGAGCTGCTGTCGCAGCGCGAGCGCCTCAAGTCCGCGGAGCAGATTGCCGCCTGGCAGGACGTGGCCCGCGCGCTCGCCCACGAGCTGAAGAACCCCCTCACCGCAATGAAGTTGTCGCTCGCGCGTCTGAACCGGACGGATGCGTCCACGCCCCACGACACCACCCGCATCACCGAGGCCGTGGCCCTCCTCCAGGAGGAGGTGGACCTGCTGATGCGGATGACCCAGAGCTTCTCCACCTTCGCGCGCCTGCCCGCGCCGCGCTTCCAGGACGTGCCCCTGCGCCCGCTGCTGGCCGAGGTGTGCACCCTGTACGCGGGCACGTCCCCCGTGCCCGTGGCGCTGCTGCCGGGTCCCGAGGCCACGCTGCGCGCGGACCCGGACGGCCTGCGCCGCCTCTTCGGCAACCTGGTGAAGAACGCCACCGAGGCCTCCTCCGCCCACACCGCGCCGGTCCACGTCACGCTGGAGTCGCCTCGGCCGGGCACCGTGCGCGTCACCGTGGCGGATGGGGGCAGCGGCGTCCCCACCGTCCTCGAAGGCCCCGCCCTCACGCGCGGCCTCTTCAGCACCAAGCCCGGGGGCAGCGGCCTGGGCCTGCCCATCTCCCAGAAAATCGTCCACGAGCACGGCGGCAGCCTGCGCCTGGAGCCCGCGCCTGGAGGCGGTACGCTCGCGCGCGTGGAGCTGCCCCTCACCCCGCCTCCGTCCCCATGAAGCCCGGCCCTCGCATCCTCATCGTCGATGACGACCCTGGCGTCCTCAGGGCCCTGCGCGGGCTGCTGAGCGACGAGGGCTTCACGCCCGTGGAGGCCTGCTCCGCCGCGGAAGCCTCCCGGTTGCTCGACGCGCCCGAAGGCCCCCCGGCGATGATGCTGCTCGACCTGCGCATGCCGGGCGAGACGGGCCTGGAGCTGCTCGCGCGGCTGCCTCGGCCCTTCCCCGCGCCCGTGGTGGTGCTGTCCGGCGAGGCGTCTCCCGCCGAGGCCGTGCAGGCGCTGCGGCTGGGCGCGACGGACTTCGTGGAGAAGCCGCCCTCCCCCGAGCGGCTGCTCACCGCCGTGCGCAACGCGCTGGCGCTGGGCTCGCTCCAGGAAGAGCGCGAGCGCCTGCTGGACGCGCTGGCCCGCCCCGGCCACCTGGTGGGGGACAGCCCCGGCATGGCGTCCCTGCGCCAGCTCATCGCGCGCGTGGGCCCCAGCGACACCGCCATCCTCATCACCGGCGAGACGGGCACCGGCAAGGAGCGCGTCGCGCGGGCGCTGCACCTCGCGTCGGGACGCAAGGGCCGGCTCGTCGCCGTCAACTGCGCGGCCATTCCCTCCACCCTGCTGGAGAGCGAGCTGTTCGGCCACGAGAAGGGCGCCTTCACCGGCGCGCTGTCGCGGCGCGCGGGCCGCATCGAACAGGCGCACGGCGGCACGCTGTTCCTCGACGAGCTGGGCGACATGCCCCTGGAGCTCCAGGCCAAGCTGCTGCGCGTCCTGGAGACGAAGGAAGTGGAGCGGCTGGGCGGCAGCCTGCCCGTGCCGGTGGACGCGCGCGTCGTCGCGGCCACGCACCAGGACCTCGCCCGCGCGGTGAAGGAGGGCCGCTTCCGGCAGGACCTCTACTTCCGCCTCAACGTGATGCCGCTCCAGGTGCCCCCCCTGCGCGAGCGGCCGGAGGACCTGCTCCCCCTGGCGCGCGCCTTCGCGGCGGAGTTCGCCGGGCCGCAGGTGCCACTTGTGCTCGCGCCCGGCGCGGAGACCTCGCTGCGCGCCTATGCGTGGCCGGGCAACGTGCGCGAGCTGCGCAACCTCATCGAGCGCCTCAACCTGCTCCGGGGCGAGGGTCCGCTCACACTCGGTCCGGAGCTCGTCGCCGCGCCGCCGCAAGCCGCCGCCGCGGCCAGCCGCCCCTCCCTGGGACAGAAGAGCTACCGCGAGCACGTGGAGGACTTCGAGCGCGAGCTCATCCGCGCGGCGCTCCAGGAAGGCGAAAGCATCGCCGGGGCCGCGCGGCTGCTGCAGGTCGACCGGGGCAACCTCTACCGACGCATCAAGGCGCTCGGACTCCCTGTCACCTGAAGTCACGCCGCGGGTGCGAAGCAACCCCGGGAATTCCCGCGCGATAATGGAGGCCGGGCCCCCGCCCGCCCCCACCGGGAGTGCTGTCTCCATGTC
>NZ_JAAIYB010000117.1 GCF_010894475.1 Myxococcus vastator
ATTCTGGACGGACACCGGGTGTTGACGACCCGCAAGGCGAGTGAAGCCCTGGCCCAGGTGCCGGTCATCATCCTGTCCGCGGGCATGGCGGCGATGAATCCGCGCGACCGGGCCGTCTACGCGTCCACGTACAACGTGGCGGCATTCCTGAAGAAACCCGTGGAGCCCCGGCAGTTGCTGGAGGCCATCGAGCGGTTCGCCCCCAAGCCGGCAGGTGCCCAGGCGGGCATGTCCCCCTGAGACAAGGGCGTCGCTCTGGGCTTTCCGGTGGAGGGAGCCCGGAACACAATGGCCCCTCTACCGGTGTTCGTGGGGTCCATGAAGCCAGGCGGTGCGAGACGGGTGTGGTTGCGTAGGGGCCTCGCGGTCCTGGCCGCGGGTGGGCTGGGGCTGCTCGCCCTCTCCCATCTCGTCCGGGTCAGCTACGAGGACCGCATCGTCCCCCTGGAGCAGGCGCCCCAGGCCCCCGTGGCGCTGGTGTTCGGCGCGGGACTGGCGCGG
This sequence comes from Myxococcus vastator, assembly GCF_010894475.1. Lineage (GTDB taxonomy): Bacteria > Myxococcota > Myxococcia > Myxococcales > Myxococcaceae > Myxococcus > Myxococcus vastator. The sequence continues at coordinate 502 of NZ_JAAIYB010000117.1, forward strand.
GGCGCGGTGCCCTCTCCCGTGCTCGCCCAGCGGCTGGATGCGGCCGTCGCGCTGTGGCGGCAGGGCAAGGTGCGGACGGTGCTCGTCAGCGGGGACCAGACGAAGCCCTTCCACCACGAGACGCGCGCCATGCGGCGCTACCTGGTGGAGCACGGCGTGCCCGAAAGCGCGGTGCAAGGTGACGAAGCGGGGCTGTCCACCTACGACAGCTGCCTGCGGGCCGCCACGGTGTTCGGCGCGAAGCGGGCGGTGCTCGTCACCCAGCGCTTCCACCTGACGCGGGCGCTGTTCATCGCCAACTCGGTGGGCATCGAGGCGTGGGGCGTGGCCGCGGACGAGGGACGGTCGACGCCGTGGCGCTACCAGGTGCGTGAGACGCTGTCGCGCGTGCTGGCCCTGGCCATGGTGATGCTGGAGGTGGAGCCCGCCTACCCCTCCGGCCGCACCGTGCTGCCGGAGCGCTGAGGCACGGGCAGGCATGGCAGGCAGGCGGGCGGCGAGAATTGCCGGGGCCCCCGCGGGTTCTCATTCTTGAGACGAAGGCAGCCGACTCACCGCGCTTTCCGAGGAGAGGCCATGCGATTCAAGAAGCTGGGGTCAGACGACGTGGGCGAGTCCACCTCTCGGCGTCACATGAACCCGGACACCGGTGAGGATGAAATCAACATCTCCGACCAGGACCTGGCGGCGACCCCGCCGCTGGAGGAGGAGCCGGACTTCCGCGACATCCTCCCGGACGAGATTCATGAGTTCCGCCGGGGTGACGAGGAGGAAGAGCCGCTGGAGTTGACGGCGCAGCCGGGCTACCGCATCCGCCCCATCGACTTCGACAAGCTGCCGCAGGGATAGACGTGCGGTGAGGCGACGTCGAGGCAAGGCGCACGGCGCGCCTTGCCTCCGAGCCTGTGACTACCGCCCGCGAGCGTTCTTCTTCGCCGCTGGCTTCTTGGCTGAGTTCCTCTTCGAGGCGGCGGTCTTCTTCGCCCCGGACTTCTGAGCAGCGACCTTCTTCACAGAGGACTTCTTGGCCGCGCTCTTGTGAGCAGCCGCCTTCTTGGCTGCGCGCGTCGGGGCAGCCGCCTTTTTGGCTGCGCGCGTCGGGGCACCGGCCCGCTTTGCACCGCCCTTTTGAGCGGGGGCCTTCTTCGCCGCGCCCTTCTGCACAGCGGACTTCGAGGTAGCGGTCTTCTTCGCCGCGGCCTTCTGGGCAGGGGCCTTCGAGATAGCGGACTTCTTCGCTGCGCCCTTCTGCACAGGGGCCTTTGCGGTGACGGCCTTCTTCGCCGCGGCCTTCTTCACAGGGGCCTTCGTCGCCGACTTCGAGGTGGCCGACTTCTTCGTTGCGCTCTTCCGAGCAGCGGCCTCTGTCGTGGCCTTCGCAGTGCCGGACTTTTTAGGCGCGCCCTTCTGAGTCGAGTCCTCCGTCACGGACTTCGCGGTGACGAGCTGCTTCGTTGCGGCCTGCTGGGCTGCCTTCGCCGTACCGGCCTTCTTCGTCGCGGCCTTCTTGGGCGCAGCCTCCGGCCCCGCAGCGGCCTCAACCGTTCCAGCAGGGAGGTCCGCCGAAGCCACTTCAGTCGCGGCCTTCTTCGCGGGGCGCGTCTTCGCGGAAGCTGGCTCCCCGGCGGCCTTCTTCACACCCTGCCCCTTGCTCGACGCGCTTTTCGGGAACAGCACGCCAGCTCCGCCGATGGCGAGCGGTATCTGCTGGGCCTGCGCGCGCGCCTTTCTCGGGCCGGCGCCATCCTCGTACCGGGAAGGCGAGCGGACGTCATCGTACTCGTACGCGAGTTCGCGAACCTCCGTCTCTTCCACCTCGGCGGCCTCTTCATCGGCCAGCTCCGCCTCTTCGACTGCTTCAGCCTCGGCCGCCGCATCGGGTGGTGCCTCGCCGGCCTCCGCCGCTTCTTCCTCCTCGTCGACCTGGACGCCGGACAGCGCTCCCTGGAGGACGGCATTCATCGCCCGGGCAAAGGTGCGCTCACCGAAGCTCTCCACCTCCGCGGGGGGCACGAGCACGTCGAGCATGTCCTTCAGCGAGCGGTACAGCCGCATCTGCCGCTTCTCGCCCTCCCAGGTGCCATAGAGCCAGTCGTCGCCCTCGAGCGCCTCGACCCAGGCCGGCAACGGACCGCCACCGTCGCCCTGCTCCACCATGGCCGACTTGCGCGAGGCGAAGAGGTGCCGGTGCTGCCCCTTCAAGCCGATGCGCCACAGCCCCGCCGCGGGAAGCCCTTCCAGCTTGAGGCGGGTCTTCTCCATGACGCTCGGCTCTGCCTCCGCGCCGTGCAGCCGGAAGAGGAGCACCTCACCGTTGAGTTCGCCTCCATTGAACGCCTGATACAGGTCGGTGAGTTCGTCGGGGAATGGAACGCCGCACTCCGTTTCGGCCCGGCGAATCTCCTCCGGAGAGACGCCAGCTGACGATGCCTTTACCGACTTGCGAAGTGCCTCCAACCACTCGTGCATGACCCCTCCACGACATCCAGTCGCACAACCTTACGGCGGCTGAGCGCTCCTGCGCAGTGCGGGCTTTGGCTTTTGATGACACCGCGCCAGAGCTGATCCAATTCGCTCCGGCGGACAGGGCGGCCACCCCCGCGCGCAGGCATACCTTGAAAACCCGTCCCCCCTGTCCAACCCATCCCCTCCTCCGGAAAAACAGGACTCACGCACGAAGGTGGTGCCCCGGGAGCCTGCTCCAGCCGCCCGCGCTTCGGGACGCTCCAGGCGTTCCGCTGATCCAATCTCCGCCGGGTGAAGCGTCCCATCGCGGCCACAGCCCACTCGCCTGGCCGCCCAGGGCCCGGCCAGAGCGCTCAAGGGGGTGCGCCGCACGGCCGCACGAGCGGAATTTCCGACCGTGCTTAGCCTCCGCCAGACCGTGCCGGGAGCACCGCGCTGGCGGCTCCCGGGACGTAGCAGGCAGGGAGGACGACGCATGGGACGCGGAGCGGGATGGTGGGTGGCATGTTGGGTCGGCCTGGCCGCCTGTGGTCCAGGCGATGGGCCGCGGCTGGAGACTCCGCTCCAGGATGGAGCCCCTTCGACACCTCGGGGCGCATATCCCCAGGTTCAACAGGACGTCCCCACCTTCGCCCTGGACGTGGCGCCGGAAGACCTCGCGAGGCTGGAGGCAGACCCGTCGTCGGACGACACCGTGCCCTGCGTGGTGACCCTGGGAGGCGTGCGCGCGACGGGGCAGCTGCGCTTCCGAGGCGCCAGCACGCGGGAGCTGCCGCAGAAGAGCTACAAAATCGAACTGGACTCCGGCCAGGCGCTGGAGGACCGCGACCACTTCCATCTGCTCGCGAGCTGGTTCGACGGCGGGAAGCTGACGGAGAAGTTCGCGGTGGACCTGTACACCGCGATGGAGCTGCCCGTGCCCAGCGCGCGCTACGCCCGCGTGAGGGTGAATGGCGAACACCAGGGCCTCTACCTGGACATGGAGCACGTCGGAAAGGACTGGCTGAGGCACCACGGGCACGAGCGTGGCGCGGCCATCTACCGCTGTGGCCATCGCAACTGTGAGCTGACGCTGAAGCCCGGCCCCCACCAGGGAGACTTCGAGAAGCGCATCCCCAACGACGCGCCGGACCGAGAGGCGCTCGACACGCTCCTGGCATGGGTGAACCGGGGCGATGACGCCACCTTCGACGCCATGCTGGAGCGGCATGTGGATGTGGAGGCATACCTCGGCAACCTGGTGGCGGATGCGCTCATCTCCAACAGTCTCGTCGAAGACTCGGGCAGCTTCTGGATTCACGAGCCCCAGACGGACCGGTGGACGTATGTGCCGTGGGATTTGAACAACGCACGGATGCTCTACTGGCGTACGACGAACGCCGAGGCGGCGCTCCCCATCGACGCCTCGCCGCAGGCCTTCACGCTGTATGACGCCGCGGTGCAGGAGGTGTTCGACCAGCGGGTGCGGACCCGGCCTGAACAGCGGCCCACCTGGAGCGTGCTGGCCACGCGGGTGTGGGACCGGCCCGCGCTCCGGGCTCGCGTGCTGGAGAAGCTCGAGGCCGCGCTCGCGGGTCCCTTCTCCGAGGAGCAGGCCCTGGCGCACATCGAGGCGCTGTGGAAGGTCGTGGAGCCCGAGCTGCGCGAAGACCCGTCCGTCTCCGAAGCACACGCGCGTCGCGCACGGGAGGTCCTCCGAGACTACGTGCGTGGACGGCGCGCGTGGTTGCTCGAAGCCCTGAGCGCCCTGCGCGCACACGGAACAGGCCCACTGGTCATCCGCGCGGTCGCCTCGGGGAGCACGGGCTTCGTGGAGCTCTACAACCGCGGCACCGCTCCACTGCGCCTGGAGGACTACGAGGTCACCTCGGACTTGCGCGCGCCGGTGCGCTTCCGACTTCCAGCTGGCGTCCTGGAGCCCGGCGCGGGCCTCCGGTTGGAGGCGAGCGGCGACGTGGCCCGAGGACCGTGGCACCTCCCGTTCACCCTGCCTTCGGAGGGGGGCGAGGTGGGGGTGTTCCACGCAACGCGAGGGGCGCGTCCGCTGCTCTACAGCCCCGAGGATGCCGTCTGGTACGGCCCACTGCCCGCTGGCACGGTGTACGAGCGCCGGGGCGGCGGCACCGGCGAGGACTTCGAGCCGCGAGCCCCGTGAAGCGGATTGAACACGACACTCGAGCCCGTTAGGCAGGAGGCCATGGCACATCCCGTGAGCTACGAGGGGACGGCGGAGAACTTCGACCAGCTGGTCCTGGAACCCAAGGGCGAGCTGGTGGTCGTGGACTTCTGGGGTGACGGCTGCCCGAACTGCGACATCTACGCGGCGGCCGAGCCGGCGCTGCTGGCGGAGCTGGACGGCGCACCGATGCGCGTCGTCAAGGTGAACGCGTACCAGTACGAGGACCTGGCCAAGCGCTTCGGACTCTTCGGCATCCCCACGTTCCTGCTGTTCCGCGAGGGGAAGCTCATCGGGAAGATGAGCCAGTACTATGGAAAAGAGTACTGGCTCGGCGTGGTGCGGGACCACCTGCCCAAGGCCTGAGGGGAATGCGTCATAGGGGCCGGAAATCGCTTACCTGAATCCGGCAGCATCACCACCCCATTCCGCCACGGGGATGAAGCGCAGCCCTTCCGGCGGCGGTGACAGGGCGAGCACCCGCTCAACTACCGTCCGGTGAAAGACGTGGACCACGGACTCGGCGAGCCGAAACGCCAGTCGCTCTTCGAGCGGCACCTCACCGAGCACGGACTCATCAAGGAACAGCTTGTCGAGGCTCAGCAGAGTCAATCCGCTCCGGGATGCCTCAAAAATGGAGCGATTCCGGTCCATGCAGCGAATCGACTTCCACATGTGAACCAGCCAGTAGCGCAGCACAAAGTCCCCTGCCTGAACGTCTGCGGGGACGAGCTGGACCCCGTGGAGAGCGACAGCCTCCAGCGCCTCCTTCACCCTGGTGGAGACAACTGGCGCTGGCAGGCTGTGGTGGTCCACCATGACAGGCCTGGGCGGAATGGGCTCCCCCAACTTGAGCTTCACCGGCTCGTGGACCACAACGAGCGCGGGCTTGAGAAAGGGGAGGTACCCCTGGTCCCACGTCAGCAGCGGGTGCTGCTGGGACCGAGCACGCACGAGGACGCAGTAGTCGTCTTGCATGGCCTACTCCCCCACCTGGAGAGCACGCCGCGCCAACGCGGCACCGGTGTCACCATGACGGGCTCCATGCTTTCGGCCGCGCGGACACGCGCGTCGCGGCTTGTCCTGGATGCTCTCAACTCCAGCACAGCCGCTCCCCCCAGGTAGGTAGTCCAGCCCATCGGCCGTGAGCGTCCATTGACCAGCAGCCAACTTCCTAAGAATCATCTGGCTTACATCGTCCAGCTCAGCCGTCAGCCCGTTGGGGTTGGAACAGAAGGCGCCACCAGCAGCCACCTGCGCAACCTGTGCAAGCAACCGCTTGACCGCTTCCGGATAGGCCAAATCCATGTCGAAGGCCCACCCGCCAGAATGGGGACCGATGTGGACGGGGACGTGGAGCTCGCATGCCACGGCCAGCACCATCGGCAGCATGACACCATTCTCGCGCCGGTTGATGTCGTAGCCGAAATCCCGGCAGAAGCGTGCCCACAGCTCGTCATCCGCCATGGCCTCCGCGCAGATGAGGTGGTGGGCTGCGATGGTCCAGCGCCCTGTATACCAGGGGTGCTCCTTCGACTTGCGGCCCGCCAGGATATTCTCACGTAGCTCGGTGGGGTTCCCATGGTGCCAGCCCCACGCGGCGGCGAACTTGTGCGACGCCTTCCCGCAGTACTCGCATGGCGGGCGAGGCGGCGGCTTCGGCCCATCGCCTGGCTTCGATTGCAGGAATCGGACACGCGCCCCGCGAATGATGACAGGCATGCCCTGAATCACACACCTTGCGCGCCGCCTATTAAATGGCACGCGGGCGCAGGCGAACGCGCACTTTCCTACAGGGCACCGATGGTGCCCACCACGTTGGCCATAGTGAGCGTGAGCCGCGGCAGGCGCCCCGTGCCTGACTTCTCGAAGCCCCGCGCCTCTACGGGCCATGGCTGGTACTCCGCGCCCTGCCACACCACCGGCCCTCCCAGCCCGTTGGTGCCCGCGTGGAAGTAGCGGATGCCTCCGCCGGCCAGCGACGTGGCGTCCAGGACAAAGAGCTCCACGAGGGCGCCCGGCTCCAGCTTCTGGATGTCCTCGGCGATGCTCACAGGACGCCCCCGGGCGGCACGGGCGAAGCGCCCAGGGGCAGCAGGACGTTGGCGATGAGCCGCGCGACGAGGACGGAGGCGCAGTGGAACATGCCCCGTCTTCACACGTTCGGTGGACGCCGTCCGAGTCTCAGCCCACCTGCGCGAGGGGAGCGACTTCGGCCGTTCGAGGAGTTGCTGCGGCTGCATCAGCCGCTCGCCGCGTGTTCGCCTCGATGGCCACCTGGCACAGCGCCGACTGCGCCTGAAGCTGGAGGACGAACGCCCTCCCCCGTCCGATGTTGACGCCGATGAGCGTGCCGACGAGCACGAAGCCCAGCGTCACCGTCGAGTTGTACTTCATCGCGGACGTCACGACGGCTCCACCGACGGCACCGACGACGAAGCCGATGAAGCCCGCCATGAAGACGATGCGGCTCGCTCGCCGGTACAGCGCTTCGGCGTAGCCGCGGATGATGTTCGGGTCGTACTGCACTGCCATTGCGTGCCCCCAATGCTGACCTGACTCTCCAGGTCGCTGCCGGTGAGTCGCACGGGCGCGGCCCACCGGACAAGAGAGGCAACCTGAAGCCGCCTGGGTGCGCCATACCCCCCAGGGGTGATGCTGCTACTCCCTCACCCTGCTTCCTCCTGGAACTTGGCGGAGACGTTGTAGGCGTTGAAGCCCTTCACCGTGCTCGTCCACCGCTCGCACACGACGCGCAGCACCTGAGCGCCGGCCGCGGTGAAGGTGAGCTGGGCGCCAACCGGTGGCGCTGCGGTGAACGTGACGAGCCCCGAGGGCGCCAGCGTGTAGTCGGCCCCCGCCGCCAGCAACACCCCATCGCGGGACACCAGCGGCGCAGCCTCCCAGCCCACGGCGGGCACGAGCTCGCCTACCGTCGCGTCCGGGGCAAGGGGGCGCAGCAGGAGGAACTGCGTCCGGGTCCCGTCTCCGGTGCCAAGCGGCTGCCCGGTGACGGACCAGGCGCTGTCCGGCACCACGAACTCGAAGGCGGCCACCCCGCGGTGCGCGCGAAGGAAGGCGTCGAGCGCGTCCGCCTCGGACTTCCGGCGCGCGGTGAACTGGAGGGACCAGCGCTGGAGGAGTCCACGGGAGCCATCCTCCGAGCGCTGGGAGTAGCCGTCACCGAACTGGGCCATGCTCACCCGCGGCTGGCTCTCAAGCTGGGCGCCCCAGCTTGGCGTGAAGAGGAAGCGTTCCATCCCCTCCAGTTTGCCCATGAGCGGGGACAGCTTCCGCACCAGCCATGGGTGTTCGATATGCGTGCTCGGCGCGGAACGCAGCGCCATAGAGGAGGTGACCGCCACCAGGACGTCTCTCCTCAGAGCATTTTAAGCGCCACCTGCCCCCTGCCTCGTCCTCGAACTCAAGCTTCGTGGTGTTGTCCTGGAATTCGACTGTAGAGGAGCGGCCGAGCAGCAGAGTCACACGGGCCGACTCTACTTTCCCCAATACACCTCCCCCAAGGTCCGGCGGAATGCTCCCGTGTTCCACTCTACGGCGACTTCGCCGACCACTTCTCCATCACAGTACAGCGTGCCCATACATCTCTCCACTGTCGACAATGGACCCCTCCATAGGGTCACGGCCGACGGTGGAGCGAGTAATTGAAACGAGTCAACTCCCAAGGCTATGCATCGCCCATCCTTGTCGGCGGGGCACCGCCATCTCGACACCTACATGGCGGTGCCGCGCCAAAGACTACGTGCGCGGAGCAGCAGGCTCGTCAGCAAGGAGTCGTTCGACTTCAGCAGCGACCTCCGGCTTGGTCCTCAACAGGCGTCCGGCGCGGGCGTCTTGGCGACCGAGGGCAACGGCCGCCACCACGTCATCAAGCGTTGCCCACCTTGGATGCGTACCAGCGACCCGGTCGCCCTCCGCAGCGTAGGCGCAGCAGTAGCTACTAAAGAGGTACTCCTTCGTCTCAGGCATATTGGCCCCCTTCACCCGGGATAGGCGAATCAGCCACGCGTACGAACGGACCGATCCCGTTGTCAACGACTCACACCCATTGAGGCGCCAAGGCGCATACCAGTGCAGTGCAGACGTGGCGGACGCAGCCACATCGCGGCGCGCCTACTCCTCCAGCCAAAAGAACCGGTTGCCGCTCGTGAGGGCGCGCTCGAGGAATTCACGGAACGAGCCGACAATTCGCCGCACCTCGCGCGGGTACGTCTCGTGGTAGGCGTCGAGGAGGGGGTACGGGCCGCCCGAATGGGCCACGTCCACCAGCACGAAGTCCGAGTCCTGGCAGTCCACCAGCGGGTACCAGGAGGCGGCCTCACGCGCCCCCTTGTCGCGAAGGCGCACCCGGGAAGTTGCAGCCTCAATCTCCTCCAGGGAGAGGATGCTGTAGTTCGCATCGGGGAGCCTCTCGAACAGCTCCGCGCCGTCGCAGTGCAGGAAGAAGGCGCGCAAGTCCTCGTCCAGGGGCCACCTCATCCGCGCCTCGAAGGCAGCAATCCTCTCTGGCGTCGCCGGAGGGTGCGGGAAATGCGCACGCGAGATTTCAGCCAGAAGGGACTCAATGGCCATGGCTAGTCCACGTAGGGCCTGTCGGGCCCCGCCGCGCTCCACCGGCCGCCGCGGCTGTAGCAAGCCGGGTAGGCCCCGTTGAAGACGTCGTGCACGAGTTGAGGAACCGGCAGCACGTTCGCAGGCGCTGTGGGGTGGCCTCCGTGGAGCAAGTCGAAGATGTGGTGCCCCGGCCAGTTGCGCCCGCCCGACTGCGGCCATGCACCGAATTCGCGACCCCACGTTTCGCGGAATCCTGGGCGCGCGTTGTTCCACGTGCTTCGGCGCCTCTGGAGGTCGGTGACAGTCGGGTAGTCGCAGCAGCAGTGGGTGACGGCGAGGCGTCCACCCGCCGCCGCCGGAAGCGCCATGAAGCGGCCCTGCCAGTCGCCCTTGATGTCCGCGAGCCAGATGCAGCCCAGCAGCGGAACGTGGCCCTCGGCCACGCACCGACGAGCACAGCGTGCCAAGAGCGCGGCGTTGCACAGCCAGGGGCCGTAGTAGATGGTCGTCTGCACCGTCCCGCCCACCGGGCCAGGGACTGTCGGCCCCACCCACTTCGCCGAGGGCTTCGCGCCCGCGGTGCTGACCGTGGCCGAGCCGCAGCCGCCTGCTGTGGCTGCCGTGGTGGATAAGCCGCCGCAGGCAACACAAGCTGCCTCTCTCCCGCGCGGCATGGACCCGCCTGGAGTCCCTCGTCGCGACGTTCGGTCGCGCCGGCATCCCAGCCGGCGAGGCGCTCGAAGTCATCGCGGGTGCCACGCAGCTTACAGCACCCCAGGAGGGTGTATGCAATGGCGGCGCACTCGCCACCCGCGGCACGTGTCTACACCTGCACGGCCCCGTCCTTGCGCAGCACATTGAACAGCCTGGCCCGGTCCAGCTCCGACCTGGCGAAGGCCTTGGCGACGAAGACCTTCTTGAGCGCCGCGTCCGACGCGTCGAACTCGCCGTTCTCGTAGTGGTGCTTCGCCTTCACCTTGGCCTGGATGTCGTGGTCGTCCGCGATGACCACGTCCGCCTTCAGCGCGCCGCCGACCCGGAGCGAGGCGTCATTGCCGTGGCCCCACACCACCCGCGCCTCCAGGTCCTTGCCCACGACGACCTCGCCGTCCGTGTCCAGGCCCGTGGCGCGCAGCGTGCCGCCCACCACGAGCATCCCCTCCATCCCCGCGTTGCGCACCACGCCTTCCACCGTGAGGTCTCCCGTCACGAGCAGCGGCCCGTCGACGTGGACGTCGCCCTTCACCACGAGGTCCCCGCGCACGAAGCGCGGCAGCTTGGACAGACGGGGCGTCTTCTCCTCGGCGGGCAGCACGTCCCGCGCGAGCCGCACCACCGCCATCGCCGTCCACGGGAGCCCACCCTGGAGCGCGGCCGCGAGCTGGTCCCAGGACGTGGCACCTTGCAGCGCGAGCCCCTTCAGTACCTGTTCGACGCCGTCCACGTCCTTGTCCTCGAAGTACCAGGCCTTGAGCAGCGCCTTGCGCTGACGCTTCAGCGCCTCCAGCAACGGCTGCACCTCCAACGCGCCAGCCTTGCCCGAGGAGGCCTTGGCTCCCATGAACTGGGCGAGGGACGCGTTCTGGTGCTCCAGCGCCTCCTGCACGGGCGTCTGGCCGCTGCCATTCTTCAGCGAGACCTCCGCCCCCGCCTTGAGCAGGACCCCGATGACGGGGCCTCGCTCCTTGAAGCGCGCGTGCTGATGCAGCGGCGTCCAGCCCTTGCCCGCGTTGGGGTTCGCGCCCGCGTCAATGAGCGCTTGAGCCACGTCGGCCTGACGCGCTTCGAAGAGCGCCGTCCGCCCTGACGCATCGAGCGCATCCACGGGCACGCCGCCCTTCGCCAGCGGGGCGATGCAGGACACGCTGCCGTGCTCGGCCGCGACATGCAGCGGCGTGGACTTCTTCGAATCGACGACGTCGGCGGTGACGCCCAGGCGCAGCAACTCCTTCACCAGCGCCGCGTCATCCACCATCGCGGCCAGGTGGAGCACACTGTGCTTGCTGGAGTCCTTCACCTCCAGGTCCGCCCCCAGCGCGACCAGGGCCAGCACCCGGCCCGTGCGGCTGTTGCCTTCGAAGCCACGACCGAAGAACGGCTTCGCGTCCAGCCCCGCCGCGAGCAGGAGCCCGGCATCCAGGTCCTTGGCCTGCTTCCCCTTGGGGCGTGCCGTGCGCTTCTGCTTCCGCAGCCATGCGTGGAAGCCGTCATCGGAGAAGGCGCCCTCCAGGCCCTGGAAGTTGAGCGGATCGTCGTCATCCGTCACGCCCTGGGCGCACACGCGGGGAGACTCCTCCAGCTTGGAGAGCAGTTCACGGTAGCCCTGCTCCTTCTTGCCCTGTGTCAGCGCACGCCAGGCTTCGAGTCCACGACGCCCGCGTTGATGGTCAGGGAGTGGCCGCAGGCTGTCGGCCTCATCCAGCGCGGCCTCCGCCTCGTCGAGCTGCGCCACGGTCGGCTTGCGCCGCACCAGGTCCTCCGCCCACTGACTCAGGGCCAGCGAGCGCGCACGATGAGCGAGCGTCAGCGCGCCGCCGGGCTTCGTCCCTCGGGTCAGCTCAAGGATGCGGTCACGAAGCCGCCAATGCTCCGCCTTCAGCTCCTGCTCCCACCGGTGCGGCTCCATGCGGCGCGTCGAGTCCAAGCACCAGCTCAGGGAGTGGAGACCCAGCAGATGCTCGGGCTCCGCCGCCACGACTTCGCGCAGCAATGGAATCGCCTGGTCCAGCTGCGGCGGCATCTCGTCCAGCAGACGGTCCGCCTTCTTCATCAGCCCAGCGACATGGACCTTCTTCGGAGCCTGAGCACGCGACATGGCGAGTGAACCTGCCATGGGACAGTGACCTGCGCGCGCGAAATTCACGGGCCGCAGGGACCTTCACAATCCGAGAATTCTCACGCGCCAAGCCGTGGCATGACCGCTGCCTGCTCAGTCCCGATAGCCGCGCGCCTGCAGCCGGAACAGGTGCGCGTAGCGGCCGTCCTTCGCCATCAGCTCGTCGTGGCTGCCCAGCTCGTCCACCTGCCCGTTGTGGAGCACGGCAATCTGGTCCGCCATGCGCACCGTGGAGAAGCGGTGCGAAATCACAATCGCGATGCGGTCCGCCGCCAGCGCCTGGAAGCGCTCGAACAGTGCGTGCTCCGCCTCCGCGTCGATGCTGGCCGTGGGCTCGTCCAGAATCAGCACCTCCGCGTCGTCGCGCATGAAGGCCCGCGCCACCGCCAGCTTCTGCCACTGCCCCGCCGACAGCTCCTGTCCCTTCTCGAACCAGCCGCCCAGCATCGTGTCGAACTGCTGCGGCAACGCCGTAATCACGCCGCTGGCCCCGCCCTCCTCGGCCGCCTTCTCGATGCGGCTCCGGTCCTCCAGCGCCGGCACATGCCCCAGGCCGATGTTCTCCGCCACGTTGAACTGGTAACGCACGAAGTCCTGGAACACCGCCCCGAAGCGGCTGCGCAGGTCCTCCACGTCCATGTCCTTCAGGTTGACGCCGCCGTAGAAGATGTCGCCGTCCACCGGCTCGTACAGGCGCAACAGCAGCTTCACCAACGTGCTCTTCCCCGCCCCGTTCTCTCCCACCAGCGCCAGCTTCTGTCCCGGCTTCAGCGTCAGCGACACGTTCCTCAGCGCCCACGCCTCCTTCCCCGGATAGCGGAAGGACACGTCACGCAGCTCGATGGCGCTGTCCTGTCCTCGCGGCGGCGACAGGGGCGGCAGCACCCGCGTCGCCTCGCCGCCCGTGGGGATGTCCAGGTACGCGAACAGGTTGCTCATGAAGAGCGCGTCCTCGTACATGGAGCCCACGCTGGTCAGGATGCCCTGGAACGCCGCCTGCCCCTGACGGAACACACTCAGGTACAGCACCATGTCGCCCACGCTGATGGCCCCGCTCGCCGCGCGGCCCGCCACCAGCAGGTAGCAGCCGTAGAAGGCCCCCAGTGAGAAGACGCCCAGCCCCAGGCCCCAGGCCATCCGCCGGAAGGCCAGCGCCCGGTCCTCCGCGAAGAACTTCTGGAAGAGCGTGCGGTAACGCCCCAGCACCAGCGGCCCCAACCCGAAGAGCTTCACCTCCTTCACGTGGCTGTCCCGCGTGAGAATCCACTCCAGGTAGTTCAGCTTGCGGCCCTCGGGCGCGCGCCACGAATAGAGCCGGAAGCCCGCCATGGCCAGCCGCGCCTCGGCGATGAAGGCCGGCACCGACGCGGCCACCAGCACCACCACGCTCCACGGCGACAGCGCCACCAACAACGCGGCGAAGGTGCCCAGGGTGATGGCGTTTCGGACGATGGAGAACGCCTGCGTCACCAGCGACAGCGGCCGGCTGTTCGCCTCGCGCCGCGCGTTCTGCATCTTGTCGTAGGTCGCCGAGTCCTCGAAGTGCTGCAGCTCCAGCGCCAGCGCCTTCTGGAGGATGCGCTCGTTGAGCAGGTTCCCCAGGTTGGCGCGGAGCAGCTCGCGCGTCAGCGTCAGCCCGCGCTCCACCACCGCCGAGCCCAGCATCAACCCGAACTCCAACCCCACCAGCCCGTACACCCGCGAGCGGGCCTCCACCGAGCCCTGCGCCGCCGCCACCACCGAGTCCACGATGAGCTTGCCCACCCAGGCGATGGCCGCCGGCAGCAGCGCCGCCACCAGCGTCAACGCGCCCAGCACCAACGCGCCGCGCGGGCTGGCCTGCCAGAAGAGCCGGAAGGTCCCCGGCAACTGCTTGAAGAGACTGCCCGCGTTCTGGAAGCGGGCCTTGAGCGACACCGGGGCGGCAGGGGCTGTTGTAGGACGAGGAGACACGGTCCGCGTTCATAACGCGGAGCGCGCCCGCCTGCTTCAGGATGCGGGCGGAAGGTGGCGCGACACCAGCACGTCGCAGCTCGCGCGCGCCAGCACCTGCTCCGTCAGCGGCGTGTGCGCCTCCTCGGCGGACATGGCCAGCGCCAGCAGGTCCGAGCCCCGCTCCAGCGCCTCCGCCAGGATGCCCTCCTCGGCCGGCTCACCGCAGCGCACCCGCACCTCCAGCTCGCGGCCCGCCTCCCGGTAGGGCGCGAGGAAGCGGCCAAGCGCCACCCGCGCCTGATGCTCCCGCTCCTGCCGCAGCAGCAGCCACCGCTCGGCCGGCGCGTGGGCGCGGCGCAGCTCCGCCTCCTGCGCTTCCGTGTCCACCACGTGCAGCACGTCCACCAGCGCGGGCGCCGGGCACAGGCGCAAGGTCAGCTCCAGCGCCCTGCGCGACTCGCGCGAGAAGTCCACCGCCACCAGCGGCCTGCCGTAGGGCCGGCCCGGGTGCGGCACCACCACCAGCACGGAGACGCCCAGCCGGCGCACCATGTGCCGCACCGTCGAATCCTCGGCCAGCGCACGCACCGGGTACGTCACGTGCGGACGCCCCAGCACCACCAGCTCCGCGCCCGACGTCCGCGCCACCGCCGACGCCACCTCCACCGGGTCCCCCCGCCCCAGCTCCTCGCGCACGTCGATGTCCACGCGGTTGCGCAGCCGCCTGCACACGGAGCTCACCGCCTTGCGCAGGCAGCGCTCCCCCGACAGCGTCCCACCGGGCCCCTGCTGCCCGTCCAGGACGGGGGCCACGTGCAGCACGCAGAAGACGCTCCCCTGCGCCAGCGGGAGGCGCAGCGCGCGCGCCAGCGCGAACTCGGAGCGCAGCGAGAAATCCGTTCCCACCACCAGGCGCGACACGCCTCGCTGCCCCCGGACGAGTCCTGAAGGGAGCAGCGGCGCCGCCATCCTCGAAAGCTGTGATGACCTCATCTCCATCCCTCCTTCCCTTCCACCCGACGCACGTTCACACCTCGAAGATTCAGGCGCCGCGCGCCAGGCGCCACCGGGCTCGGCGTGTCGCAAAGTCCGCGACCGGGCAAGCCTCCGGAACAGGCCCACCTCCACCCAGGGAACACCCCGCGGTGAGTCGAGGTGCCGAGGAACGGCTCCCTGAAAAATCTCCAGCAACCCGGCGGCCGTCCCCCTCGAGGACAAGGGAGGGCAGGCGTCCATCACGAGGCTTGGCCTGCTTGGCACGTCCGAAGTCCGACAGAAGGTCCGAGCGAGGCACGGCCGCTGCTTTGCAGAAGGGTCCAGGCGGGCAGCGACAGGCGGGGTCGGGGTCGGGCGGAACGCTGAAGAAGGGGGAAGTGCCAATGCGCGGGGTCATCACCGGACGAGAGGTGGTCGCCAACCTGGGGCTCATCTACCGGGAGTTCGGGACGGGCTGCGTGCTGCGCTGCCTGTGGGTCATGCTGAGCGGGAAGACGACGACCTTCCTCGAGGTCGCGTGCCCGCCGGTGGCGAAGCGGTAGCAACGGCACGGGCCGCGGAGGAAGGTCCCCCCGCGGCCCGCGCCACCTCACGTCATGTCACCGCGTGAGCGTCACTGCGGGACGCTGAGCCGCAGCCGCAGCAGCGTCGGCTCCACCCAGGCGCTCGCCTCGGGGCCTCCCGCCTGGGCCTGGGCATCCAGGGACGCGTCAATGGCGGCCTTCAACCGGTCGGCACGCGACGTCACCGCCGGGTGCAGGTCCGCCAGGATGTGGTGGGCCGGGAGTTCGGCGGCGGTGCTGAACAGCGCGTACATGTCCATCACGTCGTTCATCACCGGCGTGACCTCGACGTCCTGCAGGGTGTCGTGCCCCGACAGCACGGCGTCCTCGCCGTACAGCAGTCCGCGCAGGTGCTCGTCATGCTCAAGCGATAGCGGCAACGCGAGCGCCGCGTAGGCCTGCCACACCAGCCGCGTGCCCGTCATCCGCTTCCCCTGGACCTGCAGCACGTCGCCGGCCTGGTTCATCCGCGTCGCGATGGAGCCGTAGAACTGGCGCTGCTGGGACTTCAGCACATCCACCATCCGGGCGCGGACGGCGGCGCGGAAGGCGTTGGCTGTGACGTAGTCGGCGGACGCGATGTTCTGGGAGACGTGGCCCCACCGCTTCACCATCCACTCCTGGGGGTTCTGCGTGTTGTTCGGGTTGTAGGTGGGCCGGTCAGCCCCGCGCACCATGACGACGAACTCCTGGCCTCCGGTGAAGCGGTGCGTGAACACCCGCTCGGACTTCCACGCGTTCGTCGCGGTGTCCCAGGAGGTGTAGCGGACGTACACCGTGGACTCCAGCCGGTACTTGCGCTCGTACAGGCCGCCGAGGCCCGTGAAGACCTCCGAGTAGAGCTGCCAGCTCCCCTCGCCGCACAGGTCGATGGAGGCCCCGTCCACGTTCATGTTGTCCGCGATGAGCAGGGGGCGCAGCACGTCGTGGTTCCAGCGGGCCGGGTCCACGCCCAGGTAGTCCGCCGCGCCGTCGCCGTTGTAGTCGCCCCACTGGCCGCCGCCGCAGGGGACGATGGGCTTCTCCCCCTGCTTCAGGAAGTGCGTCGCCGGCTCCTGCTCCGGAGCGCCCCACATATCGACGCCGTGCATGCCCCGGGCGGGGTCATTGCGCCACGTGGACTCCGCCTGCTCGATGAGCACCTTCATCCACGCCCAGTCGGCCAGGTAGCGGGCGTGAACCCCGGCGAAGAGCGGCTTGCCGATGTTCTTCAGCGCCGTCTCGAGCTTCGTGCCCTGGGTGATGAGCTCGTTGTGACGGGTGGAGAGCATCTGCCCGCCGAGCACGGGCTGCTCCTCGAAGAGCTGCGCGTAGGCCTCCGCGCCCGCCATCCAGTCCTTCGGGCTGGAGATGCGCTCGCTGTGCAGCATGGACAGCCCCAGCTGCACGGGGAACTCGCGCAGGTAGTTGATGTTGTAGGAGAGCTTGTGGGTGGACAGCTCGTCCGCGGGGCTGATGTCCGGGTTGGCGCCGCGCCCGTCGATGCCCGCGAGCACCGTGGACACATGCGCGTCCACCGCGCCCCAGATGGAGAACTGGGTCTCCGCGGGGACGAACTCCTCCGTGTAGCGCATGGGGGTGGGGTGCCGCGAATCCCAGCCCAGGTAGTTCCAGGCCGCCAGCTCGAAGGGGTCGTTCTTCGTGTCCGCGAAGTATTCGTACATGTTCTGGTCCACGCGGTTGAGTCCCGCGTGCAGGGCGTACAGGGCCTCCTGGACCTCCTCCACGTTCTGGTTCGCGCGGCCCAGCTCCCAGTCCACCAACGCGAACCGGGAATGCATGTCGCGGTGGATGTCATTGAGCTTCCGGTCCACCCGGTCGAAGCGGCTGAGCATCCGTCCCTGCAGCTCCACGACGAGCTGGTGGAGGTTGCGCAGCTCCTTGAGGATGACCTGCTCGATGGGCGGCTCGGCCGGCTTGCGCAGGATGGAGAAGAGCTGGATGACGGCGCCGACAATCTGACCGGTGAACACGGCGGCGCTGATGACTTGGAAGCCCTTCAAGCCCGCGTCGAGGAAGCCGGCGACCTTCTCCGCGACCTTGATGGAGCTCTCCGCGTACTTCGCCACCGCGTCCAGGGTGGTGCCCAGCGCCTTGCTGAACCTCACGATGTCCGCGGCGAGCTGCGCCTGGCCATCAATCTTGAGGATTTCCGCCACCAACCCCAGGCCGACCGACACGCCCTCCTTCACGCCGCCGAGCGTCTCCTTCAACTCCGTCCCGCGCGTCTTCGCCGCCGCGATGGCCTCCGCGAGCGCCGTCTCTTCCGGCGTGGCCAGGGCGCTCACCAACGCCGCCGCGGGCTCGCCGCCGTCGTCCAGGGACTGCCCCTGCTGGGCGGGCTCCTCCAGCGCGATGGAGGCGCGGTACGCCTGCTCGGCGGTGTTCAAGTCATGGAGCATGTCCGAGTACTGCTCCACGGCGGACAGCCCCGCGGTGGCCGCGGTCGTCACGAAGGCCCGACCCTCCTCCGGCGTGACGGACAGCGCGCCATCCACGCCCAGGCGCGGCAGGACGAAGGCCCCC
Organism: Myxococcus vastator; assembly: GCF_010894475.1. GTDB lineage: Bacteria > Myxococcota > Myxococcia > Myxococcales > Myxococcaceae > Myxococcus > Myxococcus vastator. Next base: position 18,575 of record NZ_JAAIYB010000117.1, read on the forward strand.
AGGGGCCCCAGGGGCCGGGCGGTGAGCATCACCGAGGCGGTGTGGTGGGTCTGGAAGCCCACGCCAGCGCCAATGCCACCGCCATTCACCGCCGCCGCCAGCGCGGCGTTGCCCTGGGCGAGGTCATGCAGCCGGGCCCAGGTGTCCTCGGTGAAGGACTCCGCTTCGCCATAGCGGTCCACGAAGGATTGGGCGTTGGCGAGCCCCCGCTCCAGGTCCAGGCCGTCGTGCATGCTGGCCAGCAGCGCGCGCGCATAGGCCCGCAGCGCCCGGCCGGGCGCCGTCGCGGTGGACAGCTGCGGCTCCGCCCGCGCGAGCATGCGAATCATCGTCCGCACCCGGGGACCGGAGCCGTCCTTCTCCGGGTCGAAGGGGTAGACGTCCAGCGCGGTGGAGATGGCGTTGAGCCCCGCCGTCAGCTCCGCCTGGGAGAGCGCCGGGTTGTCACGGGCCAGGAAGTACGCCGCGCCCGCCAGCAGATGCAGCCGCGGATGCTCGTTGGACATGGCCATCGCCGCGTAGACGCGCCGGTTCACCTCCTGCGCGGTCAGCGAGAAGATGCTGCGGCACTCCGAGCACAGGACGGGTGCGTCATACACGGGCGCGCCAAGGCTCCCCGAGGCCGCCCACTCCGCCGCTGCCTGCGCCTGCACCTGCGCCTGGGTGGCGGTGGCGGGCGCCTGGCCCTCCACGAAGCCCGCGCCGCAGTCCGCGTCCGGCGCCGCGCCATGGCTGACGTCGCGGCAGGTGCCGTAGAGCGGCGTCCCACTGCCAGGGCCGCAGGGCCCCGTCATCGTTCCGCACTGCGCGGCGTCGGTGACCCAGGCGCCGTTCACCTGGCACGTCTGGGGATTGAGGCAGGCCACCGTGCAGGGCGCTTCCACCGTGCCGCACTGCGGTCCCGTGCCCGTATTCACCACCGGGTAGTTGTAGAAGGTGATGTAGCAGAACTCCTCGCCCACCCCCGCGGTGGCGCCCTTGAGGGC
>NZ_JAAIYB010000118.1 GCF_010894475.1 Myxococcus vastator
GAGATGTGTATAAGAGACAGGGCTGGGCCGGTGGCGGCGCCCGGGCTCCAGGCCGCTGCACCCTTGGCGGCGCGTCCCGTGGTGGAGGCTCCGCGCGGGATCTCGCCTCCGGTCGCCGAGCCGGTGGCAGCGGCTGTGCCGCCCGTAAATCTTGAGGTTGGTGCGCAGGAGTCGGTGTCTGCCTCGGCAGTGGTTGCCGATACGGCGGCTCCGGCTGCCCCGGCCGCGGTTGCGCTGTCCGTAGGCGCCTTCTCGGCGGACGACGCGACGGAGGAGCCCGCGACGGAACCTCCTGGCGTCACCCCGGTGCCCCTGTCCGTGGCGCAGGTGAACTCCACCGAGCTGGTGCTCGCGCGGATGCAGGAGATTCTCGCGGAGGTCGAGGACTCCGTGCAGCCGTCGGAGGGGCTGGCCGCGCAATCGGACGACTCCGATGATGATGAGTCCGACGACGCCGACGATGATGAATCCGACGACTCCGATGACGAGGAGTCTGATGACGCCGACGATAAGGATTCCGACGAGTCGTCGGATGAGGACTCGGAAGAGGATGCGTCCGATGAAGATTCCGCGGACGAGGAGTCCTCCGAAGACTCGGACGATTCGGATTTCGAAGAAGCTGCTTCGGACGATGAGGCCGAGGCACCGGCGAGCAGCGGCGTGAAGGGGGACGTGTCCAGTGACGACATTGCCGAGGAGCTTGCGGCACTGGGCATCGTGGAGGAGCCCGCGGAGGCTGCTCAGGCAGAGGCCCCCGTCGCGACGCCGATTGCGGCACGTCCACTGGTGGCGCGTCCTGTACCGAAGCTCCGGCCGCTTGGCGAAGCCGCGACGATTCTGGAGGACCATTCGGCGGAGACCACCAACATCGTGAAGGCTCCCGCGCCGCTGGAGGTCTTCGTCCGGTGGGCGCAAGGCACGCCGGTGGCAGTCTCCACGGAGCGCTTCACGATTGGCCGAGGCCCTCGTTGCAGCCTTGTCGTGAAATCGGAGCGTGTCTCGCGTGAGCACGCTGTCGTGACGCGGGTGGGGGACGAGGTCTTCATCGAAGACCTGAACTCCTCGAACGGAACCTGGTTCAACAACGAGCGCATCACCCGGCAGCAGGTCTCGGACGGGGATGAGTACATGCTCGGCACGGAGTCCGTTTCCTTCACGATGCGTCCCGTGGGCAGTTGATTTCCACGGGAGCTGCGGCGTGCACTGAGCGGCGCGGAGACGGCTACGCAAGAAGTTGCATCAGGTCCGCACGCGTCATAGCGGTGGCCCCGGAGCCGCCGCCGAGCGCGGCCTCGAACAGCTCCCGCTTCTTCGCCTGAAGCGTGAGGATCTTCTCCTCGACCGTTCCTTGAGACACCAGCCGGTACACCATGACGGGCCGCTGCTGCCCGATGCGGTGCGCGCGGTCCGCGGCCTGGGCTTCCACGGACGGGTTCCACCACGGGTCCACGAGGAAGACGTGGTCCGCCGCCGTGAGGTTGAGCCCCGTGGCGCCCGCCTTGAGGGAAATCAACATCACCGGTGGGCCCTTCGGGTCCTGGAAGGATGCCGCCACCGCGCCGCGGTTGGCGGTGCTGCCATCCAGCCGGATGAAGCCGATGCCCGCTTCCTGGAGCGCGGGCTCGATGAGGTCCAGCATCGACGTCCACTGCGAGAAGACGAGCGCCTTGTGCCCGTCCTCCACCGCCGTGCTCAGCGCCTCCACCAGGGCCTGCACCTTGGACGAAGTCTTGGCCTGCTGGCCCGGAACGAGCGCCGGGTGGCATGCCGCCTGCCGCAGCCGCAGCAGGGCCTCCAAGGCCTTCAACACGCTGCCGCCCGCTTCGAGCTGTGACACCACCTCCTCGCGCGTCGCCGCGTAGACGGCGTCATAGACGGCGCGCTCCCGCTCCGTGAGCGTCACGTGGCGCACGGCGTCCGTCCGGGGCGGCAGCTCCGGCGCCACGTCCCGCTTGAGCCTGCGCAGGATGAAGGGCCGGATGCGCGCCCGTAGCCGCTCCGCCGCGCCCTTGTGGTTGTCCGCCACGGGCCGCGCCCAGCGCTCCTCGAAGTCCTTCCGTCCGCCGAGCAAACCCTGGTTGGTGAAGTGCATCAGGCTCCAGAGCTCCTCCAGCCGGTTCTCGATGGGCGTGCCACTCAGCGCCAGCTTGAAGTCCGCCTGCAAGCCATACGCGGCCCGCGCCACCTGGCTGTCTGGATTCTTGATGGCCTGGGCCTCATCCAGCACGACGGTGCTCCACTGCTTCGCGCCCAGGACCTCCGCGTCCAGGCGCATCAGGGCATACGTCGTCAGCGTCACGTCGGCCGCCTCATCCAGCGCGCGTCCAGGGCCGTGGTACACGGAGACCTTCAGCGAGGGACGGAAGCGCTTCACCTCCGCCTCCCAGTTGGGCAGCACGCTCGTGGGCGCCACCACCAGGGTGCCCGGGCCCAGCGTGCAGATGGTCTGCAGCGTCTTGCCCAGACCCATGTCGTCCGCGAGCACGCCACCCAGCCCCGCCTGCCGCAGGAAGGTGAGCCAGCTCACGCCCTGGAGCTGATACGCGCGCAGCGTCGCCGTGAGGTCTTCCGGCAGTCGCGGCTCGGGGAGCTTCTCGAAGCCCTTCACCAGGGGCGCCAGCCGCTCCAGGCCCGGTGGGGAGGGGTGCTCCAGCGCTTCACACAGGCCCGTGAGCTGCGGAATGGCGTGGTTGGCGAGCCGGCCATCCCGGCCTCGCGCGGACAGCAGGTCCGCCACGCGCTGGCCATGGGACTTCAGCCACTCCGCGGGCAGGGGCGCCCAGCCGCCGCCCTCCAGCGGCACCAGCCCGATTCCTTCTTCCCAGGCGCGCATGACCGCCGCCGCATCCACCGTGCGAGGTGACTCCCGGTCCTCCCCCTCCACCTGGAAGTCGAACGAGAAGCCCACGTGTGGCACGCCCTCGGCGCCAGCGCCCGTGTCCACCTTCAGCACCGGGCGCAGCTGCACGTTCGGGTTCGTCACCACCGCCGCGCCATCCCCCGTGAGGCCCCCGCGCCAGCGTCGCAGCTTGTCGGCGAGCTGGATGGCCTCCTTGCCCTGCACCGTGACGCGCCGCCCGGGCGCCATGTTCAGCTCGTCGCGGAGCTGGTGGATGAGCAGCTGCTCGGCGGCTTCGTTGCGCACGGGCGCGGCGCCCTTCAGGTACACCATGCGTCCACTGTCGATGCGCACGGTAGGCGGCGAGCCATACACCAGCGTCGGCAGCACCGAGAGGCCCGCGTCGAGCTGGTTCAGCTCCAGGGAGATGCGAGGCTTCAGCGTGCGGTCGATGGGCGGCAGCCGCTGACTGCGCACGTCCACCGGCATTCGCCGCGCGAGGTCTGGCAGCACCTTCCCCGTCAAATCTCCCATCTGGTGAGGGGCGAAGGCGCGCTCCTGCGGCAGCTTCTCCAGCCAGGGCCCCGTGAGGGCCTGTTCCCCCAGGGGACAGAGCGTCCCGCTGCACAGCGCGAGGCCGGGGCTCACCACCTCGGTGACGCGCGGGTCCTTCTCCACCTTGAGCACCGTGTTCTCACCGCGGTCCTCCACGGTGACGCGGGGCATGAGGGGCTCGCTCGTCACCGATACCAACGCACCGTCGAAGAGCACGGTGCGCGCGGGCTCCAGGACGCGCAGCAGCGCGTTGAGCCGCTCGGGCGGCAGGGCGCCCCGGGTGGGCTTCAGCAGCAGCTTGTCCGCGAGCAAATCGCACGGCTGCGTCTGGATGCGAGCGGCCTCCACGGGATTGGTGAGCAACGAGGCCAGGCTGCGCGCCAGGAGCCGCGCGGTGTTGTCCGGACGCACCACCAGCCGCTCCAACTGGAGCCCGCCGTCCACGCGCTTGAACCGGTACACCATGCGCTCCGGCTTCGGCGCGCCAGTCGCGGGGGCGCCGGGCCTGGTGACGGTGTTCGCGCCCGGGCGCTGCGCGGGGGCACGCCGTGCCGTGGAATGCTGGTGGAGAATCAACGCCGCCGCGACGACGTGCTCGCAGGGGTCCACCCGGCCGCGGCAGTCGCACTCCCAGATGGCTTCATCCAGGTAGAGCACCGTCTTCACGGGGGCGGGCCGGCCGGGGACGCGCACCCGCAGCACGGCCTCTTCCTCATCCACGGACAGCACCGAGACGGCGCCCGCGCGAGCGAGGCCCGTGCCGGCAGACCAGGTGTCCGGGCGCGCTTCCTCCCGGACGGCATCGAGCAGCTCCGCGGTCGCAGACATACGAGGCCTGCTTCCCTATCCCCATGCGGAGCCCCGCGCAACCCGGGCCGCGTCCCAGGTGCGGCGGGGTGTCAGGGTGTATCCCTGGCCCTCAGGGCGCGGTCGTCGTGAGCGGAAAGTCCGAGCGCGCCCAGGCTGTCTCGAAAGCGGCGCGGGTGCGCGCGGCTTCCTCCTGACGGCCCTGCGCCTCCAGCGACTGCGTCAAGCCGAACAGGCCCCAGCCATTCTTCGGGTTGCGCCGCAGGTCCTCGCGGTAGACGGCCTCCGCTTCCTGGCTGCGTCCGGCCTCCAGCAGCGCGGCGCCCTGGTAATGGCGCACCGGGTAGAACCAGTCCGCGGGCTCGGCGTAGGAGAGCCGGTCCGCGGCGTCGACGGCTTCCCGCCACAGCGTCAGGGCCTGGGGCTGGCCCTCGGCCTGGGCCACGCGGGCCTCCAACACGCGCACCGCGACGCCCAGCACGTCCTTCGCGGTGTTGAGGTTCGCGGCCATCGTCGGAGGCACGGTGCGGGCCAGTTGCCGCAGCTCGGCCAGCTCCGCGCGGGCTTGTGGCAACTGCCCCGTGGCCGCCAGTGCCATGCCGTGCGCGTGGAGCCAGAGCCCTTCCTGGACGGGGTACTTCGAATCCGGGCGGGGCTCGGCGAGGAGGTTCTCCCAGTCCCCGAAGCGCACCATGGCGAAGAGCGGCTGGGCCACGAAGAAGTCCATGCCCGGCATCGTCGTGAGCAGCTCCGGCGGAAAGTGCTTCGCCGAGGCCCGGGCCGCCTCCAGCGTCTCCTGCTTCCGCCCCTCCATGGACGCGGAGTACGCCAGGAAGCCGAAGTTGTGGGACGTGTACATGGGATAGACATGGCCGTGCGGCTTCGCCTGCTTCTGGTAGGCCAGGTCCGCCGCCGCCGCCTTCCGGTTGCTCTCCGAGGCATCCGCGTAGCGGCCCACGCGCTGGTAGATGTGGGCCGGCATGTGGACGACGTGCCCCGCCTTCGGCGCCAGCGCGCCCAGCCGGTCCGCGGAAGGCTCCGCCTTCTCCGGGTGCGGCGAGGCCTCCACCGCGTGGATGTAATAGTGATTCGCGCCCAGGTGGTTGGGGTCCATGGCGAGCACGGACTCCAGCGTGGCGACAATCTGCTCCGTGCCGGGGGCCGGCGTCCCGTCCAGCGACCACAGCTTCCAGGGGTTCCGGTCCATGAGCGCCTCGGCGTGGAGCGTCTGCACGTCCAGGTCCTCCGGGAAGCGCGCGGCCACGTCCGCCATGGCGCCGGCATAGGCCTCGTTGAAGGGGGCCATCTTCTCCGGCGGCAGGGCCTCCGGGCCGGGATAGCGCTGGACGAGCGCGGTGATGAGGGACTGCTCCACCGGCGTCGCGCGGGGGGCGAGCTGCCGAGCGCGCTGGAGTGCGTCCCAGGCGGCGGGCGCATTCTCCGCCAGCATGGGCATGTTGTAGTTGGGGCCCAGCACCAGCGCGACGCCCCAGAAGCACATGGCGCAGGTGGGGTCCAACTGCGTGGCTCGGGCGAACGAGCGTGCGGCCTCATCGTGGTTGAAGCCATATGCCAGCCGCAGGCCCTGGTTGAAGAAGGCCTGGGCCTGAGGGGAGGCCGTGGTGACCTGGCGTTCGTGCGTCCCCAGCCCGTCAAGCGGCAGCGCGCCGTCCGCCAGGGACTCCAGGGTCGGGGCCGAGTGCTCCGCCGCAGCGGCGGACGTGCCGACGAGCGCCAGGGCCAACATCAAGACAAAGGGCAGGGGAGCACGCATGAGGGACCTCCGCGGGGATGTGCTCTTTCCTCAAGCTGGGGACGCGGTGAGGCGTCGCCCACGGGGTGACATGGCGCGTTGCTCGCTCGAAGTGATGCTTGGCGAGCACATCGCGCACCGCGTGCCAATGAAGGTTGGGAACGGGCGCGCTGCGTAGTAGATTGCCGCCCGGCGGAAGCTCACTGCATCAGCGCGAGCGTCCGCTCAAGACCACCCATGAACGAAAGGTGTTCGAGGGTCCCGCCCCCAGGGCTGGATTCCTCGCCGCGCCGCTTTTTCATACCCCCCTTCCGCGTAGCGCCCAGGGAGCTTCCGCCGTGCCTCACGACACCACGCTCATCGCCACCATCGCCGTTGGACTCGGACTGGCCTTCGTCGGTGGGTTCGTCGCTCGCTGGCTGAAGCTGCCACCTTTGGTGGGCTATCTGCTGGCGGGCGTGGCCGTGGGGCCGTTCACGCCGGGCTTCGTCGCGGATGGAGGCCTTGCCGGGCAGCTGGCGGAGATTGGCGTCATCCTGCTGATGTTCGGCGTGGGGATTCACTTCTCCATCAAGGACCTGCTCGCCGTGCGCAACATCGCGGTGCCGGGCGCCATCGTGCAGATCGCCGCCGCCACCGTGATGGGGATCGCGGTCGCGCACTGGTGGGGTTGGAGCCTGGGCGCGGGCCTGGTGTTCGGCCTGGCGCTGTCCACCGCCAGCACCGTGGTGCTGCTGCGCGCCCTGGAGGAGCGGGGCGCCCTGGATTCGGTGAATGGCCGCATCGCCGTGGGCTGGCTGATTGTCGAGGACCTGGCGATGGTGCTCGCCCTGGTCCTCCTCCCCGCGCTGGGCAACGTCCTTGGCGCCGCCGACACGCAGACGCCCGCGACGGCGGCCGCTGGAGACAGCCTCGTCTGGACCCTGGCCGTCACGCTGGGGAAGGTCTGCCTCTTCGTGGTGGTGATGGTGGTCGCCGGCAAGCGGCTGGTGCCCTGGCTGCTGACCCAGGTGGCCAAGACGGGCTCCCGCGAGCTGTTCACGTTGTCGGTGCTGGCGGTGGCGCTGGGCATCGCCTTCGGGGCCGCGGCGCTCTTCGGCGTCTCCTTCGCGCTGGGCGCCTTCTTCGCGGGCGTGGTGGTCAGTGAGTCGGAGCTCAGCCACCGGGTGGCGGAGGATTCGCTCCCGCTCCAGGACGCGTTCGCGGTGCTGTTCTTCGTGTCGGTGGGGATGCTCTTCGACCCGATGGTGCTGGTGCGGCAGCCGCTCCAGGTCCTCGCCGTGCTGGGCATCATCGTCCTGGGCAAGTCGCTGGCCGCCTTCTTCATCGTGCTGGCGTTCCGCTACCCGGTGAACACCGCCCTCACGGTGTCCGCGAGCCTGGCGCAGATTGGGGAGTTCTCGTTCATCCTGGTGGGACTGGGCGTCACGCTCGGGCTGCTGCCGAAGGAGGGGCAGAGCCTGGTGTTGTCGGGGGCCCTGCTGTCCATCACCCTCAATCCGCTCGTCTTCAAGGCCATTGACCCGCTGCTGGCGTGGCTGCGCCGGCAGCCACGGTTCGCCGCGCGCATGGACCCCGAGGAAGACGAGCTGTCTGATTTGCCCATTGGCATGGGGGACGTGCAACTGCGTGAGCACGCGGTGTTGATTGGCTACGGGCGCGTGGGTGGCGTGATTGGCCAGAGCCTGACGGAGCGGAAGATTCCCTTCGTCGTCGTGGAGCAGAACCGCGAGTACGTGGAGCGCCTGCGTGAGGAGGGGGTGCCCGCCATCTACGGGGACGCCGCGGTGCCCGGCATCCTGGAGCACGCGCACCTGGACACGGCGTCCATCCTCATCATCGCCACGCCGGACGCGCTGCAGGCCCGCGCCATCGTGGAGCAGGTGAAGGGCGTGAATCCGTCCCTCCCCGCGGTGGTGCGCACGCATGGCGACGAGGAGCGGGACTACCTGGAGTCGCTGGGCGTGGCCCGGGTGGTGATGGGCGAGCACGCGCTGGCACGGAGCATGTTGGACTACGTGCTGGAGCGGCTGTCCGCGCTGAAGGCCCAGCCGCTGCTGCCGGCGCCCGCGGACGCCGTGGTGCCTTGAGCCCCACGGGCGCCGCGCCAGCCAGGGCTACATGTTGCGCCGGTACTGCCCGCCCACCTCGTACAGCGCGCGGGAGAGCTGGCCGAGCGTGCAGACCTTACAGGCATCCATCAGCGCGGCGAAGATGTTGCCGTTGTCCAGCGCCGCGCGGCGCACGGCCTCCAGGGCCTTGGGCGCCGTCGCCTCGTTCCGCTTCCAGAAGGCGTCGCGCGCGGTGATGGCGTAGTTCTTCTCCTCCGTCGTCGCGCGGATGACCTCGGGCGGCGTCACCGTCGGAGAGCCCTTGGGGTCCAGGAACGTATTCACGCCGATGATGGGCAGCGTCCCGTCGTGCTTCAGCGTCTCGTAGTAGAGGGACTCTTCCTGAATCTTGGAGCGCTGGTACATGCGCTCCATGGCGCCCAGCACGCCGCCGCGCTCGGAGATGGCGCGGAACTCCGCCAGCACCGCCGCCTCCACCAGGTCGGTCAGCTCCTCGATGATGAACGCGCCCTGGCTGGGGTTTTCGTTCTTGGAGAGGCCGAACTCCTTGTTGATGACCAGCTGGATGGCGAGCGCCCGGCGCACGCTCTCCTCGGTGGGCGTGGTGATGGCCTCGTCGTAGGCGTTGGTGTGCAACGAATTGCAGTTGTCGTTGAGCGCGAGCAACGCCTGCAGCGTGGTCCGGATGTCGTTGAAGGCAATCTCCTGCGCGTGCAGGCTCCGGCCAGACGTCTGGATGTGGTACTTCAGCTTCTGCGAGCGGTCATTGCCGCCGTACTTGTCCCGGATGGCCTTGGCCCAGATGCGGCGCGCCACGCGGCCCAGCACGGCGTACTCCGGGTCCATCCCGTTCGAGAAGAAGAACGAGAGGTTGGGCGCGAAGTCGTCGATGTCCATGCCCCGTGAGAGGTAGTACTCGACGAAGGTGAAGCCGTTGGCCAGCGTGAAGGCGAGCTGGGAGATGGGGTTCGCCCCGGCCTCCGCGATGTGGTAGCCGGAAATCGACACCGAGTAGAAGTTCCGCACCTTCTGGTCGATGAAGTACTGCTGGATGTCGCCCATCACCCGCAAGGCGAACTCCGTGGAGAAGATGCAGGTGTTCTGCGCCTGGTCCTCCTTCAGGATGTCCGCCTGCACGGTGCCGCGCACCGACTGGAGCGTCTTCGCGCGGATGCGCTCGTAGACGTCGCGCGGGAGCACCTCGTCGCCGGACACGCCGAGCAGCAGCAGGCCCAGCCCGTCGTTGCCCTGCGGCAGGTCCCCCTGGTAGCGGGGCCGCGGCAGGCCGCGCTCGCGGTAGAGGGCGTCCATCTTCTTTTCGACTTCGTCGACCTTGCCGTTCTCCCGAATCCACTTCTCGCACTGCTGGTCCACCGCGGCGTTGAGGAAGAACCCGAGCAGCATCGGCGCGGGGCCGTTGATGGTCATGGACACGGACGTGGACGGGTCCGCCAGGTCGAAGCCGGAGTAGAGCTTCTTCGCGTCGTCCACGTTGGCGATGGACACGCCCGAGTTGCCCACCTTGCCGTAGATGTCCGGCCGGTGGTCCGGGTCCTCGCCGTACAGCGTCACCGAGTCAAAGGCCGTGGACAGGCGCTTGGCGGGCAGGCCCCGCGACACGTAGTGGAAGCGCTTGTTGGTGCGCTCCGGGCCGCCCTCGCCGGCGAACATGCGCGCGGGGTCCTCGCCCTCGCGCTTGAGCGGGAAGACGCCCGCGGTGAAGGGGAACGCGCCCGGGGCGTTCTCCCGCAGCAGCCAGATGAGGATGTCACCCCAATCCTCGTAGCGGGGGAGGGCAATCTTGGGGATGCGCAGGTGGGAGAGCGTCTCCGCGTACAGGTCCAGCTCGATGACCTTGTCGCGGACCTGGAACTGGTACTTGGACGCGGCGTAGCGGCGCTTCGTCGCGGGCCACTCGGTCAGCAGCCGGCGGCAGTCCGCGTGGAGCCGCGACTCCAAATCCTTGTACAGCTCCACCAGCTCGCTCAGGTAGGCGGGCTCGCCCTCGACGTGCTCGGTGACCTGCACCGTGTCCGAGGGGTCCTTGGGCTCGACGATTTCCAGGCGCTTCCTGCCCACGTTGGTGCGCAGCGCCTCGATGGTGCCGTGGAGCTGGTACATGCGCCGGGCGATGGCGGCCTGGGCCTTCACGAAGCCGTCATAGGACTCACAGGCCTCGACGATTTCCGCCAGGTAGCGCGTGCGCTCGGGCGGGATGATCCACTTCTTCTCGCTCATCCCCGGCGTGAGCTCGAAGCTGGACTTCAGCGGCGCGCCCGTCTTCGCGGAGAGGGTATCCATGAGCGCCCGGTAGAGCTGGTTCATCCCCGGGTCGTTGAACTGCGAGGCGATGGTGCCGTACACGGGAACCGCGTCATCGGCGGTGGTGAAGGCGTTGTGGTTGCGCTTCCACTGCTTGCGCACGTCGCGCAGCGCGTCCAGCGAGCCGCGCTTGTCGAACTTGTTGATGGCGATGACGTCCGCGAAGTCGAGCATGTCGATCTTCTCGAGCTGCGTCGCCGCGCCGTACTCCGCCGTCATCACGTAGAGCGCCACGTCGGAGTGCTCGGTGATTTCGGTGTCGGACTGGCCGATGCCGGAGGTCTCCACCACGATGAGGTCGAAGCCGGCGGCCTTGCAGATTTCGATGGAGTCGCCCACGTGCTTGGACAGGGCGAGGTTGCTCTGGCGGGTGGCCATCGAGCGCATGTAGACGCGCGGGTTGTCGATGGCGTTCATCCGGATGCGGTCACCCAGCAGCGCGCCGCCGGACTTGCGCTTGGACGGGTCCACGGAGAGCACCGCGAGCGTCTTGTCCGGGAAGTCCGACAGGAAGCGGCGCACCAGCTCATCCACGAGGCTGGACTTGCCCGCGCCGCCGGTGCCGGTGATGCCCAGGATGGGCACGCGCGGGCCCTTGGCCTGGATGTGCGACATGGCCTCGCGCAGGGCCGCCCCCTGGGACGCGAAGTTCTCCGCGATGGTGATGAGCGGCGCGACGCGGGACGGGTCGCGCGGCGACGGCGTGTCGAGCAGGGGCGCGAAGTCTTCGGGCCGCTTCTCGAAGTCACACTGGGAGATGAGGTCGTCAATCATCCCCTGCAGGCCCATGGCCCGGCCGTCGTCCGGCGAGTAGATGCGCGTGACGCCGTAGCGGTGGAGCTCTTCAATCTCCGACGGGAGGATGGTGCCGCCGCCGCCGCCGAAGACCTTGATGTTGGCCTTCCGCTCGCGCAGCAGGTCAATCATGTACTTGAAGAACTCGACGTGACCGCCCTGGTAGGACGTGATGGCGATGCCCTGCACGTCCTCCTGGATGGCGCAGTCGACAATCTCCGCCACCGAGCGGTTGTGCCCCAGGTGGATGATTTCCGCGCCCGAGGCCTGCATGAGGCGGCGCATCACGTTGATGGCGGCGTCATGCCCGTCGAACAGGGAGGCGGCCGTCACGATGCGGACGTGGAAACGAGGCTTGTAGGGCTGGGGAACGGGGGTCTGCTGGACGTTTCGCACGGCGCGTACAGTAAGAGCGCCGTTTGCGTCGAGGCAAGGGATTGGAGCGTGACTGACCGCTCCACGACGCGGGCCGTCAGGCCCTCGTTTCAGGGAGGAACGCGCCCAGCACCCGCAGTGCGGCTGACGTCGGTGTCGCGCGCCCTTCGCGCACGTCCGCCTCCAGCGTGGGCACCAGTGCGGACACCTCGGGGTGCGCACGCAGGGCCGCTCGGAGGCCGTCCTGCACCATGGTCCACATCCACTGCACCTGCTGCGCCTTGCGGCGCCGCTCCAGCGCGCCCGAAGCCGCGCTCCGCCCGAGCTGTGTCTCGACGGAGGCCCACAGCTTCTCGATGCCGCTGCCCTCCAGGGCGCTGCAGGTGGTGATCTCCGGCTCGGCGCCTGGCCGCATCAGGTGCAACGCGGCGCGTAGCTCGGCGCGGGCCCTTTCGGCGCGCGGCTTGTTGTCGCCGTCCGCCTTGTTGATGGCGAGCATGTCCGCCACCTCGAGGATGCCGCGCTTGATGCCCTGCAGCTCGTCCCCGGCGCCCGCCAGCATGAGCACCAGGTAGAAGTCCACCAGGTCGGCCACCACCGTCTCCGACTGGCCCACGCCCACCGTCTCCACCAGCACCACGTCGAAGCCCGCCGCCTCGCACAAGAGCAGCGTCTCGCGCGTCTTGCGCGCCACGCCGCCCAGGGTGCCGCTGGACGGGCTGGGGCGGATGTACGCGGCCTCTTCCCGCGCCAGCCGCGCCATGCGCGTCTTGTCACCCAGGATGCTGCCGCCGGACACGGTGCTGGACGGGTCGATGGCCAGCACCGCCACGCGCTTGCCGGCGTTCACCAGGTGCATGCCCAGCGCGTCGATGAAGGTGCTCTTGCCCACGCCCGGCACGCCGCTGATGCCCACGCGCCGGCTGCCGCCCGTGGCGGGGAGCAGCCGCGTGAGGACCTCCTGGGCGAGCGCGGCGTGGCGCGGCAGCTCGCTCTCCACCAGGGTGATGGTGCGCGCGAGCATGGCACGGTCGCCCGCGCGCACGCCGTCCGCATACGCGTCCGCGGGCAGCAGCTTCACGCCTCTTCCTCCAGCGACGCGGCCAGCTTGTCGAGCAGCTCGATGGCCGCCTTTGAGATGACCGTGCCGGGGCCGAAGATGGCCGCGGCGCCCGCGGCGCGCAGCGCGTCGTAGTCCTGCGCGGGGATGACGCCGCCCACGACGACCATGATGTCCTCGCGGCCCAGCGCCTTGAGGGCCTGCTTGAGCTGCGGCACCAGCGTCAGGTGGCCCGCGGCGAGCGAGCTGGCGCCCACGACGTGCACGTCGTTCTCCACGGCCTGCCGCGCGGACTCCTCGGGCGTCTGGAACAGGGGGCCGATGTCCACGTCGAAGCCCAGGTCCGCGAACGCGGTGGCGATGACCTTCTGGCCGCGGTCATGCCCGTCCTGCCCCATCTTCGCGATGAGGATGCGCGGCCGGCGGCCGAAGCGCGCGAGGAACGCGTCCGCCTTCGCGCGCGCCTCAATGATGCCCTGGGCGTCCTTGCCCGCCTCGCTGGAATACACACCCGTCACGCTGCGCACCGTGGCCTCGTAGCGCCCGAATACCTTCTCGAGCGCGTCGCTGATTTCGCCCACCGTCGCCTTGGCGCGGGCCGCGTCGATGGCCAGCGCCAGCAGGTTGCCGTCGCCGCGCCGGCCCGCCTCGGTGAGCGCGTCCAGCTTGCGGCGGACGTCCTCCGCGTCGCGCTCGGCGCGCAGCTCGCGCAGGCGGGCAATCTGTGCCTCGCGCACCGCCGAGTTGTCCACCTTGAGAATCTCGATGGAGTCCTCGCGCTCGGGCGGGTACTTGTTCACGCCGATGATGGCCTGGCGGCCGGAGTCGATGCGCGCCTGGGTGCGGGCCGCCGCCTCCTCGATGCGCAGCTTGGGCAGGCCGGCCTCGATGGCCTTCGTCATGCCGCCCAGCGCCTCCACCTCCTGGATGTGGGCCCACGCCTTGCGCGCCAGTTCGTGCGTGAGGCGCTCCACGTAGTAGCTGCCACCCCACGGGTCGATGACGCGCGTGGTGCCGCTCTCCAACTGGAGATAGAGCTGGGTGTTGCGGGCGATGCGCGCGCTGAAGTCCGTGGGCAGCGCGATGGCCTCGTCCAGTGAGTTGGTGTGCAGGCTCTGCGTGTGGCCCTGGGTGGCGGCCATGGCCTCCACGCAGGTGCGCACGACGTTGTTGAAGACGTCCTGCGCGGTGAGGCTCCAGCCGGACGTCTGGCTGTGGGTGCGCAGCGCCAGGCTCTTGTCCGTCTTCGGGGCGAAGCCCTTGATGAGCCTGGCCCAGAGCAGGCGGGCGGCGCGCATCTTGGCCACTTCCATGAAGAAGTTCATGCCAATGGCCCAGAAGAAGGACAGGCGCGGCGCGAAGGCGTCCACGTTCAGTCCCGCCGCGAGCCCGGCGCGCACGTACTCCACGCCATCCGCCAGCGTGTAGCCCAGCTCCAGGTCCTGCGTCGCCCCGGCTTCCTGCATGTGGTAGCCGCTGATGCTGATGCTGTTGAAGCGCGGCATCTTCTCCGCCGTGAAGCGGAAGATGTCGCCGATGATGCGCATCGACGGAGCGGGCGGGTAGATGTACGTGTTGCGGACCATGAACTCCTTGAGGATGTCGTTCTGGATGGTCCCGCTGAGCTGCTCGGGGCGCACGCCCTGCTCCTCGGCGGCGACCACGTAGAGCGCCAGCACCGGGAGCACGGCCCCGTTCATCGTCATGGACACGCTCATCTGGTCGAGCGGAATCCGGTCGAACAGGATGCGCATGTCCTTGATGGAGTCGATGGCCACGCCCGCCATGCCCACGTCACCCGCCACGCGGGGATGGTCGCTGTCGTAGCCCCGGTGCGTCGCGAGGTCGAAGGCGATGGACAGGCCCTTCTGCCCCGCCGCGAGGTTGCGGCGGTAGAAGGCGTTGGAGGCCTCGGCCGTGGAGAAGCCGGCGTACTGCCGCACCGTCCACGGCTGCTGCACGTACATGGTGGAGTAGGGGCCGCGCACGAAGGGCGGCAGGCCCGGCAGCGAGCCCAGGTGCTCCACGCCCTCCAAATCCTCGCGCGTGTACACCGGCTTGACGGGGATGCCCTCGGGCGTGTCCCAGCGCTCGGCGTCGCGCGTGGCCTCTGTGGCCTGACGCAGTTGCTGCTCGCGCGTGGGCGCGGCGGAGTGCGTTTCGGGGGCGTCGAAGTCGATGCCCGAGAAGTCCGGTACGTGGGGGCGCATCAGGCCACTCCGAGCTGCTGGTGCAGTGAGGACAGGAGCGAGAACAAGTCCGCTCCCGCGTAGAAGAAGGCGTCCACGCCGGCCGCGCGGAAGGCGGCCTCGTGTTCACCGGGACGGCCCGCCACCGCCACCGCGCGCGCGCCCTTCGCCTTCAGCGCCGCCGTCAGCGCGGGCACCCATTCGGGATACAGCGCGTCCGGCCCGGAGATGACGGCCAGCGTCGCGCCTGACGCCGCGAAGCGGGCCGCCGCGTCGGCGACGTCCGCGAAGCCGTGCGCGTCCGCCGGCTCGATACCCCCCGTGGCCAGGACGTTGGCCGTCCAGGTGGAGCGGGTGGTGTGCTCGGCCACCGTGCCCAGGCTGGCCAGGAAGGCCTTGGGGCGTGCGCCGTGCGCGGCGAGGTGGCGGTCGCTCGCGTCGCGCAGCGTCTCGAAGGGCTCGGCCACGCGCACCGGGCGCAGGGGCAGGGGGCCCGACGTGTCGGGCGCCGTGGACGCCGCGGCGCGGGACTGCCGCTGGACGGGCGTCTCGCCCAGGTGGGGGAACTCACTCACGCCGACAATGGGCAGGCGGCGGGTGCGCACGGCCTTGTCGCGCGCCGCGCGCGTCTCCGCGAGCACGCGGGCCACGTCACCGCTCGTGAGCGCCTGGGCCATGCCGCCCAGCGCCTCGATGCGCCGCAGCTCGGCCCACGCCGCGCGGGCGAGGTCCTGCGTGAGCTGCTCCAGGTAGTAGCTGCCGCCCGCGGGGTCGGCGACGCGGTTGAGGCTCGACTCGTCGCGCAGGATGAGCTGCGTGTTGCGCGCCAGCCGGCGGGCGGACGCGTCGGGCGTGCCCAGGGCTTCGTCGAAGGGGGACGTGCTGACGCTGTCCGCGCCACCGACGACGGCGGCGAAGGACTCCGCGGTGGCGCGGAGGATGTTCACCCACGGGTCCCGCTGCGTCTTCGTGGTGCTCGCGGTGCGCGCGTGCAGCACCATGGCCTGGGCCTCCGGCGAGCCGCCACACGCCGCCACGGCCTTGGACCACAAGAGCCTCGCCGCGCGCAGCCGGGCAATCTCCGGGAAGAACTGTCCGCCAACAGACACCGCGAACTGGATGGAGCGCGCCGCGACGTCGGGGGAGACGCCCGCGCCCTCCAACCCGCGCAGGTACGCCACGCCCGTGGCGATGGCCCAGGCCAGCTCGTGCACCGACGTGGCGCCCGCGTCCGCGTAGGCCCGCGTGGACACGAGCAGCACCCGGAGGCCGGACCCGGCTTCACGCAGCGAGGTGACCAGGGGCGCGGCCTGGGCCAGCGTCGCGTCCAGCCCCGCGGGCAGCGAGCCCGTGCGAGCCAGGATGCCGAGCGGATCCACGCCGAGGCTGCCCTTCAGCGCCGCGCGGGGCACCCCCGTCTGCTCCGCGACGTGGAGCAGGTGCTGGGCGGAGGCGAGCGGGTCGGACTCGGGCTCCAGGTGGACGGGCGTCGTGTCCAGCGGCGCATGGGCGAGCAGCCGCCGCAGCGCCTCGGCATCCGGGACGCGAACGCCGTGCGGGTCGCCCAGGTGGAGCCACACGCCCCAGCCGCCGCGCTCGAGGTCCGTGCGGATGGCCTCGGCGGCCTGCGACACGTCCGGCTCGCTGTACTCCTGGCACACCCCCCACCCACCCTCGGTGAGGCCCAGGGCCTGGGTGCCGCGCACGTAGGGGGCCACGCCAGGCGGCTCGGGCGGCGCGGCGGCGGCGTCCTGCTGCGTGTACAGCGGCTGGAGCGACAGGCCGCCTTCCAACTGCGATTGGAGCGCGGTGAAGGGCTTGCCCTTCAAGTCCTTGTCCACGAGCCGGCGCCAGTCTTCCACCGACGGGGCCGGGAACTCCGAGGCGATATGGAGAGGCTCTTGAGCCATGCTGCGTCCTCGCGGGATGGGAGTGGCACCGACCCATAGGCGCAATGGACCGGCGGGGCAATGGGCTTGGAGGGGCTGCCTCAGTCTTCCGACGGGACGTCCTGGCCCTTGAAGCCCCAGTCCTCCAGCACTTTGGCTTCATCCACTGCGTTTTTTGTCTTCTTGAAGCGGGCGCCGGACACCCCTTTCACCCGGCGCTCGCAGGCGGCCCAGGTGGCGTGGCGCTTCACGGCGCTGCCCACCTGGCTCAGGTAGGAGTACGCCTTGGCCGAGGCCTCGCGCTGCTCCTTGGGCTTCTCCGGTGGCAGGGACATGTCCTCCGGCAGCTCATGCACCGCCACGCCGTAGCCCTGGAGCGGGCCGGTGTAGAGCCGCGCGTCGCGCCCCTTCGAATAGGCCACGGCGATGGCGTCCACGCGCTCGTTGCCGGGGACGCCCACGTGGCCCCGGATGTAGAACCACGCCACGGCGGCGGCCTCGGCGGCGTGGTTCTCCTTGCGCTGCGCCAGGAGCGCCATCAGCCGCTTCCAATAAATGGCGTTGGCGACCTCGCCGCCCTCGGCCGTCTTCCACCCGCGCCGGCTCCAGCCGAACGCCCACCGGGTGGCGCCCTGAATCACATACGTGGAGTCCGTGTGGATGTGGATGGGGCCCGGCGCGCGCTCCAGGTGGCGCAGGGCCTTGCCCACGGCCGTCAATTCCATCCGGTTGTTGGTGGTCTCCGGCTCGTGGCCGCCCAGCTCCGTCACCCGCCCATCGGGCGTGACGATGAGGCTCCCCCAGCCCCCCGGGCCGGGGTTTCCTGAACAGGCGCCATCAGCGAAGACAAGGGTCGGGCGGTGCTCCATGGCGGCACCCTATTCGGCGCGAAGTGCTGCCGCCAGGACAGCGGTGGCCGCGCGCTCAGTGCAGGGCACTCAGGGTGGGGTCCGGCCGGACGCGCGCGAAGGCGGCGCGAACGGCTTCTTCCGGCTGGGCGCCGTTCAGCAGCAGCACGGGCCCCTTGCCCGCGAGCCGCATGGCCGGGACGCCGCGGATGCCCAGGCGGTGGGCCTCCTCCTCGTCCGCGAGCACGCGCGCGGTGTACCGGCTCGCCTCCAGTGCGCGTGTCATGGACTCGCGGTCCAGGCCCACGTCCTCCGCCAGGTCCCCCAGCACGCCCAGGTCTCCGATGTCCCGGCCGTCCTCGAAGAAGGCGCGGAAGAGGGCCTCATGGAACGGGGTGAAGGACCCGGTGTCCTTGGCGAACTCCGCGGCTTCGAGCGCCAGCCGGCTCCTCGGCTGCACCGGCGGTGGCTGCATCGTCAAGCCCCGCTGCTCTGCCATCGGGTAGACGGCGCGGGGCCAGGCCGACCGCGGCAGCTCGCTCATCGGGGCGAGGGGCCGCACGGGCGCCGGGCGCAGCTCGAACGCGCGCCAGTGGATGTCGAGCGCCGCGCCCAGCCGGGCGTGCAATTGCTGGAGGACGGGAAGCTCGAGGTAGCAGAAGGGGCAGACGTAATCGCTCCAGACGTCGAGGCGGACCGGCGTGTCCGATGGGGCCATGGGCGAGGCTCCTTGCAGTCCCCGGCAAGGGACATCTGCTGACGTTGGCCATCCCCGTGCGGGCACGGGAGCCGGTGACGCCAGCCCTCCCGGACTCCGGCCGGGCGGGCGTGGTGCCGCATGGCTCAGCGCGTGGCCGAGAGGGGCGCGAGTTCCTTGATGAGGGACTCCATCAGCGCGGGCACGGTCCGGTGCCGTAGGTTGGGCGTGGCCTGGCCGGCCCAGAGCGACACGAGGTCCGTGCGGCCCGCCTTGACCGCCGCGGGCTTGAGCTTCGACAGGAACCAGCTCTGGATGGGGAAGGGCGCGAGCGCTGCCTGCTGAGCGGCCAGCTCCTCTGTCCAACGATTGCGCATGCCTCGCGCCAGCCGGCCCGTGAAGGCCCGCGTCAAGGTGGTGTGCTTCGCGCGGTCGCTGAAGAGCAGCTCGCGGTGGGTGTCCGTCGCTCCCGATTCCTCACAGGCAAGGAACGCCGTCCCCAGTTGCGCGGCCTGGGCCCCCAGCGTGAGCGCGGCGCGGATGCCTCGGCCATCCGCGATGCCACCCGCCGCGATGACGGGCGCCTTCACCCGGTCGGCCACGAGCGGCGTGAGGGCCAGCGTCCCCATCAGCGAGTCCTCGGCGCGCGCGAGGAAGGAAGGGCGGTGGCCGCCGGCCTCGAAGCCCGTCGCCACGATGAGGTCGACACCGGCCGCGTCCAGGGCCTCGGCTTCGGCCAGCGTGGTGGCCGCGCCGGAGGTGAGGATGCCTCTGCGCCGGCACTCCGCCAGGATGGAGGCCGAGGGCACGCCGAACACGAAGCTGAAGACAGGCGGCCGTGCTTCGAGCAGCGCCTCCACCTGGTCCTCGTAGCGATGGTGGAAGCGCTCGGGCATGGCCGGCTTCTCCACGCCGAGCTCGCGGTAGTACGGCTCGAAGAGGCGGTACACGCGGTCGAACGCCTCCGGGCTGAGCGCGTCCCCGCCCGCGTCATGGTCGGAGACCCAGAGGTTGAGCGCGAAGGGCTTGTCCGTCAGCGCCCGAATCCGGTCCGCCACGCGGCCCAGCTCCTCCGGGGGGAGCTGATAGGCCCCATAGGAGCCCAGCCCTCCCAGGTTCGACACCGCCGCCGCGAGGCGCTCGGTGGAGAGCCCGCCTCCAAAGGGGCCCTGGATGATGGGGTGGTGGATGCCCAGCTTCTGGAGGGCTTCGTTCGGTCGGTGCGGGCTCATCGCGGCTCCTTGGGTCGGCAATGGCGGAGGGATAACCGCGGGCGCGGGGCAGGGTGGGAG
>NZ_JAAIYB010000119.1 GCF_010894475.1 Myxococcus vastator
CCCCTCTCCTGTCCGCTCGCTCCATTTCCCGGCCAGCGCCGGTTTGGGGCATGGTGTCGCCATGTCGCCTGTTGAACCCGACGTGAATCCCTCAGTCTCCGACACGCCCCCACCCTCCGAGGCCGCGACCAAGCCCGCGAAGCCCTCGTTGATGGCCCGCTTCAAGAACCTGATGCTCGAATACGGGCCGCTGGCGCTGGTGGTGAACTACGCCATCTTCGGGCTGGTGATTGTGGGCTTCTACGCCGCCATCGAGTTCGGCTTCCAGCCGAGCAGCACTGGAGAGAAGGCGGGCAGTTGGGCGGCGGCCTACGCGGCGTCGCAGGTGGTGAAGCCGCTGCGCCTGGCCGCGGTGTTCGTGCTCACGCCGCTCATCGCCCGGATTCCTCCCGTGGCGCGCTTCATCGAGCGGAACAAGCACAAGTGGAGCTTCTGAGCCGAGGCTCGCGGCGGCCCAGGACGACGGCCGCCGCGAACCCGCCAGCGCAGGCGTCCCGTCAGAAGTTGGGGACGAGGAAGTCCTTCACCACGCCCATGTGCTGCATGTTGGAGGCGCTGCTGTCACCGGACTGCACCGGGGCAATCTCCGACAGCGGCCGGTAGGTGCGGCTGTCGAGCACCAGCCCGTTGGCGAAGGTGCTGGAGCCGATGACGGTGGCCTGCTGGTACTGGCGCAGGTCCTGGTCCACCAGAATCTGGTCGTAGGGCTTGTTGCGGTTGCGGTTGGTGCCCGTGGTGCCGTTGTGGTCCGCCGGGTGCGGGCCCGCCGTCGTCACGACCTGCCGGAAGGTGGCGAAGCAGGACTCGCTGAAGCTGTCCGTGTTCAGGTCGCCGCCGATGACGAGGTAGTCGTCCTCCGGAATCTGCGAGCGGACCTCGTTGACGATGGCCTGCGCCTCCGCGTTGCGATTGCTGGCGCTGGACGTGAGCAGGTGCACGCTCACCGCCCAGAGGTCGCGGGGGCCGGGGATGTCGATGCGCGCCCAGGCGAAGTCCCGGTTGGACACGCGCGGGTCGGGCCACTGGCCGGACTGGATGATGGGCCAGCGGCTGATGATGCCATTGGGGATCTGCGCGCCCGTCTCCCGGGAGTAATCGAAGCCCGGCGCAATCTGGTCCACCAGCGAGCGGATGTCCGACGCCGAGTTGTCCGCGTAGTTGAACTCCTGCATCAGCACGATGTCCGGGTCCACGCCCTTGATGAGGCGGATGCCGTGCCCCGGATCATAGGACTGGTAGTTGCCACTGCTGAGGTTGGACGCCATCACCCGGATAGCGGTGTGACCCGCCTCCGTGCCGCCGTCCGTCCCCGCGTCGGTGCCGGCATCCGTCCCTGCATCCGTACCGGCATCCGTGCCTGCGTCCGTACCGGCATCCGTGCCTGCGTCCGTACCGGCATCCGTGCCCGCGTCCGTACCTGCATCCGTGCCTGCGTCCGTGCCCGCGTCGGGCTCGGTGCCAGCATCCGGCTCCGGGTCGACTCCCGCGTCTTCTTCCTGGCTCCCGCCGTCATCAGTGGCCGTGCCGCCGTCCTCCTGGGCGCCACCGTCCGTCTCCTCGTGCGAACCACCGTCAACGCCCGCGTCGGGCTGCTCGCACGCGTTGTTCGGCACGCAGTGGCCGCCCTCGGCATCGTCTCCGGACGATGGGCAGCAGACCGCATCCGGGTGCTCGCACGCGGTCTGCGGATCACAAGCCCGGACGCACAGGTGGCGGTCATGAGAAGCAACGAAGATGCAGGATTCGCCCTGCGAGCAGTCCTCCCTGACGCCCTCGGGGCTGCACTCCGTCCAGAGAACCCCTCCATCCTCCAGCGGCTGCGGCACCCGAGGCGGATTGCCCTCACCACACGCCAGGGAAAGAAGTGTGAGCGAAACCGCCGCACACAGGAGGGAGGTGAGCGTCTTCTTCATGCTGTCGGACTCTGGAGTCGAGAGGGAAAAATCGCCGACGACACCCAGGTGCGGACGGCGACGGGAGTATAGGAAACCCTCGATGTGACGGTCCTGTGACTTATGACAAGGCTGAACGATTTTATCTAGGCAGTCCCTCCGTGGCGTCACGGGGAGTCTGGCAGACGCGGCTCAGACATCCGACTTCCTCAGAAAATTGGAAGCCGAGAAGTCACAGGGGGGATAGCGGAAACCCCGCAAGTAATTGCAACTCCGCAACTCTTGCGAAGTCGCCCCGGACCCAGTCTGGAAGTGCGACCCAAACGTTGCCCACGAGTTCCGGCCAGTTACAGTGCCGCCGCTCAGGCATGGCAATTGCCTAGTGAGCAACACTGGCATCGCCCTCAAGGGCCGGAGTCCAAGGGAGTCCCGCGACATGGTGCAACGTCCCACAGCCCGACGGCAGCAAGGTGGCTTCACGCTGCTGCTCGCCATGGGCATCGTCACGATGGTCACCCTCGCGGTGCTCCTCAGCTACGGCATGGTGAGCCGCGAGGCGGAGGTCCAGGGCGACGGCCGCCGCTACAAAGAAGCGTACTTCGCGGCGCAAGCGGGGCTCGCGGAAGCGCGTGAGGCCATGCGCATCCGGCTGGGCGTCGATGAGACCTACACCCCCGCCATCCAGGCCATGCTGGCCCTGCAGGTCAACGAGCCCGGCCTGAACGGTGGAGCCCGACCCTACTTCGAGGTGCTTCCAGGACCGGGCGGGGCGGGAACCTGGAACTCACTGGCCATCAATGAGGCGGACCTGGCGCCCGCGGAGCGGCAGAGCCCCAGCGGCGAGGATTACGCCGCCTACCCCCGCCAGGAGAACGTGCGCTACCGCGTGTTCCTCCGGGACGACGAGGACGGCGACCCGTCCGGCGCGCTCGACGACAACAAGCAGGTCTGGCTCATCGCCATTGGCGAGGTCGTCGGCCCCGAGGGCAGCCGCCCCACGCGCGCCGTCATCCAGGCGCTCATCACCAACGAGAACGCCCCCGCCGTCACCAGCCCGGGAACCGTCATGACCGGCGGTGGCTCCGACAACACCTACAGCACGACGGCTGATGCACCCGACGATTTCACCGACGTCGCGACCCTCTCCTCCGCCCCTTGAGCTGAGCACGCCCATGAAACGACTCTCCCTGTTGTCGCTCCTGCTCCTGCCAGGCCTGGCCGCTGGTGCCTCGGATGAAGGCAAGCTCGCCTTCGACAAGGCCTGCGCTGGCTGCCACACCGTCACGCCGCAGGCCCAGGGCAATGGCAAGCGCACCAAGACGGCGGCGAAGCCCATCCCCACCGAGAAGCGCGGCCGGGGCACCGACCTGGGCCCGCTGATTCTCAAGCGCACGCCCGAACATCTGCGCGCGTGGATTGCGGGCCCCAACCAGGTCAAGCGCAAGACGACCTGCGACACGCGGCTGCTGCCCGTGAATGACCGGGAGCTGCTCCTCACCTACCTGGCGCAGAGCATCCATCCGCCGCCTCCCTCTCGCGAGGAGCTCCTGCGTGAACAGCTCAAGCAGGACCTCGCCACACGCCGGGCGCAGAAGCAGCGCAAGGCGATTGACCCGTCCCGACGCTCCCAGGGGAAGAAGTGATGCGCACCCTTACCCAGACGCTCGCCGCGTTCGCGCTGCTGACCGCGCCGCTCGCTCATGCACAGGCGGAACCACAAGCACCCGCTCAGCTGTGCGAAGATCAGCTCGACCAGAACAAGCAGCCCGAGTTCTCTGATGAGAACCTGGAGATCCAGGAGTCGACCATCCTCATCACCGAGGACAGTCCCGCCCGGCTCCAGCTCAACACGAACCGCACGGCGCTGAACTCCGAGTTCATCCAGTTCCCGTTCGATCAGAACGTCACCATCAGCTACGTGTACGAGTCCGCCGGCGCATCGCACGCGCTCGGCTACCTCTACATGGACGACCTGGAGGACCGCGGATACGTCGATGCGGACGGCAACCTGCTGGACGACAACGACAACGGCATCTTCGACCTGCACGAGGACATGTTCAACCTCGCGCCCCGGGCCGGCCCCAAGGCCCGCCCGTACATCGGCGTGAACCGGCGCTGCACGCGAAACTTCACGTCGGACGGCGAGCTGTACAACCAGCCAGAGCTGGCGATGAACTCCAGCTGTGGCAACACGTTCGACGAGAACACCGACCTCGCTGATGCCCGGCCCGGACTGGGCGGTGAGTGGAACGAGACGGACAAGGTGGGCACCTTCGCCTCCGGCCCCATCACGGATAACAGCTTCTCGGACCGAGGCGTCTTTCCGCACCTCCCCAACCTGCTGGAGCCGCCCTCGGAGGACAACGGCAACATGGGCCTGGGGCGAATGGTCTTCCTGCTCGCCGACGATGACTCCGGCCGTGCCACCCACCGGAGCCTGGCGCCCGTGAGCGATGTCGGCGACTACTCCGAAGGCATCCCGGACTACGACGTGTCCGCGTATGACCCGCGTGGCCTGCGGCGCACCAACAACCCGGACGACGGCGTCTCGCCCTATGACCGGACCGTGGACATGGGGATGATTCAAGGTGGCAAGGAAGTCATCTTCTTCATCGTCGCCTACTATGAAAGCAACCACGGTCCCCGCGAGGGCTACGTCTTTCCCTGCCTGAAGCAGGACCCGGATGGCCGGTGCGCGCTGCACCTGCAGACGTCCATCAACGTCTTCTTCTCCAAGTCGGCGTGGAACATGGACCAGAACCCCGAGGGCGGCACGGTCGTCGCCGAGCGCAACATCGGGTGTCAGTACCTGGAAGGCTGCAACCGCGACAACCCCGCCAGCACGCCTGGCCAGGCCTGCCGGGTCGCGGACACCAACGAGTACTACTGCGGCTGGCTGGACGGCCCCATCAACGAGTGGGGCACCACGCTGTACCGGCTGGCGAACGACGAGCTCTACGGCAACCTCGTGATGCCCATGGAGAAGGTGACGATTCCCCGGCCTCCGGGCGACCGCAACCCCATGCCGCACGTCATCGTGGGCGCTCCCAGCACGGACCCCTTCCGCTGGATTCTGGGCTTCGAGGACATCCCCGGTGGCGGCGACCGCGACTTCAACGACGTGGTGTTCGTCGTCAACAAGCAGAACGGCGGGAGCACGCGCTCCGCCACGGTGTCTGGAGATATCTCGCCAGACGACGCCAACGACTTCGTCATCACCAAGGTTCGCTTCAAGCGACAGGACGACTTCGCGCCCCAGCCGCGCACGTGCGCCGGAGGGCCGCCGTGTTTCTCCGAAGATGTCCCGGGCGCCTGCACGCCGGAGGATGGTCCCGAGCCCACCATCACCTATTCGCTGGCGGTGGACTGCCGCGTCTGCGAGCTCAACGCGCAGACCGGCGAGATGGAGTGCGTCCCCAATCCGGAGTCCCCCACGTGGTTCCCGGTCCACTTCCCGGAGACGACGCCGCCCACCCAGGAGGTGGAGCTGGACATCATGGCCATGGGCTTCACGGGCTCCCAGCTCTGCTGGAAGGTGGACATCACCAGCCCCAGCGAGCTGTGCCGCCCCATCATCGACGACATCGAGGTGGGCTACCAGGCCGTCCGCGCTGGCAGCTATTCGCGCGCCTCACCGTCCACGCTGGGCAACGTCATCGTCTGGGGCGTGAACGAGACGCCGGGCAGCACCTGGGGCCGGGAAGGAACCTGGCCGGGCAACGGCATGCCCGCGCCCGGCACTCGCGCCTACGACGGCAACAAGGACTTCACCGTCCGCGGGCGGCTCTACCTCAGCTCGCTCTATGACCCGGAGAATCCGAACGTCACCACGGGCGATTTCCGCTGGGACGCGGGCAAGGTGATGGCGCTCTCGTTCGGCACCGACGAGGACCCGCTGACTCGCAAGCTCTATACGATGAGCGCTGGGGGTAACCGCAGCACCCTCTCCGCCGAGATGGAGGACACCAACGGCGCCAGCCCGCTCTTCCCCGACTCGCTCTGCGACCAGGAGCAGAACGGGCGCTACCTGTATGACCTCAACAACGACGGCAAGTGCGGCACGCCCACCGGTAGCCCTCCCGACAAGCGGGTGACAGGGCCCACCAACGACCGCAACTTCCTGCGGGAATGGCTGTACGGCTGGGAGGACCACTATGGCCCCGGGCCGGTCGACCAACGCCGGCCGTGGGCGCTTGGCGGCATCAACATGTCCACCGTCGCGCTCAGCGTGCCGCCGCACATCGACGGCTGGGCCCAGAACGCGCGCGCGGGCGAACGGGACATGTACCGCCGCAACTTCATGGAGCCGCTCTCCTCGCGGCCCACCGTCGCCTACGTGGGCACCATGAGCGGCTACCTGCACGCTTTCGAGGCAGGCGTCTTCCGCAACTCCACCCATGACGAGTGCGCGCCTGGCACCCAGGTCCGTGGTTTCTTCGAGCCCACCGCGAACTGCGTCTCGGGCAACATCACCCCCCGCGACTACGGCGACGGCACGGAGCTGTTCACGTACATGCCCCGCATGTTGCTGGAGCGCTACCGCAACACCTACGTGCGCTTCAACGGCTCGGGCAACCTGCCCCGACCGTCGATGGATGCCTCGCCGACCATCGCCAACGTGGACTTCGGAATCACGGGACAGCCCGCGTGGACCCCCTCGACCACTTCATCCAAGACCCAGGGCGCCAAGACGGTCCTGGTCAGCGCCTCTGGCAAGAACAGCCCCGCCGTCGTCGCGCTCGACATCACGAACCCCAGCGACGCCTGGTACCCGCTCCCGCTGTGGGAGTTCAACCTGCGTGACACGAGCATCGAGCTCGCGTTCTCCACGGCGAAGGCGGCGGACCCCTCCGTGAACTTCCCGGACAACGCCGGCTCCAGCCACGCGCCGTCGATTGGCCGGCTGACCTGGGGCAATGAAACGGAAGGGAAGTGGACCACCATCGTGGGCACCGACTTCGTGCCTTCGTCGCCGAGCCGTGCCGGCGCCCTCTACCTCATCGACATGAAGACGGGACAGCCGCTCAACTACGGCGGGACGCCCAATGCGGGCATCATCACGCTGGACCAGGGCTCTGGCATCGCCGCGGAGACGGCCCTGGTGGACCTCGACCGCGATGGCAACTACGACGTCCTGTACGTGCCCACCACCGCGGGCAACGTCTACCGCATCAACCTGGACCAGGTGGACACGGGCGAACCGCTGGGCCGCAAGGTGAAGACCTGCAAGATCGCCAGTGCCCCCGTCACGCTGTCCGACCACGAGGACGCGGCGACGGGCCAGGACCCCATCTACCAGCAGATCCACTCCAACCTCGGCGTGAACATCGTGCGCAACACCGGCTCGCCCGTGGTGCGCTTCTACTTCGGTACGGGTGACAACCCGGACGAGTTCTCCGACGGCCCGCCGAACAAGGACACCTACCGCTACCACCTGCTGGCCTTCGAGGACGCCGACCCCTCTGGCAGGAACGACTGCGAGCTGCTGGAGCCGCTGTGGGTGCAGCAGTTGGATCCGGGGCAGGCGGTGTGGGGCGGCGTCGCGTTGGCAGGCGACAAGGTCTTCGCGACCACGGCCGTTGGCGCGGCCGCGGACATCTGCAACCTGAGCGAGGACGAGAGCGGCCGGTACTACGAGTCCGGGCAGCTTCCGGATGGCAACAGCGCCCCTGAGATGACCAGCGCGGCGCTCGGCGGCCACGGCGTGAACGCGCCGCTGGTCCATGACGGGCACCTCATCGTTCCCACGGCGCTGGGCGAAATCAAGGTGAAGGGCAGCGGCCGCTGGAACACGGGCGATGCTGAGGGCGGAACGGCTCGCTCGAAGATGCTCATCTACTCGCCGAGCCCGGACGGAAGGATTCAGCAGTGAAGGCACTGAAGACACGCCAGCAGCGAGGCGTCACGCTGCTGGAGGTGCTGGCGACCATGGGCATCCTGCTGATGGGTATTGCCGCGGCGATGCTGGTCGTGACCCAGACCAGCAACGCCAACCGCCGCAGCCTCACCGCCACGCAGGCACAAATCATCGCGGAGCAGGCGATGGAGAACATCACGTTAATGGGATGCGTGGTGGAGCCGCCGTGCTCCAACCTCGTGGGACAGGATGCGACCTTCACCCTCTTCCAGACGGCGGCGGGGGCGCTGAGTGACGTCCCCCCCACCGACGAGACTGTCATCGCGCGTGAGTTCCAGGTCGCCGTCGACGTGGACGTTCCGGCCCAGATTGGCACCATCGAGCCAGGCTCCGTCGTCCCGGCGGACCTGACGCGGGACCTCATTCCCGGTCAGCCGGGTACCGTGGGGAACATCGCGCATGTGCGCGTCAGCGTGAGCTGGCGCGAACCGGGCCGCAGCGACCCACAGGTGGTGGTGCTCCAGACGAGGATGGCGCCGTGATGTCGTCTCTTTTGAGGACTCGAACTCGGGCAGCGCGTGGCTTCACGCTGCTCGAGGTGATGATTGCGAGCGCCATTGGCCTCATCGTCCTCGGCGCGGGCCTGGTCGCTGCGATGCAGATGCAGCGGCGCTCCCATTTCGAGGAACAGACGATGCTGGCTCAGACCACCGGCCGGGTGGTCATGGAGTTGATTTCCGCGGACCTGCAGCGCGCCGGTGCCGGAATGGGCAACGCGCCCATCGTCTTCAGCGACACGCGCACGCAGACGGCCGTCCAGGTGTGGACCGAGCCGGACCTGACGGCAGCGGACGCAACGCGTCCCTTCGCCGCGGATGCCAGCTTCGGGCTGCCACCCGCGGGCCACCTCGAGGAGCTCGTATCAGACGTCCTGCAGATTCATTGGGGGGACACCCGCGGCATGGTGACGCTGGCCCCTTGTGGCGGCCCCCCTCCCCCGGCTTCGGGCCCCGTACGCACCGGGCCAGAGGGTTTCTGCACCGTCAACAATCCCTCCACCCGGCTCCAGCCCGTCACTGCGCCATCCACGCCCGCGTTCGTGGTGAACCCGAACGAGAATGTGGCCTGCCACGTGCGCGTCACGAACGTGGACACGGCCAGCAACCTCATTACGGCCAACCCTGGCATCGGCGTGGACAACATCAGCAGCGGACCGTGTGCGGAGCCCGCCCAGGGAATCTGGAACTTCGCGAATCCGGTCCAGGACACCTGGCGCGTCATGCAGGCGCAGAGCGCGACCTACCGGGTGAACTGGGCCAGCGGAACGCCCACGCTGGAGTATCTGGGCCCCGGGGCGGCGGACTGGGTGGTTCTGAGCCGGGACGTGGAGCACCTCAAGGTCCGGTTCGGCGTCATGAGTCACGTTCCTCCGCTCGGCTTCCGGTGGTTCCCGGACGAGGCCACCAACCTTCCAGCGATTGATGCCTGCACCGCCGTCACGTGCCCCATTGACCAGCACCCGTCGGAAGCGGCCCCTCCCGCGGATGATGACCAACTGAGGCTCCGCCTGAGGCAGCGCATCCGCGAGGTGGAGGTCACCCTGGTCGTCCGCACGCCGCGGCCGGACCGCGAGGCCTTCGACCCGGACGAGCCCATTGGTAAGGACAAGGAGGAGTTCCCGATTGATGGCTTCAAGCGGCGCACCTTCACCTTCCGGGTGATGCTCCGGAACTTCGCCGCGGGCGGCCTGCAGCCCCCCCTGGTGGGAGAATGAGCATGAGGCACACACGCGGAATCACCCTGCTGGAGATGATGGTGACGGTGGCCATCGCCGCCATCCTGCTCGCCGCGGCGCTGGTGGGCATCCAGACGCCCGTCAACCGCCAGCGCGAGAACGAGGCCACGCGCGAGCTGTGGGCGTCCACGCTCCGCGCCCGGCAGCGCGCCATCTCCACCAACCAGCCCGTGCGCATCGTCGTGGAGGAGGCCGTTCCCCGCGGCGATGGAACCACGCGCACCGTGGCCCGGTGGGAGCAACTCCAGTGCGACAACACCTGGGACAACGCGAGCTGTCCCTCCGCAGGCTGCGAGAACACCACCTGCCGCGACAGCCCGGAGTGCTGCAGCGAGCTGGGCCCGGACATCGTCATCCCCGTCAGCATGAACGCGGCTGCGATTCACGGGCTCTGCTACATGCCCGGCTCCGGCCGCCCCGTGCGCCCGGGCGACCTGGGCTGCATGCGAGACTCGCTCGATGACACGCCCGCGCTGGATGCCGCGGCCCCGGGCAACCTCCGCTTCGACTTCACCTCGGGCCGCGCGCGCAGCCTCATCATGGTGGAGCCGCGGACAGGACTGGCCAGCGTGCTGGACTGCGACTCCCAGGCGGCCATCGACCGCCAGGTGGCGGAGTGCGCGAACTGAGCTCGCGCCTCGCCTGAGGAGCCACGCCCCTCCCCGGATTCACCCGCCGGGGAGGGCTTCACGCAGGCGGCCCGCTACGCCGCCAGCGCCTCGCGGCACTTGAGGCAGACCTCACCGCCCTGCCCCACCGCTTCCGAGTACGTCCAGCAGCGCGGGCACTTCTCGCCGTGCGCGGGCAGCACCTCGGCCGTCACGCGGACGCCTTCGCCGAACGCCTGCGCCACTTCCAACGTCTGCGCCGCGTCCCCCTTCACGTCCGCCAGCTCCACCTGGCTGGTGATGAAGAGGCCCGGCAGCTCGGCCAGGTTCGCCTGGAGGAAGTCGCGCGCCGCGCCCTCCGCCGTCAGCACCACCCGCGCCTCCAGCGACGCGCCGATGCGCTTGTCCCGCCGCGCCGCCTCCAGCACGCCCTGCACCGCGCCGCGCACCGCGAAGAGCTTCGCGTAGCGCTCGGCCAGCGCCGGCTCCAGCTTCGTGGACACCACCGGGAAGCCGCCCAGGAAGACGCTCTCCGCCGGCTTGCCCGGCAGCGTCTGCCACGCCTCCTCCGCCGTGAAGCTCATCACCGGCGCCAAGAGGCGCAGCAGCACCGACGCCACCTCGTACAGCACCGTCTGCGCGCCGCGCCGCGCCTGCCCGTCCGCGCGCCACGTGTAGAGCCGGTCCTTGAGGATGTCGAAGTACACCGCCGACAAGTCCCCGGCGACGAAGTCCACCACCGTCGCGTACACGAGGTGGAACTCGTAGTCCTCGTACGCCTTGCGCACCCGCGCCACCACCTCCGCCAGCCGCCCCAGCGCCCAGCGGTCCAGCGGCAGCAGCTCCGCCTCCGGCACCGCGTGCGTCGCCGGGTCGAAGTCGTAGAGGTTGCTCAGCGCGTAGCGGACGGTGTTGCGAATCTTCCGGTAGCCCTCCGACAGGCCCTTGAGAATCTGGTCCGACAGGCGCACGTCGTTGCGGTAGTCGCTGGCCGCCACCCACAGGCGCAGCACCTCCGCGCCGTACTGCTGGATGACCTTGTCCGGCGCCACCACGTTGCCGCGGCTCTTGGACATCTTCTCGCCCTGGCCATCCACCACGAAGCCGTGCGTGAGGCAGGCCTTGTACGGCGACACGTCGCGCGTGCCCACCGCCACCAGCATGGACGAATGGAACCAGCCGCGGTGCTGGTCGCTGCCCTCCAGGAAGAGGTCCGCCGGAATCCGCTGCCGCTGCTCCAGCACCGCGGAGAACATGCACGCCGAGTCGAACCACACGTCGAGGATGTCCGTCTCGCGGCGGAACTCGCCCTTGCCGCAGCGCGGGCACTGGAAGTCCGCGCCCAGGAAGTCCTTCACCGGCGTGCGGTACCACACGCCCACGCCTTCCTTCTCCACCGCCGCCGCCACCCGCTCCATCAGCTCGGGCGACACCACGGCCTCCTCGCAGCCCTCGCAGTAGGCGATGCAGATGGGCACGCCCCACGTCCGCTGCCGGCTGATGGTCCAGTCCGGCCGCGTCTCCAGCATGCCGCGGATGCGGCTGTGCCCCCACGAGGGCACCCACTGCACCGTGTCCACCTGCTCCAGCACCACCTGCCGGAACGTCTGCGTCCCGTGGAACGGCGCGTCCATGGGGATGAACCACTGGTACGTCGCGCTCAGGATGACGGGGTTGCGGCAGCGCCAGCAGTGCGGATACGTGTGCGCCACCGTGTCCGCGGCGCCGTTGAGCAGCGCGCCCTTCTCCACCAGCAACTGGATGACGACGGGGTTCGCCTCGAACACGCGCCGGCCTTCCAACACCGGACCCACCGTGTCGTCGTAGCGGCCATCCGGACGCACGGGGTTGTAGATGTCCAACCCGTACTTCAGGCCGACCTCGTAGTCCTCCTGGCCGTGCCCCGGCGCGGTGTGCACCAGGCCCGTACCGGCATCCAGCGTCACGTGCTCGCCCAGGATGACGCGGCCCCGGCGCTCGTAGAACGGGTGCTGGTACGTCAGGTGCTCCAGCTCCTCGCCGCGCGCGTACGCCAGGATGCGCGACGGGTCCACCAGCGCCGCCGCGGACACCTCACCGCCGGGCAGCTCCACGTGCTTCACCGCCAGCTCGTCCGCCTTCACCTCCGCCAGCACCTTGGGCAACAGCTCCCGGGCCACGCAGATGACGCGCGGGCCGAGCTGATAGAAGACGTACTCGAACTCCGGGTTGACGGCGACGGCCAGGTTGGACGGCAGCGTCCACGGCGTGGTCGTCCAGATGACGAAGGCCACGTCCTTGCCCTTCAACGAAGGCACGCGCTCGGCCAGCTCCGCGCCGGCCTGGAAGGCCACGTACACGGAGGGCGAGGTGTGATTCTCGTACTCCACCTCCGCCTCCGCCAGCGCCGTCTGGTCGTACAGGCACCAGTACACGGGCTTCTTGCGGCGGTAGAGCATGCCCCGCTTCGCGAAGGCGGCCAGCTCGCGAATCTCCTGGGCCTCGTAGGTGAAGTCGAGCGTCTTGTACGGCTGCTCCCACGAGCCGAACACGCCCAGGCGCTGGAACTCGGCCTTCTGGATGTCGACGAACTCCAGCGCGTAGGCGCGGCACGCCTCCAGGAAGGCGTCGCGAGCCAGCGTGCGCTTGTCGATTTTCTTGTCCTTCAGCCGCTTCTCCACGGCCTGCTCAATCGGAAGCCCATGCGTGTCCCAGCCGGGGATGAAGTCACACCGGCGGCCGGACATGTTCCGGTACTTCACCACGATGTCCTTGAGCACCTTGTTGAGCGCGTGGCCCGCGTGCAGGTGGCCGTTGGCGTAGGGCGGGCCGTCGGGCAGGACGAAGGGCTCCGCGCCCGCGTTCTGCTCCAGAATCTTCCCCCAAATCGCCCGCTCCGCCCACCAGCCGAGCATGCGCGGCTCGAGCTGCGCCAGGTTCCCCTTCATGGGGAAGTCCGTGCGCGGCAGGTTGACCGAATCCTTGAAGTCCTGGTCCTTGGGGGGCGTGTCGCTCATGTCGACAGCGGCCGTAACACGCTCCCCCCAAGCGCTTCAATGCACTCGCGCCCCACGCTATGCTGGACAACCAGACAAGGAGGAACCTGTCAGCTCCTCCGCCCAACACCCCTGCGAGGACTGCCCATGAAGCACTTCGGACTGCTGCTCTTCCCGCTGACGGTCCTGCTCCTGGCAGGCTCGGTCGAGGCCGCGCCGCCCATCCAGGACGAGGATGGCAACGACATCGAGCTTCCCAAGCACGATGCCAAGCAGACCCAATGCATCTCCAAGTGCCAGGAACCCGTCGCGAAGTGCATTGGTGAATGCGAGGGGAATGACCGCAAATGCCAGCTTCGCTGTGCGCAGGCAATGGAGCGCTGCGCACGGAAGTGCGGGGTCCGGCTCTGACGGGGCGCTACCCGCGCCGCATCACTTCGGCTGCACGCCCAGCTTGCGATAGAGCCCGACCATCATCGAGTCCCCTTCCGGCTGGGTGCGAATGGTCAACTGCTCCGTGCCGCGCTGAAACACGCCAGGCTGTTCCGGGTCCTCGGCGAAGCCCGCCCGCCGCAGCTCGACCTGATAGAACTCCCGGACCTCCGCGGCCGTGGCCTTCACTGCGTACATGGCCATCTGCGAGCCTTCCAGGTTGGACCGCGTCACCTGCTCCGCGCCTGCCATCACCGGCGCCCATTCCAATTGGAGGCTCCCGGCCGGCGTGTACTTGGACACATCGGAGGTGCCCAGAATGAGCGTGACGGTGTTGTCCTGGTTCTTCTGGAAGATGACCGTGTAGGCAGTCAGCGTCTGCGTATCCAGCGCCGTCAGCATGGGCTCCGCAATCGGGGAGTTGAGCGCCTCCGGCGAGGAGGAGATGAACAGGCCCGCCGCCCGGAAGCGGTCCACCATGTGCTGGATGAGCGGGTCCATCTGCCAGGACGAGCGCGCGAGCTGGAGGTGCATGGGCACGCCATCCGTCACCTGGAGGCCGGGAGACTCGACCCAGGCCGTCACCCCCGGGATGTCCCAACGGAACGCGGGCCGCGGCGATGACGTCCCCGCATCCTGCTCGGACGGCTGCGCCACCACCGGCTTGCCGCTGGCGCCCGGAGTCTTCGCGGACGACGGGGGCCTCTTCGACTTCCCGGCAGCGCTCCCTTTGGCCTCCGCGGCCGGATGCACCTTCGGGGGGGAGGATTTCGACGTGTTGCCCAACCCCACGGAGGGCGCCGTCGCAAGAACCATGAACAGCGGCCACACGCGCATCAAGGACACTCGTCTCCCAGGAAGCATGAGTCCCGGCGGCCGTAGGACACGGGGTAGGGAATCGCCTGCCAGTTGAGTCCCGGAGGCAACAACCCCGGCGACGTGGGCCAACCCTTGTACCCCATGGTCGCCAGGCCGCCCATCGAGTCAGCCGGCAGCGGCTGACCGAAGAAGGCCTCCTCTCCCACTGCGCTCATCCAGAACATGTTCTCCGCGCCGAAGAAGAAGGGGAGCGGAAGCCCTCCGACGACCGTCTGCGCCAGACGGCTCGCCGAGAAGTCCGGCCCAAAGGCATTCACCATCAAGCTGACGCCATAGACACTGGAAGCCATTCCCCAGTACGGCAGGTTCATGGGGCAGGGAGCGGGAATGTCGGGGATGATGGGGCATGAACCGGACTCGCCCGAGCCCGTCAGGCCCCAGTCATCCAGCATGCTGGTCAGGCGCCCGGTGCAGTTCCCCCCCTGGGCACGCCCCATGGCGCACACCCGGATGGGCCGCATCGCGTAGTGCTCCGCCTGGAAGAAGCCGCCTGTCTCCTGCTGGGCAACGCGCTGCGGAATCCGGAAGGCCGTCAGGTCCGCCTGCGCCGTACAGGAAATGCCGCCGCCGTCGCGATAGGCCACCGACGTGAAGACGGGATGCGGGTCGAAGGTCGGGCCGCCCTGACTGCACGACACCTGCATCCCCGCCGTCTGAGTCAACGCGAGCGTGATGACGCCCGCGCCGTTGGTGGACGTGCGGCTGTCGAAGTCCCGGTAGCGGATGGCGGCGTCCTGCCCCGCGCGCTCCGCCGCCGCGGAAGAGGGCGATGAGTCATTGGGCCACTCATGCAGCTTGTGTCCCGGCGCATCCAACATCGCGGAGTGCGCCGCTTCGGTCACCTTGACCGAAAGGAAGGACACCTCGGCGAAGTGAATGACGAAGAGGAGGATGGTGATGAAGACGAGCGAGCCGATGGCCATCTCCACCATCGCCTGGCCGCGCGAGGTGCGACGCGAAGGAGACATCTCCATGTCACGGCCCTCCCCTGTAGCCCGCCTCACGCAGGGCCTCGTATGCATCCGCCGCCCAGCCCACGCCGGCGCCGTTCAGTTCGTCCACGAAATCATCCTCGCCGCTCGAATCCACGCTGGCGGGCACCAGCGTGGCGCGCCAGTACGGGTTGAGCAGGTTGGGCGGCTCGCGCCAATGCTCGCGACGGTGGTAGTAGGCCAGCCCGGTGGACACCGCCGTCTGGCGGCTGATGTTCAACCCACCGCCCGCCGGCCCCAGGACGAGCCCGCTGTTGTCGAACCCGCTGTCCGTCCCCGCGAACCGGAAGCGGAACAGCAGGTTCCAGGGGTCCGCCTGGGTGCCACGCACGGAATAGTCCCGCTGGATGACCGCGAAGTTCTTCGGCTGCCCCCAGTTGTCATCCTTGTCCATGACCTTGACGCCGTTGTAGTCAACGAACATGGGCCAGACGGATGGACACCCCATCCGGTTGCGGCCATAGCAGGTCCCCATGTTGTGACGCGTCTGCGCCGGCTCCAGGTCCCCCGCCCCCAGGCGCGGAGACCAGCGGTGCCGGTCCGTGGAATCGCTCGAGTCCGAGCCGATGAGCAGCGACTCCGCGACACCGACACCAAAGGTCTGCGTCGGACATGGGGGTCGGCCGCGGGCGAAGGTGACGAAGGACAGGCCATGGTCATCCGCGATGGAGTACGTATCCGTCGTGCCCAGGTACGTGCCATGGAGCGGCGTGCGGGCCCAGTAGGTGCTGCCATCGCCCTGAATCATCACCGTGTCCGGGGCGGTCAGCCGTCGCTGGATGCCCTGGGTGACGAGCATGTCGTCGGTGGGAAAAATGCCGCGGTTGGCGACGAAGCTGTGGCCCCGGCTGCCCATGGCCGCATAGACGTGGTGTCCATTGATGAGGTTGGGCCACGCCACGGCCCCCAGGTAGGGCGTCACCTCGCGGCGCGTGGTGGAGACACCATCCACCCGGAGCTCCCCTGCCCAGCGGCTGCCCGCGCTGGCGCTGTCGATGATGTCGTTCGCGGCGGACTGACTGTTCAAGTCGAGCATCAGGCGCCCGTACTGGACGACCTGCCCCACGACGAACATCTGCTGCGCGGCCTGGCTGAGCCGCAGTGCTCGCTGTCCGGCGGGCCGCTCGAGCTGATCCCACCGCGGAGCAATCTCCGTGCGGTCATAACGAGAGAGCGCGCTCTGGCTGCGGGTGATGTCCCGGACGCCCTGGATGGCGCACCTGCAGAAGCTGCTGCACCCCGAGAAGGGGATGCAGCAGGGCAGCAACGCGACGTAGGGGAGCATCGCGATGGTGTAGGCATTCCGCGTGGCGCCAATCTGCGCGCGGTAATAGCTGCTCCAGTCGATGAGGCTCTGCACGGCGGCCTTGGAGACCAGGTGGCCAATCTGCGCCCGGCTCATCAAGGCCATCTCGTTGAAGACGCGCGCCGTTGTCGCCGCCTGGCTGTAGGCGGCGGCGTCCGCCGCAGCCTGGACCTCCATCTTCTCCTTCACCTTGGAGCCAAGCGACAGAGTCAAGGTCACCAGCAGGGTGAGCAACAACAACGTCAAGGCGAACAGCACCAGCGTCTGTCCGCGGCTTAGGAGCTTGTGCGTCATAGGGCCTCGGGAGCGGGAGCGCAGTTCTGCGTCAGGAAGAAACGCCGTTGCACTGGCGTCAACATCCGGAGGGAAGCGGAGGCGTGGATGGGGATGACGTACTGCTCGGCGTTCAGCCGCCGCAGCGTTTCTTCACGAATCAACCCTTCCAGCCCGATGGGTGAAGGGCTCTGGGTCCACCTGGCACGCTGCGTCTGCATCAACGGATTCTGGTTCGTGTAGTCCCGCCATCCCCAGCGCGCCATCGTCAACCGGGCGATGACCCAGTTGGCGAAGGGAATCTTGAGCGGGAACCAGAAGACCAGCCGCGTCTCGAGCCGCACGATACCCGCCGGGTTGTCGAACTGGTCGAAGAGCGCGTCCTCATCCGGCACCGCCGTGGCCAGCGGACTGTCGCGGATGATCCACACAATGGCCCCGGTATGATTCCCGTCGGGCATCGCCACCCGGTTGGCCCGCCCTTCCGAGCCGTGGTACTGGTTGTCGCGACGGGCCGCGAAGGCATTCGCCAGCTTCTGCCCCGGTGAGCCCCCCGCGCCGCCCAGGAACGAATAGTAGCTGGGCATCAGCGCGAGGATGGCCGCGTGAGTCATGGCCTGACAGTCGCCGTGGTTGACGCTGCCAACCCGCGTCGCGCGAAAGGCGGCGTACTCCGCCATCAGCCGCCCCTGCAGCATCAGGAAGAGCTGCAGCGTCCCCAAGATGATGAACACCATCAGGGGGAGCGTCAGGGCGGATTCCACCATCGCCTGCCCAGATTCGCCCCTTCGGCTCGGACGCTGTGAATTCATGGCGGGCGCATGTTCCGGGAATTCGGTCGTGATCGGACATACGTCAACTTGACGGGGTGTTCCTCGCATCCCGCACAAGAGAACACGGCTCTACGACAGCCGTGTTTTTCTGGCGCGAAACAACCGAGTGACAGCGTCCCTTCGGTTGCTCCTGGGGCTAGCGTGACTTCATCCCCTTTGTGTCCAACTGGTATTTTTTCACCAGCCGCTCAATTGACTTCCGGTGAAGCCCGCTCTCCCGCGCGGCGCGAGACAGGTTTCCTTCGCAGCGCGTCAACACGCTGGAGATGTATTCGCGCTCGAAGTTCTCCAGGAGCTGCTCCTTGGCGTCCTTGAAGGAGAGGTGTTCGTTGAAGGGCAGCGGCCCTTCGCGGACCTGTCCCCGCACGCGGGGTGGCAGGTGCGCGGGCTGAATCTCCTCGCCCTCGCTGAAGGTGAGGACGTGAGACAACACGTTCATCAGCTCGCGCACGTTGCCGGGCCATGAATACGACATCAGCAGGCCCAGGGACTCCGCGGAGAAGCGCTTCTTGCCGTGCTTGCCCACCACTTCCGGGTCCGCGAGCGCGC
This sequence comes from Myxococcus vastator, assembly GCF_010894475.1. Lineage (GTDB taxonomy): Bacteria > Myxococcota > Myxococcia > Myxococcales > Myxococcaceae > Myxococcus > Myxococcus vastator. Next base: position 18,392 of record NZ_JAAIYB010000119.1, read on the forward strand.
GCTTGAGGATGAGGGGGATGTCGTCGCGGCGCTGTCGCAGCGGCGGTAGCTGGATGGTGATGACGGACAGGCGGAAGTAGAGGTCCTCGCGGAAGCCGCCGCTCTGAATCTCCTTCATCAGGTCGCGGTTGGTGGCGGCGATGACCCGGCAGTCCACCTCGATGACGTCGTTGCCGCCCACGCGCCGCACTTCGTGGTTCTCCAGCACGCGCAGCAGCTTGGGCTGAAGGTCCAGCCGCAGCTCGCCCAGCTCATCCAGGAAGATGGTGCCCCCGTGCGCGCGCTCGAAGGCGCCCGGCCGGCTGCTCACCGCGCCGGTGAAGGCGCCCTTCTCGTGGCCGAACAGCTCGCTCTCGATGAGGTTGGGGGGGATGGCGCCGCAGTCCAGCACCTCCATGGGCCCCTTCGTGCGGCCGGACAGCTCGTGGATGGCGCGCGCCACCAGCTCCTTCCCGGTGCCCGTCTCACCTTGGATGATGACGGACACACCCATGGGGGCGATCTTCTTGATGAGGCCGAATATCTGCCGCATCTTCACGCTCTGCCCCACCATGTCGCACAGCTCGCCCTCGCGGTCGGGCTCGATGGTGACTTCCTCATCCAGCGGCGCGAAGGTCAGCACCGACGAGCCCGCGCGAATCTGCGAGCCCGGTGACAGGTAGGCCCGCTCGATGCGCCGGCCATCCAGGAAGGTGCCGTTGGTGGAGCCCAGGTCCACCAGCAGGTAGCCCCGCTCGGTGAACTGGATTTCGAAGTGGTGGCGGCTGGCGGTGCGGTCCTCCACCAGCACCAGGTCATTGCCAGGATGCGCGCCGCAGCGCAGCCGCTCCTTGTCGCTCACCACCGAGCGGCCGGTGTCCGGCCCCGCGGTGACGGCCAGGCGGCACTTGTGGAGCTTCACCGTGGTGCGCGGGTCCACCACGAGCGTCTCGCCCAACAACGGGGAGTGGTTCAGGTCTTGTCCGACGTCGCCGGGACTGGTGTGGACGTCGTCAGGGTGCAGAGGGGGGGCACTCATCTGCGCGCGAGGATACCAAAGGCCCCCCACGAGGCCCGCCCCTCGCGCTGTCCGTGCT
>NZ_JAAIYB010000011.1 GCF_010894475.1 Myxococcus vastator
CGAGACGGCTGCCTGGCGGCGCGACGTCAACCGCCAGCACCTGCGCTTCACCTGGCGCTTCACCTCGCGCAAGGCACGCGCGACGTTCCACTACTCACGCCGCGACATGCTGCGGTCGAAGGACTAGATTCCCGCCAGTGAGTGCCCCCCTGGACCTGGAGCGCGTCCGCCGCAAGGTGGAGGCGGGTGAGATTCTGAGCGACGCGGAGCTGGTCTTGCTCCGTGCCGAGGCGCAGCGTGGCGTCGGCTCCGCCTTGCGGTTGGCTCTGGCGCACGCCCTCATCAACGCTGGCGCTGAGCGCGAGGCGCTGCCCCTGCTGGAGACCCTGCGGCGGGACTTCCCTCGCGACCTGCCCGTGCGGCTTGGACTGGCGCGGGCCCTGCTCGGACTGGAGCGCCACGGCGACGCGGAGCGGCTGCTGACCGAAATCCTGGCCCAGTCTCCGGGAGACCCCGAGGTGCTCAAGGTTCTCGCGGTGCTGGGACTGCGGCGCGGTGAAGCGGACAAGGCGCGCGCCTACGTCGCGGATGCGCTGGCCCGCGACCCCTTCGACGCCGAGGCCCGGCTGCTGAAGGAGGAGCTGGAGTCCGTGGACCTGCTACCTCCGCCCGCTCCCCAGGAGCAGGTGCTGCGCCCGGAGTTCACCGCCGCGCTCACCGCCGCGCTGGGCCGCGCCCGGGTGGCGTTCCGGCGGCAGGGGAAGGACCTGCTCGTGAAGCTCGCCACGGGCGGCGTCGGGCGCGTGGACGTGGGCTCGCTGTACGCCGCCTACCAGGAGTCCTCGGGCACGCAGGGGCTCACCGTCTACGCGGAGGCCCTGGCGGCGCGGCTCGGCGGGTTGTCCTCGGGCTTGAGCGCGGAGGTCGCGGCGTTGGAAGCGCGGCTGCGTCCGGTGCTGCGCCCAGCGGACTTCGCGGCGCGCGCCGTGGGCGCCTTGCACCGGCCCGGCCCCGCGGGCCTGGACGTCTTCTACGTGCTGGAGGACGCGGAGTTCGTGCGCTACCTGCCCGAAGCCGCCCTGGCCCCCGCGGGACTCACGCCCGAGTCGGCGGACGCGGCGGCCTGGCGCAACCTCGCCTCGCGGCTGGCCCCCGTGCGGCCCGTGCTCGTCGACCAGGGGGAGGTCCGGCTGGCGGAGGCCTTCTCCGGACTCTGGGCCGTGGCGGAGGGGGATGGCCACGACGCCGCGCGGCTGCTCCTTCCTTCGCAGCGCAAGGAGCTGGCGCTGCTCGCGGGAGAGGGCCCCCTTCGCGTGGTCCTCGGACGGCGGGAATTGGCGCTGGTCTGCCGCGAGTCGGATGCCGCCGCGTGTGAGGCGCTGGCGCGGCTCGTGCCCTCGCCAGATGGAATCCCGGGCGCCTTCCGCCTGACGGAAGCGGGCCTGTCCGCGGTGTGAGCCGGTCTCAGCCCGCCGTGCCCGCGGGGAGCTGGTCCACGAACATTACCTCGCGGTAGCCCAGCGTGAGCAGCAGCGCCCGCAGCGAGCGCTCCGCCGACTCCCGCGCCCGCCGCTGGAGTCGTCCGTCCGCGCGGACCTCCTGTTCGAAGGCGACGCGCGCCTTCTCCAGCAGCTGCGCCGTCTGCTCGCTGTCCAGGTTGGAGTCGATGACCTCCGTCTCCCCCGGGCGCAGCGCCACCTTCACCTCCATGGGCGGCAGCACCACGTAGACGCGCGTGCCCATCACCTGGAGATGGGAGCGGTCGAAGCGCTGGAAGTCGAAGCCCAGGTGCGCGTTCGCGAAGACGATGGCGCGGCCCCGCGGGTTCTGGAGCGCGTAGCGCGCCCAGTTCAGCACGTCCTTCCAGAGCGCATCCGTGGCCTGGGGCTCCGGCGTGAAGGACACCTTCTTGTAGAGCGCGACCTCCAGCGTCTCCAGCCGGGCCACGTCCCGCATCTGCTGCACGACGGAAGGCGTGTCCGGCAGCGACGGCGACGCGGGCTTCATCAACACCCAGGCTCCCAGCGCGCCGAGCGCCGCGGCCAGGACGACGGTGAGGACTCGCGAGAGGTGCGCCATGGGCCCCAGTGTACCTCCCCGGGCGGGCGCTTCCGGCGCGCTCATATCGAGGGCGCCAGCAGGACGACCGAGTAACCCACGGCCGTCCGTGCTCCAGGATTCTCGTACGAGTGCTTCTGGTCCCCCCGGAAGACGACCACGTCCCCGGGCTGGAGGTGGAAGCGCTCCCCGCTGGCCACGAGCACCAGCTCCCCCGTCTCACACGTCAGGTACTCCCGGGTGCCGGGGGTGTGGGGGACGCCGGTGACGCGCACCTGCGGCGGCAGCTCCACGCGGTCGAACTCCATGCCAGGCAACGGGTCCGGCAACAGCTTGCGCATCATTCCGCCACCGCGCGTCCGGACGGGCAGGGAGGCGCGCGGGTAGTGCCGGGCGCTGGCGCGGGGCTTGGCGATGAGCTCCTCCAGCGACACCTGGAGCGCGGCGGCCACGCGGTGCAGCACGGACAGCGTCGGGTTGGCGGCCCCGGACTCCAGGTGGGCCCAGGTGGCGCGTGGCACGCCCGCCAGCCGCGACAGCTGCGCCTGTGTGGCGCCTCGCGTCTCGCGCAGGGAGCGGATGTTGCGGGCCAGCCTGCCAGGCAGGTCATCGTCGTTCATGGATTGGCAATCTGCCAAGCCCTTGGCCCGCGCGCCAACAGAATGGCGAACGGCGTGTATCTCCCGTTGCAAGGAGGACGCACGAATGAATCGCATCGACAAGAGCATCCTGATGACGGGCGCGAGCCGGGGGCTGGGGCTGGCGTTGATGAACGGCTTCGCTCGCCGAGGCGCGCGGGTGGTGGGCGTGGCGCGCCACGCCGCGGAGATGGAGGCCGCCGCGGCGGCGCTGCGAAAGGAGGGGCTGGAGGCCCACGCGCTGGCCTGCGACGTGGGGGACCAGGAGGCCATCTACCCGCTGGTGGGCGCGGCCACCGCGCTGGTGGGCCCGCTGGACGTGCTGGTCCACAACGCGAGCACGCTGGGCCCCACGCCGCTGCCGCTGCTGCTGGACACCGCCTGCGAGGACCTGCAGCGCGTGCTGGAGGTCAACCTGGTGGGCCCCTTCCGCCTCACCAAGGCGGTGGCCGGGAACATGGCGATGCGGGGCAAGGGGCTGGTCATGCACGTCACCTCGGACGCGGCGGTGTCGGCCTATCCGCGCTGGGGCGCGTATGGCGTGTCCAAGGCCGCGCTGGAGCACCTGGGCCGCGTCTGGGCCGCGGAGCTGGAGGGCACGGGCGTGCGCTTCGTCTCCGTGGACCCGGGGGAGATGGACACGCGGATGTACCGCGACGCGGTGCCGGATGGGGACTACTCGCAGTTGAGCCGCCCGGAGGCGGTGGCGGCCCGGCTCGTGGAGTGGGTGGCGCTGCGGTCGGAGTCGCTGCCCTCGGGAGCCCGCCTGGAGGCGGCGAAGTTGGAGGCCGCATGAAGCCCGCGCGCTGGCCCGCGGACCGCCCCGAGGAGGGGCGCCTGCTGCATGTGGAGCCGAGCGCCCGCCGCTACCGCGACGCCCACGTGGTGGACCTCCCGTCGCTGCTTCGCGCCGGGGACCTGCTGGTGGTGAACGACGCCGCCACGCTGCCCGCGTCCCTGGCGGGGCGCACGGCGTCCGGAGAGCGAATCGAGCTGCGCCTGTTGTCGCGCGAGCCGGACGGCACCTGGACTGGCGTGCTCTTCGGCGCGGGGGACTGGCGGCGGCGCACGGAGGACCGGCCACCGCCGCCGGTGCTGGCCGTGGGCGCGAGGCTCGTGGTGGGAGGCCTGAAGGCGCGGGTGGTGGCGGTGCTGCCCCCGTCTCCCCGGTTGCTGCGCGTGGCCTTCGACGTGACGGGGGCGGCGCTCTGGTCCAGCCTCTACCGGAGCGGGCGTCCGGTGCAGTACGCGTACACGGAGGCGCCGCTGTCGCTGTGGCACGTGCAGACGGCCTACGGCGCGCGGCCCTGGTCCGTGGAGGCGCCGTCCGCGGGATTGCCCCTCACCTGGAGCGTGCTGCTGACGCTGCGGAGGCAGGGCGTGCGGCTGGCCTCGCTCACCCACGCGGCGGGGCTGTCCTCCACGGGGGACGCGGCGCTGGACGCGGCGCTGCCCCGGCCCGAGCGCTCCGACATCCCCGCCGACACGGTGGAGGCCGTCCTGCACACGCGGGCTTCCGGGGGACGGGTGGTGGCGGTGGGCACCACCGTGGTGCGGGCCCTGGAGGGCCGCGCGGCGCGGCACGGCGGCGGGCTGGTGGCAGGGGAGGAGGTGACGGACCTGCTGCTGGGGCCGGGCTTCGTCCCTCGGCTGGTGCACGGGCTGCTCACCGGCGTGCATGCGCCGGGCAGCAGCCACCACGCGTTGCTCCAGGCCTTCGCGCCGCTGTCGCTGCTCCAGGAGGTGGCCGCGCACGCGGAGGCGCGCGGCTACCTGGGGCACGAGTTCGGAGACTCGTGTCTGCTGCTGGACGCGTGAGGCCTACTGGAGCTGCGTGGGCTCCAGCTCCACCTTCACCCAGCCGGGCTTGCGCACGTCGAAGTTGCGGTACGCGTCCAGGGCGCTGCTCATGGGCTCCACGTGGGACAGGATGGCGGTGGGGTCCACCACGCCGGTGCGCACCAGTTCCAGCAGCTTGGGGATGTATTTGCGGTGGTTGCAGTTGCCCATCTTCATCGTGAGGTTCTTGTTCATCGCCATGCCAATGGGGAACGTGCGCACCTGCGCCGGGTAGACGCCGATGATGGACAGGGTTCCGGCCTTGGCCAGCCCCTCCACGGCCCACATCAGGGCCTGCGCGGGCGCGTCGCCGGGCACCCAGTTGTCGCCCTTGGGGTTCGTCTTGGGGGCGGCCTCCTTCACCTCGCGTTTGAACTCGGCCTTCTCCTGGTGGGCCTTCTTCGCGCCGGGGCCGTGGTGCGGGTGCATGGCGTCCACGCCCACCGCGTCGATGGCGCGGTCCACGCCGATGCCGTTGGTGAGGCGCTTGAGCGTCTCGAGCGGGTCCTCCTCCTCGAAGTTGATGATTTCGGCGCCCTGGGCCCGCGCCAGCTCCAGCCGGTCCTCGTGGCAGTCGATGGCGAAGACGCGGCCTGCGCCCAGCAGCTTCGCGCTGACGATGGCGAAGAGGCCCACGGGTCCGCAGCCGAACACCGCCACGGTGTCACCGGGTTTGATTTCCGCCAGCTCCGCGCCCATGTAGCCGGTGGGGAAGATGTCGGAGATGAGGATGGCCTGCTCGTCGCTGACGCCCTCGGGAATGCGCACCAGTCCCACGTTGGCGAAGGGCACCCGCACCTTCTCCGCCTGCATGCCGGGGAAGGGCCCCGTCTCCTGGGGACCTCCGAAGAAGGCCGTGCCCGCGCTGGGGCCGTTGGGGTTGGCGTCATTGCACTGCGCGTAGTACCCGGCGCGGCAGTACGAGCAGTTGCCACAGGCGATGGTGGACGGGATGACCACCCGGTCGCCGATGTTGAGGTTGCGCACGTCATCGCCCAGCGCCTCGATGACGCCCACGCCTTCGTGGCCCAGGATGGTGCCCGGCTTCATGCCCGGCATGGTGCCGCGAATCATGTGGAGGTCCGTGCCACAGATGGCGCTCGCCGTCAGGCGGACGATGGCATCCGTCGGCTTCTCGATTCGCGGCTCCTCCACGTCGTCGAGCCGGATGTCCCCAATCCCATGGAAAACGACAGCCTTCATTGCGTGCGCTCCTGCCCCCTTGGGGCCCCAGGTCGGAAAGGGCCTGCGCGGACGCAGACCCGCGTGACTTGGAGCCTGGACATCACCCCGGGTGAGGGCAAAGCGAACGCCGCTCCCTCTTCCGCCGGGTGGCCAGGGGAGCGGGGGCTAACGGCTGCTGGAGGTGTGGTGGACGTGGAAGGTGAGCCGCTTGCCGAAGACGCGGCGGAAGTTCAGGACCTCTCGGTCCGCGTTCCATAGCTCCAGGTCCACGGGGTGCCGGGTGTGCAGGTGCAGCGCCACGCCCTCGCGGCCGTTGGTGGCCTTGAAGTCCTTGATGGGCTGGTGGTGGCTGACGTCCAGCGAGTTGGCCACGCGCAGCAGGGTGGCCAGCTTGCGCACCGTCCGCGCTTCGACGGGGCTGAGGCCCGCCATGCCGGAGTGGGCCAGCTCCGGCGGGCTGCGCCGGTGGTAGCGGGCGACGCGGGCCACCAGCTCCCGCTCGCGGTCGGCGAGGCCCGGCAGGTCGGCGTGGCGGATGAGGTAGTACGTGTGCTTGTGGTGCCGCTCGTAGCTGACGGCGTGGCCCACGTCGTGGAGGAGGGCGGCGACCTCCAGGTAGGGGCGCACCGACAAGGGCAGCTGGTGCAGGGCGGCCAGGTTGTCGAACAAGGCGAGCGACAGCCGGGCCACCTGGCGGGCGTGCTTCTCGTCGAAGTAGAAGCGCTGGCCCATGGCCAGGGCGGCGTCCGCGAGGCTGTGGTCCTCGCGGTGCTCGTCCTGCCGGTAGAGCAGGTCCACGAGGATGCCGTCGCGCAGGCCGCGGTTGACGACGCTGACGGACTCCACGCCCAGGTGTTTGGCCACGGCCTCCAGGATGACGGCGCCGGAGACGATGATGTCCGCGCGGCGCGGGTCGAAGCGCTTGCGGCGGCGCTCGGGAGGCATCTGCGCCAGGGTGTTCACCGTCTGCGTGAGCTGACGGACGGTGGCGTTGCCGCTGCTCTCCGCGGCGGCGAAGGACACCACGGCGCTGATGGTGCCGGACGAGCCGAGCGCCACGCGGGGGACGTTGGTCACCGTAGGGGGCAGCGTCTTCTGCAGCACGTCCGCGACGAAGCTGCGCATGAGGCGCAGTTGCTTGGGAGGCACGGTGCGCGAGGCGTCGAAGACCTCGGTGAGGCGCACCGAGCCCAGCGCGAGGCTCCAGAGGTTGTCGGGCTTCTCGCCCGTGGCGGTGGCGACCTCGGTGCTGCCGCCGCCAATGTCGATGAGCAGCGAGCGCGTGTGGGGCGGCTTGCGGTGGAGCACGCCCAGGCAGATGAGGCGGGCCTCTTCCTTGCCGCTGACGACCTCCAGGTTGAGGCCGGCCTCCTCGCGCACGCGGCGGACGATGTCGGCGCTGTTCTTGGCCTCGCGCAGGGCGCTGGTGGCCACGGCGCGCACTTGGGCCTTGTGGCGGCGGCAGAGGGCGGCGTAGCGGCGCAGGGTGGCCAGCAGGCGCTCGGCGGTCTCATCCGGCATGGAGCCGGTGGCGAAGACGCCCTCTCCCGGGCGGATGGCGTCGCGCTCCTGGTGCAGGGTTTCGAGCGCGCCGTCGGCGTCTGGCCGCGCCAGCTCCAGGCGGACGGCGTTGGTGCCCACGTCAATGGCGGCGAGGACGGGCTGAGGGGGGCGGCGAGGAGGCATGTGCGGTTCTGGCCGGAGTGTACGAGGCCCTGGCGGTAATCGCAGCGGGAACCTCACCGGCAGGCTGGCCCCTCGCTTCAGCGCGTGACAGCCCTGTATCAGTCGCTCAGTCGAGGAAGCGGCGCTCCCAGCGGCGCGCAGCTTCGGGGTCGAGCCCCAGGATGGACTCGCCCTCCCCCCACAGCGTCCAGGGCTCCAGAATGCGCGCCAATTCCCGATAACCGGACAGTTGCTCGCCGCGCTCGCCTTCGCCTGCGTCGGGTCCAGGGCCCAGGGTGACCACGGCGCGTTCCCCTCCCATCGGCTGAACGGTGGTGCGGGGCGCGTGGAGCCGCGAGCGGAGTGAGGCGGCGCCCCCAAGTTGGTTCAGCACGGGCGCTCTCAGGAAGGTGAGCCAGGAGGGCCCCCGGACACACGTGCCGATGCGAAGGGAGGTCATGCCGGGCCGGAGGACATCCAGCCCCGGGCATCGAAGGCAATCGCGACGTACTTGGCGGAGGATGGCCGCCACGTCGAGTGAGCCGCTGAATGCCAGACCCGCGTTGCCTGAGGCAAAGGGGAGAGGCTCGGCAATGGCCAACAAGAGGTCTCTGACCTGCTGGGGGCCGTGCTGTTCCAGGTACTTGGTTGAGAACCAGAACGACACGGCGCTGACTTCGCCGAGACCGTTCACGAAGGACGAGTCGACGCGTTCACGCCCCAGATAGTCGAATCGGAAGGGCGCCTCCAGGGAGCCACCGGAGAGATGGACGTTGGCCCATGGCGCATCCGTCATGCCTTGATGGACCTTCTCCCATCCCTGTGAATCCAGGGGCTGCCACTCGCCCTCCTCGTCCGCGTACGACGTCAGGACGTATGGGCCCACGGCACGTTGATAGACGTCCAGCGAATGCAGCACCGCGGTCGTCACGGAGGTATGGGCATGGGGCAGATAGAAGCTCGCATGGAGCCCCGTGGGCGCGCTCATGGCAGGACTCCCAGGCGCGGTGTGATTTGGAGGGGCGCCTGCTTGGGCTTCAGTGCCCGTTGGTACATCGCGTCCTGCTGTTGGCCCTCGTGGGGATGTCCTTTGGGGTACCGGGGCCAGCTTGAGGGACGCGTGGGCGTGACACAGGGGAACTTGAAGTCATAGATGGCCAGAACCTGCAGCTCCGACCCCGTATGGATGACGACGTCCGGGGCAAGTGACCCCTTGAGCTCACTGCCCCGGCCCTGTCTCAGCAGCGTGCGCACGTCCTCGTTCCGCATGGGTTCCCATCTGCCTGAGTCCGGGTTGTAGCGGTAGCGGGGTTCGAGGCGAAAGCCCCCTGGACGGAACTGGTTCAGCCATTCGTGGGCGCACGGAAGCGCGACCTTGTGCATCTCCGTGCCGAGCTTCATCGCCAGCGTGATGGGGCGACCCTGGGCATCCACCGCGACCGCCGCACGGCATTCCTCCGGAGTCGGGTTCCTGCCGTTGAGCAAAGCGAGGAGCACGGTCGAACGCGCATCGTCCGCGCAGGCTTCCAGCGCCTCCTCAATGGCATCCCGCTCCTCGGCCCTCAGCACCCGCAGCGCCGCGTCGCCCGCGGTGCCAATGGAGGCCGCCACGCGCATGGCCTGGGTGCCCGGGAGGACGGCCTCCTCGCCCGCCATTCGCGCACACGCCGCCGGGTTCCGCCGGCACGCGCTGGTCGCTGAATCGAAGCCGTAGCGCTCCGGGCGCGCCGCGCAGCCGGCGGCCAGGCCACTGAGCACCAGCGCCATCCATTGACGTCGCGGCATGTCCCCTCCCGTGCGTGGCCATGAGGGCCGCGCACACACGAGGAGACACGCTACCGCTTCCGCCGCCAGCCCATGAAGCTGGCGAAGCGCTCCGCGATGCGGGCGACGGTCAGCCCCACGATGTCCAGCAGCCACTGCTGGAGTCCGGAGCGCGCGCAGTCCTCCAGGTACACCCGCCGCGAGCCGAGCAGGTGCTTGTCGAGCCACCGCTGCGCCTGCGCCGCGACGCCGGGCTCCTCCACCTCCACCAGCGTCTCCAGGTTCACCAGCGACAGCGGATCCAGATTGAAGCTGCCCACCAGCAGCTTCCTCCCGTCCACCAGCGCCGCCTTCGCGTGCAGCGTGGAGTCGGTCCACTCGTGGATGCTCACCCCGGCGCGCAGGAAGTCGCGGTACAGCCGCATGGTCGCCGCGCGCGCGAACACCACGTCGCTGCGCCCGGGCAGCAACAGTCGCACCGTCACGCCCCGCCGCGAGGCGCGCTTGAGCGACCGGATGAGGCCCTTGTCCGGCAGGAAGTAGGCGTGCGCCAGCACCACCTCGTGCTTCGCGCCGTCAATCGCCTGGAGGTACCGCTTGCGCAGCCGGTGTCCTCCCGCGACGCCGGACAGGAACAACTTCACCGCGCCCGACTCCAGCGCGGAGGCCCCCGCGTGCAGCCTGGCCCCCAATTGCCGGCAGATGTCCCCCCGCAGCTCCAGCGCCAGGTCCGCCCAGCCGGGCACGTCGCCCTTCGCCGCGTACGCGTCCCCGATGTTGATGCCTCCCAGGAACGCCACGGAGTCATCGACGAGGAGAATCTTCCGGTGGTTGCGCCACGCGCGGCCGGTGCACAGCGAGGTGAGCGGGTTGTACACGCGCACCTTCGCCCCCGCGGCCTTCAGCGTCTGTGTGAGGTGCCGGCTGGCGCCGATGCTGCCCCAGCCGTCCACCACCACCTTCACCGCGACACCCCGGTGCGCCGCCGCCACCAGCGCGTCGAGGAACCGCGCGCCAATGCCCTCCCGCTCGAAGGTGTAGACCTCCAGGTGCACCATCACCTGCGCGGAGGCAATGGCCTCCAGCATCCGCGGGTACGCCTCCGCCCCGCCGTCGAGCAGGGTGAGTCGCTCCTCGCGGACCTCGTCGATGGGAGGGCGGAGGCCAGGAGCGGTCAACGGCGGCAGTGAGGCCTCGGCACGCATGAGCGCCCTCCACCCTACCGCTCCCAGCGTCTCGACGGGACAGCCTCACCGTGACATGGGGCCGTCCCGCCGCGAGCCGTCATCACCCGTCGTGTTTGCGCGCGCCCTTGCCCTTGCCCTTGTGTTTGCACTCGGTGCCGTCCCAGTACTGGCTCGGGTGGCAGCGCTTGCTGCTCCGCTTGGACTTCTTCGACTTGGGCGGACGCGAGTCGTAGTGGTGATGGTGGAAGCAGCCACTGAAGGTGAAGAGCGCCAGAACGGGGAGGAGGAGGTGGGCTTTCATCGCGCGGGGCCAGGACATGAGTGCTCGGACCCGGCCCGGCGGCGCGCGGCCACATCCCCCCATCGACGCTGTGCGCCCGCTTCGATAGCCTGCGCGCCGTGCCCCCTGCCGCGAAGCCCGTTCGTCATCGGAAGATTGGAGCCTACCGCGTACTCGGAGAGCTGGGACGTGGTGGCATGGCCCTGGTGTACCGAGGCCTGCACGAGATGCTGCAGCGCGAGGTCGCCATCAAGGAGCTGCTCCCGGACGGCCAGCGTGACCGGGAGACGTTGTCGCGCTTCCGGCGCGAGGCGCTCGCGCTCGCGGCCTTCCGCCACCAGAACATCGTGACGCTCTACGACATGGTGGAGAAGGCGGAGAGCCTCTTCATGGTGATGGAGCTGGTGGACGGCCCCACGCTCCACACGCTCATCAAGGAAGGCCCGCTGCCGGCGGACGTCACCGGCGTCATCGCCGCGCGCATCGCCAGCGCGCTGGACCACGCGCACTTCCGCCACATCATCCACCGCGACCTCAAGCCCGCAAACGTCATGCTCACCAAGTCTGGCGAGGTGAAGCTGATGGACTTCGGCATCGCCAAGGACGTGGGCATGGAGGCGCTCACCCAGCAGGGCATGGCGGTGGGGACGCCGTCGTATATGTCCCCGGAGCAGGTGACGGGGGTGCCGGTGGATGGCCGCACCGACATCTTCTCGCTCGGCGTGCTGCTCTATGAGGCCCTCTCCGGCGCGCGCCCCTTCCACGGCAAGACGGCGGGCGAGGTCTTCGCGAGGATTCGCGACGGCAAGTACACGCCGCTCTCCAAGGTGGCGCCCAACGTCCCGGCGCCGCTGGTGCGCATCATCCAGCGCGCCATGGAGGTGAAGCCGGAGGACCGCTTCCCGGACGCCGCCGCCATGCGCCGCGAGCTGGACGTCTTCCTCGCGCAGGAGGTGCAGGTGTCCCACGCGGCCCTGCTGGTGGCCTTCCTGCGCCACCGGCAGAAGCTGACGGAGACGGAGGCCCAGCAGCTCATGCGGCCGCACGAGCTGGACGCCGCGGTGGAGGGGTTCGACACGGGGCGCTCCCGCCAGGGCGGGAAGCTGAAGTGGGCCCTGGCCGCCGCCGTCGCGCTGATGACGGCGGCGGGCACCGGGCTCTACTTCACCCAGGCCCAGTGGGCGCCGCTGGTGGAGCAGCTCACCCGCTGAGGCCCGGCGGGTGGTGGCTCAGGCCTGCTGCTTGGACTTGTCGTGCGTGACGGTGACGATGGTGCCGATGCCGCCGCGCACGAAGAAGTCGCCCACCACGGTGAGCTTGCGCGGCTGGATGGCCTTGATGATGTCGTCCGCGATGGTGTTGGTCACCTTCTCGTGGAAGGCGCCTTCATTGCGGTATGCCCACATGTAGAGCTTGAGGCTCTTGAGCTCGATGCAGGTCTGGTCCGGCACGTAGGTAATCTTGAAACGTGCGAAGTCAGGCTGGCCGGTGAGCGGGCAGAGACAGGTGAACTCCGGGACGTCGAACGCGATTTCGTAGTCGCGATCGGCGGCCGGGTTGGGGAAGGTCTGCAGTTCCTTGGACGGCTGCGAGGGCATGGCGCTGTCGTCTACCACACCAACGCCGCGTGTCATCCCTCCCTTCGATGTCCGCCTGCCAACGCGCCTGGCGTCCAGCGGGGGTGAATCCTGGGGGGGCTCCGGTTGCCACGTGGGCGCGGGCTCATAATCAAGGGGCGTCTCTTGCCCCCGCCCGAGCACATGCCGCTTCCCTCCGACGTCGAAGATGCATTCTCGTGCCTGCCGCTGGCGCTGGTTCGCGTCGGTCCGGACCTGCGCGTTCAGTGGTGCGAGGAAGGCTTCGCGCACAAGACGGGCGTGGCGCTGCACGCCGGGAGCGACCTGCGGGATGCCCTGGAGCGCACCCGGAGCCTGGACTCCCTGGAGCGCGCCATCCGGGACGGGGCGTCCCATACCGGCCACGTCATCACCCGGGCGCTGCGTCAGGTCCGGGTGCAGGTGAAGCCCGCCTCGGCGGGCGAGGCGGCGGGCGCCTGGCTGGTGGTGGAGCCCTCGGGCGTGGACGACGAGGGGGCCTTCTCCCAGGCGGTGCAGGAGATTGCCCGCTCCGTGGGGGAGACGCTGGAGGTGGACAGCGTCTGCGCCGCCGCCGTGGTGGCCCTGGTCCGCTGCGCGCACGTGCGCCGCGCCGAAGTCTATCTTTGCGAAGAGGAGGGCGGGAGCCTGCGCCGGGTGGCGGTGTCGGACCTGGCCGGCTCGGAGTCCCCCGAGGCGGCCTTCGACTCCCAGTCGGACCCGTTCCGGCAGGCGCTGGCGCTGCGTCAGGCGCAGCTGGGCATCCAGCGGGGCTATGGGGACTCCATGGGCTCCATCTTCGCCGCGGTGCCGCTGTGCGCGCCGCGCCGGACGGTGGGCCTGCTGCTGCTCTACAAGGAGCCGGGCACGTCCTTCTCCGTGCGGGAGCTGGACTTGTGGAGCGCCGCGGCGAACCAGCTCGCGGTGGCGGTGGAGAACGCGCGCCTGCTGCGCGAGGCCAAGGCGGCGCTCCAGGTGCGCGAGGAGTTCATCTCCATCGCCAGCCACGAGCTGAGGACGCCGCTCACGCCGCTGAAGCTGGGCCTCTTCACCATGGAGCGGCGCCTGTCGTCGGGCCAGCCGGTGGAGCTGTCCACGGTGCTCAAGTCCAAGCGGCAGGTGGACCGGCTGGTGGGGCTGGTGGAGGACCTGCTGGACGCGTCGCGCCTGGACGCGGGGAGGCTGGCGTTGGACCTGGCGCCGCTGGAGGTGGGGCAGCTGGTGGCGGAGGTGGTGGACCACTTCCGCGCGGCCTTCGAGCGGCCCTTCGCCGTGGAGGTGCCCCGCGAGCGCGTCTGGGTGCGCGGGGACCGGGACAGGCTGGAGCAGGTGCTGGTGAACCTGCTGGAGAACGCGCACAAGTACAGCGCGCCGGAGGAGCCCATCGTCGTGACGGTGGAGCGCTCCCAGGGCGAGGCGCGCATCCACGTCCAGGACCACGGCATCGGCATTCCGGGCGCGGACCAGTCGCAGGTGTTCCAGCGCTTCTACCGGGCGCGCAACGTGTCGCACCGCAACTTCGGCGGGCTGGGGCTGGGCCTCTTCATCAGCCACTCCATCGCCCGGCTCCACGGCGGCGCGCTGTCGATGCGCAGCGCGGAGGGGCAGGGCAGCACCTTCTCGCTGAGCCTGCCGCGCATGGCGGCGCACGACGTGCGGCGGCTGCCCCACCGGCTGTTGCTGCTGGACGAGGACCAGACCCAGGAGGCCGCGGCGGAGCAGGTGCTGCTCTCCGAGGGCTTCGAGGTGCTCACCGCGCGCGACGGGGCCGAGGCGCTGCGGCGGGCTACGCACCTGCCGGTGGACCTCATCGTCCTGTCCACCAGCGCCACGCAGGGAACGACCGGCGTCTTCCTGGAGACCTTCGCCACGCTGCCGCGCGCGCGGCCGGTGCCCATCCTGCTGGCCGGAGACGAGCGGCCCTGGTGGGCCCATGAGGGCACGTCGCTGTGTACGCGTCCCTACCGGCCCGAGGACCTGGTGACCCGGGTGCGCAACGCGCTCAGCGTGGAGCGGCGGCCCGCGGTCGAGGCGCCGCTGGATTTGCTCAGCTCCCGGACGTGAGCACGCGGAAGTCCACCGGGACGATTCCCGCCCGGGCCAGGGCTTCGCGGGCCTGGGGGTGGAGGAAGGTCTCCAGCTCGACCTCTCGCTGGGCCGCGTAGCCGCTCTTCAGCGTCTCCGGCCGGTAGCCCGGGTGGCACATCAGCTCGATGACGCCATCCTGGGGCAGGGCGGCGAGCTCCGACGCGAAGCGCTCCAGCGTCCAGTACGCCTCCGCGCCCGCGTCACCCACGAAGTGCGCGTTGGTGGCGACGCCGTGCGCCCGCAGCGTGCGCCGCATCTGCGCGTCAATGGAGCGCACCGGGACGCCCACGCTTCGCGCCGCCCGGGCCAGGCCCTCCAGGACGCCCGCGTGTTGGTGCAGGTGCTTGTGCACGTCCACGTGGGTGGCCGGCTGGCCCAGCAGGCCCGCGAGCCGCGCGAGCTGGGCGAAGGACTCCGCCTCCACCACGTCCGCCGGAAGGCGGCCCGCGCGGGCCTCCACGAAGCCGCCGTCCTCTCCGAGCAGCTCGCGCGGGAAGCCGCTCCACACGGGCGTGCCCCGGGCGAGGTTGAGGTGCAGGCCGATGGCGAGCCCCCGGGCCTCGCGCGCGGCGGCCTCCGAGAAGGGCGTGTTCACCATGAAGGTGGCCGACGAGACGACGCCCTCGCGCATGGACCGGAGGATGCCGCGCGTGACGGCCGGGTCGTAGCCCAGGTCGTCGGCGTTGATGATGAGGGCGCGTGAATGCATTGCGGGGCTCTTTTCGCGGTGGGCTCAGGGCCGGGGGCGTGCCTGGAAGAACTTCCAGGCTTCCCGCGTGGCGTCCAGGTGGGGCGTGCCGCCGTGGTTGAAGTCCGTGAAGCCGGGCCAGGTGTGCTGGCCGCCCTGCACCGTGCACAGCGACGCGGTGGCGGACTCCGGGCTGCACCCGGTGGCGGCGGTGCAGGTGCTGTCGCCCTGCTGGTACGTCTCCACGGTGGGGCCCGTGCAGCCGTTGCGCTCGGCCCAGCGGCGCACGGACGCCTCGGCGGACGGGTAGGTGCCGCCGAAGGGGCCCAGGTTGCTGCCGCCCTGGTAGCGGATGACCGGGTCGGCGGTGCCGTGCAGGTGCAGCACCGGCACGGGGCGTGACGGGGTGCAGGGCGTGGCGCCCTCCATGCCCGCCACGGGGGCGACGGCGGCGAAGCGGCTCGCGCGCTGGCAAGCCAGTTGGTACGAGAAGAAGCCGCCGTTGGAGAAGCCGGTGGCGAACGTCCGGCGCGTGTCCACGCACACGCGCGTGTCCAGGTCCGCCAGCAGCGTGTCCACGAAGCCCACGTCATCCACCTTGGCTGTCCACGCCGGGCCGCAGCACGCGCCCGCGTTCCACCCCCGGCTGGTGCCGTCGCTCCCATTGTTGTTGATTTCCGAGGCGCTGAGGCCCCGGGGGTACACGGCGAGGAAGCCCTCCGTGTCGGCCAGCATGGACAGGCGCATCAGCCCCTCCATCTCCACCTCATTGGAGCCGAAGCCGTGGAAGGCCACCACCGCGGCGGTGGGCCGGGTGGCGTCGTAGCCGGGGGGGACGTGGACGCGGTAGTGGCGGGTGCGCCCGTCGTGCTCCACCGTCCAGTCGTAGGTGCCGGGCCCCTCCGTGAGGCCGGTGCAGGCCGTGCGCTCCGGCACCGTGGGCTCCTCGCCGGGGGGAGGGGCGCTGCCGGCATCCTCCGTGGGCCGGCGGGACGTGTCCGAGGACGAGCACGCCGTGACACCGGCGAGCAGGACCCCAAGGGCGAGGCGAGTTCCGCGAAAGCGCATGACCCCGAAGTTAATGGGCCTGGCCCGGGACGCACGAAGTGTTGGCGTCATTTCACCGCGACGCACTCCGCGGCCAGGGCCTCCGCGCGCGTCGGGAAGCGCTCGGACAAGGCGCGCTTCACCTCGGTGACACCCGCGGTGTCTCCGGTGTGGGCGTGGAGCTGGCAGCGGGAGGCCAGCGCTCGGGGGTCCTCGGGGGCGAGCCGGTCCGCTTCGACGTAGGCACGCTCGGCGCCCGCGGTGTCGCCTTGCCGGAAGAGGACGGCCCCCAGGTAGTAGTGCGCCACGGCGAGCCTGGGCGCCTTTCGAAGCGCGCGCTTGAGCAGGGTGGCGGCCTCGTCCACGCGCTGCTGCCGGAAGCGCACGAAGCCCAGCTCGGCGAGGCTCGCGGCGTCATCGTGGGAGCGCGTCCAGGCGGAGAGCACGCTGGCGGCCTCATCCAGCCGGCCGCTCTGCGAGAGCAGCAGGCCGTAGCGCGGCGTCACGTCGGAGGAGCCGGGCTTCCGGGCATGGACCGTGGCCAGCGCGGCCAGCGCGCCCGGGATGTCCCCCTGACGCTCGCGCAGCTCGGCCAGCGCCAGCGGTGGGCGGAGGTCCTTGGGGGCCAGCGCGGTGGCGTCCTCGAGGGCGTGCTCGGCCCGCTTGCCCAGTCGCAGCTCCGTGGCGGCGCGCGCGGCGAGGAGGTGCCCCTCGACGTCCTTGGGAAAGCGCGCCACGAAGCCATCCGCCAGGGCCAGCGCCTCCTCGTGCGCGCCGGCTTCCATCAGCAGCGCACCCGCCCGGCGCAGCTCCTCCGCGCTCGCCCGGTCATCGGAGGCCAGTCCCTCCAGGGCCGCCGCCTTCGCCTCCGCCGTGGTGGCGGCCTCCGCCCGGGCCAGGCGCGCGGCGGGAGGCGCGGCGGGGCGCGTGAGGAACCACGTCGCGCCCGCGCCCACCGCGCACACCGCGAGCACGCCCGCGAGGAGTGGAACCCGTCGTGAGCGCCGCCTGCTCGTGGCGTGTTCACCCTGGGCGGTGGATACCGCCGTGCCCGCGAGGGCCTTCCGCGTGGCGCCCGCCACCGTCGCCGCGTCGGGGTTCGTGGTCCGGGAGACCTGGGGCCACGCGGTGGGCGCGTCGACCCCGCCCAGGAGGGGCCGGGGGTGGGGCGCCGGCGTGCTGCCGTGAGACGGGTCCGCGAGCCGCGCGCGCCGCAGGGCCAGCCGCTTGGGGTCGCGGTCCGGTGGGAAGATGGAGTCCACGTAGGCGGCCAGCTGCTCGGGCGTGGCCATCTCCGCGGCGCCACCAATCGATTCGATGGCGGCGATGAAGGCCTCCAGGCTGTCGAAGCGCGCGGCGGGCTCACGGGCCAGGGCGGTGAGGCACACCAGCTCCAGCGCGGTGGGTACGGACGGGTCGAAGGCGGTGGGCGGCCTGGGGCGTCCCTCCGCGATGCGGCCCAGCACCTCGTCGGCGGACAGACCGGTGAAGGGCCGGCGGCCACAGAGCTGCTCGTAGAGCATGACGCCCGCGGCGAACAGGTCGGCGCGGTGGTCCACCGGCTTGCCGGCGATCATCTCCGGCGACATGTAGAAGAACTTGCCCTTGAGGATGCCGGGCTCCGTGCCCGAGCCCAGTGCGTCCGCCTTGGCGATGCCGAAGTCGATGACCTTCACCGCGCCATTCACACCTACGTGGATGTTGTCGGGCGTGAAGTCGCGGTGGACGATGCGCAGCGGCCGGCCCGCTTCATCCACGGCGCGGTGCGCCGCGTCCAGCCCCCGGCAGGCCTCCACCAGCACGCGCAGGGTGATGCCCAGTGGCACGCGGTGTCCGTGCTCGGCGGCCTCCTGGCGCAGCTCGGCGAACGAGCGTCCCTCCAGCAGCTCCATGGCGATGAAGGGCTCGGTGCCCTCCATGCCCAGCTCGATGATGGTGACGACGTTGGGGTGTCGCACCTGCGCGGTGATGCGGGCCTCGTTGAGGAACATCTGCACCACGCGCCGGTCCGAGGCGAGGTGCGGCATCAACCGCTTCACCGCGACCGCCGGCCCACGGCTGCCGTCGTCCTCGACGCGGCGGCCCAGGTACACCTCCGCCATGCCGCCGGTCGCGATGCGCGCGGACAGTCGGTAGCGACCCACCTGATTGGGGTTCTGCGCCAGCTCCAAAGTGCGCGCAGTCTACGTGTAGGCGCCCCTCCGCGCACAGTGTTGTGGCCATTACGGCGGGTGGGGGCCCGCTACCTGCCCGCTCGCGCGAGGGAGCGGGAATGTTAACGTCCTGCCTGTCTCGTGGGCCTGGCGGGAGGTGGCCCAGACACACGCACGCGCTGCGGCCGGAGGGATGGTTGGGCACAGTCCTCAAGGGTGGTTATGTCGTCGAATTGGAGCCGGCGCTGGTCGAGCGCGTGGACCTGCGCATCGAAGGAGAGCGAATCGTCGCTCGCGGGCCGGACCTGACGCCTGGCGCGGAGGACGAAGTCGTGGCGCTGTCGGGCAAGCTCGTCTTCCCGGGGCTGGTGAGCGCGCACCACCGCCTGCACGCGGTGCTGGGCCGTGGCATGCCCCGCCCGCCGCTGGAGACCTACCAGGACATCCTCGAACAGGTGGCCTGGCCGTACGAGAACGCGCTCGACCTGGACGCCGTGCAGGTGGCGGGCTGTGCCGGAGGGCTGGAGGCGCTTCAGTGCGGCACCACCACCGTGTGCGATTTGCACTCGTCGCCCAAGGCGATTTCGGGCTCGCTGGTGCGCCTGGCGCGCGGGCTCCATGAGGTGGGCGTGCGCGGCGTGCTCGCCTACGCGGTGTCGGACCGGCAGGGGGCGCTCGGCCGCGAGGAGGGGCTGGAGGAGACGGTCAGCTTCGCGAAGAAGGCGAAGGGGCGCTTCCGGGGACAGGTGGGCGCGGCGCCGTGCTTCACGCTGGGGCCGGACGCGCTGACGGGCCTGTCGGAGGCGCTGAAGGCGCTGGGCGATGGCGGCCTGCACCTGCCGCTGGCGGAGGACCCGCTCGATGAGCGCCTGTCCAACGAGCACTACGGGGCCTCGCCGGTGTCGCGGTTGCTGGACGCGGGCCTTCTGTCACCCAAGAGCCAGCTGGCGCACGTGGGCCACCTGGACTGGGCGGACCTGGCGCAGGTGATTGCCACCGGCGCGTGGCTGGTGCACACGCCGCGCGCCAACCAGGGGCTGGAGGTGGGCTACGCGCCGGCGCTGAAGTTCGGGGCCCGGGCCACGCTGGGCGTGGATGGCGTGTCGGCGGACCTGTTCGCGGAGGCGCAGGCGGCGTACCTGCGCTCACGCGAGGCGGGGCAGCCCATCGACGTGCTGCGCTACCTGGCCAACGGGCACCGCCTGGCGTCGCAGGTTTTCGACGCGCCGGTGGGGCCCATGCGCGAGGGCTCGCTCGCGGACCTGCTCATCCTGGACTACCTGCCGGCCACGCCGCTGACGGCGGAGAACCTGGCCTGGCACGTGGTGTTCGGCCTGGGCAGCCGGCACGTGGAGGCGGTGATGGTGGATGGCGTGTGGCGCATGTGGGCGCGCCGGCCGCTGTCGGTGAGCCCCACCGTGGTGGCGGAGCAGGCCCGCGAGGCCGCGTCGGCGGTGTGGGCGCGGATGGCGGAGGCGGCGAAGAAGTAGCTCGCCGCTGGCTTGCTCCGGGGGCGGGATGTCCTGTCTAGTCCCGCCCATGCTCGTCCCATTGCTCGTCGCGGGGTTCTTCAGCGGTGCCATTCCCCAGGCCGGAGAGACGGCGCCGGACTTCACGGCGAAGGACTCCGCGGGGAACGTCTACACGTTGTCGGAGCTGGTGAAGAAGGGCCCCGTCATCCTGGCCTTCTTCCCCAAGGCCTTCACCGGAGGCTGCACCCGCGAGCTCAAGGCGTACCGGGACCGGTACGCGGACGTGGAGAAGGCGCAGGGGCAGGTGCTGGCCATCAGCATGGATGACGCGGAGACGCTCACGCGCTTCAAGGCCGAGCTGAAGGCGCCGTTCCCCTTCATCCCCGACCCGGACGGCAAAATCGTCTCCGCCTATGACGTGAAGATGCCGCTGCTGTCTGCTCCGAAGCGGTACACGTTCGTCGTGGGCGAGGACCTGAAGATTCTCAAGGTCGAGTCCGGCAGCGACGCCATCAACCCGAACGGCGCGATTGTCGCGTGCCCGCTGCGCAAGCCGGTTGGCGCGGACGCGAAGGCGCCGGAGTCGGGCACGAAGTAGCGTCAGCGCGGCGACCGTCCCTGCGCGCGCGCCACGCGCCGCCGGCTGTCGAAGACCTGGGCAGGGGCGCCATCGATGAAGGTGTCCTCGAAGGCGCCCCCCGTGTACTCGTCGATGACGCCGCGCCAGAAGGCGATGGCGGGGCGGTTGCGCGGCAGTTGGGACAGCTCCCAGATGCCGGGGAAGCGGTCGAACACGGCCCTGGCCGCGAGCCGGCCCAGGCCGAGGCGCCGCTCATTCCGCAGGATGAAGAACTCGCTCATCCGGAAGTCGCGTCCAGGCGTCATGTAGGGGAAGGGGGACTGCCCCACGAAGGCGAAGCCCACGACGCGGCCCTCCCAGCGCAGCAGCAGGGGGTGGACCTCGGGGGCGGGCACCAGCCACGTGGGCAGGAAGTCCGGCCGCCAGCGCCCCTGCTCGTCCAGGGCGTAGTCGACGCCGAACTCGCTCAGGTCGTGGAGGTAGAGCGGATAGAGGTTTCGAAGCAGCGTGTGCTCGGACGGAGTCGCTCGGAGAATCTCCATGGAGGGCCTCTCGTGTTCCCAGCATGACCCTTTGGACGTCCGCCGGCCAGGGTGTCTCCGCGTCCCGCCCTCCATCGGCTGTCATGCACGGAGGGGCGCGGTGGGGCAATCCTCCCATGGCGGCGCTCGGCCTACGTTGCCCTCCACGAGTCCGGGGCTCGGCGGGGGGGACACCATGAACAGTCTGCGGATGCGCATGGCGAGTGGAGCGGAAGGCCAGGAGCCCCATGCCCCACCCCATGGTGGCGGGCATGCGCGGGGCCATGACGTCACGTCGAGCCGGACGGTGCGGCGGGTGCTGATGACGGCCGACGCCGTGGGCGACGTGTGGACGTACGCGCTGGAGCTGACCCGGGCGCTCGCGCCGCACGGGGTGGAGGTGACGCTGGCGACCATGGGGGCGCCGCTCACCGGCGCGCAGTGGGCGGAGGCGCGAGGCCTCCCCAACCTCACCGTGGAGGAAGGGCGCTTCCGGCTGGAGTGGATGGAGGACCCGTGGGACGACGTGCGCTCGGCGGGTGACTGGCTGCTCGCGCTGGAGCGCCGGGTGCGTCCGGACGTGGTGCACCTCAATGGCTACGTGCACGGGGCGCTGCCGTGGCTGCACCCGCCCCTGGTGGTGGGGCATGCGTGCAGCCTGTCCTGGTGGCGGGCGGTGAAGGGCGAGGACGCGCCCGCGAGCCATGCGCGCTATCGCGAGGCCGTCACCGCGGGCCTGGGCGCCGCGGGCCGGGTGGTGACGCCGAGCCGGGACCTGCTCGACTCCCTCCAACTGCACTATGGCCCCCTGCCCGCCGCGGAGGTCATCCCCCATGCGCGGCGCGCGGACCGGGTGCCGCCCCGCTCGGAGCGGGAGCCCTTCATCCTCAGCGTGGGCAGTCCGTGGGACGCCGCGAAGAACGTCGCCGTGCTGGACGCCGCCGCGCCCCGCCTGGGCTGGCCGGTGCGGCTCGTGGGAGACGCGCGCCATCCCTCCGAGCGGAAGGCGGAGCCGCGTCACCTCCAGTGGATGGGGCACCTGGAGCCGCATGCCCTGGCGGAGTGGATGTCGCGCGCGTCCATCTACGTGCTGCCCGCCCGGTACGCGCCCTTTGGCCTCACCGCGCTGGAGGCGGCCCTGTCCGGCTGCGCGCTGGTGCTGGGCGACCTTCCGGCGCTGCGCGAGGTGTGGGGAGATGGGGCCGCGTGCTTCGTGCCCCCGGACGACGTGGAGGCCCTGGTGGAGACGCTGGAGCGGCTGCGCGAAGACCCCGGGCTGCGCACCCGGCTGGCCCTGCGCGCGCGGGCCTGGGCGCTGACGTACACGCCCCGGCGGATGGCCAGCCGCTACCTCGCCGCCTACGCCAGCCTCATGGGCACGCGGGAGGCGCTGACTCCCGCGGGCACCCCCACGCACTGAGCGGGTGGGGCGTCAGCTCGCCTCGGTGGGGCTAACGGGATAGTCGCCCGTCGCGTGGGCCTGGGCGTGCTGCGCGAAGAGGAACCTGCGCACCGCGGCGCGGGTGAGCAGCCCGCAGGTGGGGCTGCCCACCGGGACGCTGACGGGCAGGGCGTCCACGTCCTCGTGGTCCATGACGTGGAGGGCGTGGGCCAGGTTCGCGTCGGGGGCCAGCGCGGGCAGCTTGCGCGCCAGGTCGCTGGCCACCAGCAGCGGGTACACGGATTCGTCGCGCCACACCTCGCGCAGCTGCTCCACCTGCACGGTACCGTAGATGCGGCCCACGGTGTCCAGGATGGGCAGGGTGCCCGCCTCGGAGGTGAGCAGCAGGTCCGTCAGCGCCCGCAGCGGCGTGCCCGCGGGCACAGGGGTCAGGTGGGTCATCAGCGAGCGGACCGGGGTGGCCTCCAGCAGGTCCGCGTCGCTCTGGACCTTCGGTGTCTTCCGCTCGGTGAGGTAGTGGCAGAGCGCGGAGGCGATGGTGCACGTCACCATCAGCGGCAGGATGATGTCGTGGTTCCCGCTCAGCTCGTACAGCATCATCATGCCCGTGAGCGGGCCGCGGGTGAGCGCCGCCACCGCGCCGCCCATGCCCACCAGGGCATACGCGCCGCTGGGGCCGGTGCTCACCGGGAAGAAGTAGTGCACCAGGGTGCCGAAGGCGCCGCCCGCCATCGCGCCGATGAGCGCCGCCGGGAAGAACGTCCCGCCCGAGCCCCCCGAGCCGATGGTGACGGCCGTGGCCACCAGCTTCAGCAGGCACGCGGTGATGAGGAACAGGAAGGGCAGCCGGCCCAGCGCGGCCAGGTTGATGTAGTCGTGCCCGCTGCCCCAGACGGTGGGGCTGGCGAAGGCCAGGATGCCGGCGCACAGGCCCCCCAGGCCCGCGCGCAGGGAGAGCGGCTTGCTGCCCAGCCACGGGGACAGCCGGCTCTTCCCCTGGCCGTGGAAGAAGTGCTCCACGCCGTGCAGCAGCTGCACGAAGGTGAAGGCCAGCAGCCCACAGGTGATGCCCAGGCCCGCGTAGGCCAGCACCTCGCCGCCGCTGACCAGCTCGTAGGGGATTTGCCGGAGCATGGCGGACTCCCCCATGACGCCCTGGCTCACCAGGGTGCCGGCCACGCTGGCCAGGATGATGGGGGAGAAGACGCGCAGCTCGAACTCGCGGAGGATGATTTCCATCGCGAACACGGCGCCGGCGATGGGGGCGTTGAAGGACGCGGAGATGCCCGCGCCGGCGCCGCACGCCAGGAGGATGGACAGCTCCTTGCGGCTGAAGCCCAGCACCCGGCCCACGGTGGAAGCGAACGCCGCGCCGCCGTAGACGATGGGCCCCTCGCGCCCCGCCGAGCCGCCGCTGCCAATGGTGATGGCGGACGCCACCAGCTTCAGCAGGCCCCGGTCCGCCGGCAGGGCGTTGGCGCCGCTCTTCACCGCCCGCACCACCTCGGGGACGCCGTGGCCGTGCGTCTCGGGCCTGTCCCGCAGCAGCCGGCCCACCGCCACGCCGCCCAGCGTGGGCGCCAGCAGCATCAGCCACCAGGGCAGGTGGGGCAGCGCCTCGGGCAGGTTGTGGCTGTGTCCGAACACGCTGTTGAGCGCGGACAGCGCCACCAGCGGGTAGTAGAGCGACAGCCCGCCCAGCGTCAGCAGGGCCAGCAGGCGCAGCCGGCGCTTCACCTCGTCACGGGGCCCGCCCGGCTCGATGATGCGCGCCAGCACCAGCGCGCCGGCCGCCAGGGGCACGCCGACGAAGGCGTACTCCGGATGCCAGCGCGCCGCGGCGAACGCCTCCATGAGCGACTGGAACTGGCCCTGGCGGAGCGTGTGCTTCAGCGAGGCCGCTCCGAAGGTGAGCCCGCTCACCAACCCGATGAGGTTGGAGAAGATGCCCGCCGCCAGCCCGCTGTACAGGCCGACCACCGCGCCCGCCACCGGGAGGACGGAGGGGCCGGGCAGCCGCAAGCGGTTGGACGCTCTCAGCGTGGCGTGGGCGAAGCGGCCCATCGCCGCGCGCAGCTGCATCCAGATTGCGCGCTGGGCCGCCGCGCTTGATGCGGGTACATCCCCTGCATTCATTGCAGGTCCCACTAACAGTGGGATGGGCGCCGCTCAAGGTTCGTGACGCGGACGTGTGCAGGGCGGCCAGCCGTCGGGTCGCGCCCATGACAGGCGCGTCGCGGTTTCGCTCCAGCTTCGAACGGCTACCGGCGCTTGAGCAGGGCGGAGGGCGGCGGCGCGGAGGTGGGCAGGTGGTCCGCGGCGGCCGTCAGGGCCTCGCGCACCTTGTCGCCCGCGGCCTTCGCCGCGTCACTGGCGGCCCGGGCCGCGTCGCCCGCGGCCTTGGTGGCCACGAGCTGGGCGCGCGCGCCCGAAGCACCCCAGAAGCGGGTGGGGACCGCCAGCGCCGCGCGCTCCGCGTCGGTGTACTTCTGGAAGGCGTACTTCGTGGCCTGGGAGGGGCGCCGCAGCCCCTCCACCACCTTGAACCACGAGAGCACCTTCAGGGAGTAGTAGCTGAGGTCCACCTCCCACCAGAACCAGCCCTGGTTGGCGGTGTTCTGATGGAAGTGGTGGTTGTTGTGCCACCCCTCGCCCAGGGTGACGAGCGCCAGCAGCCAGTTGTTCCGGCTGGTGTCCGTCGTCTTGTAGCGGCGCTTGCCGAAGATGTGGCTGAGCGAGTTGATGGTGAAGGTGCCGTGCCACAGCAGGGTGGTGCTGACGAAGAAGCCCCACACCAGCATGGAGAAGCCGCCGATGAAGTAGAGGGCCACGGCCAGCAGGACGGGCGGCGCCAGGTGGAAGCGGTTGAGCCACACCAGCTCCGGGAAGCGGGCGAAGTCCTTGATGCCCTCCAGGCGGGTGTCGTTGTACTTGTCGGAGAGAATCCACCCCACGTGGCTCCACCAGAAGCCCTTCTGCAGGGGCGAGTGGATGTCCTCCGCGTGGTCCGAATAGCGGTGGTGGTGGCGGTGGTGCGCCGCCCACCACAGCACGCCCTTCTGCGCGGACATGCTGCCCACCAGGGCCATGATGAACTGGAAGACACGCCCCGTCTTGAAGGCCCGGTGGGAGAAGTACCGGTGGAAGCCCGCGGTGATGCCCCACATGCGCACGACGTAGAGGCCGACGCACACCGCCACGTCCACCGGCTTCGCGCCGACGGCGAAGACGAAGAGGCACATCAGGTGGACGGCGAAGAAGGGGACGGAGGAGCGCCAGTTGAGGCGCTCATCCGCCGCGGGCAGGGCTGGAGACGGTGTCTGCAAGGGAGCCTCGTGCGCTGGGTGGCCGAGCTGGAACCTGCTCAGCCTCGCCCCGCATCAACACCCCCGCCTGTCATCCCCTTGTCAGGAGGCGGCGGATTGCCGCAGCTCCGTCAGCCACTCCTCGAATGCGGGGTACCCATGGAGCGGCGCCAGGTCCTCGTCCGAGGCGGCATAGGCCCCATCGGTGAAGCCCAGCTCCGTGGCGCGGTGAAGGAGCCGCATCGCGTCAGGCACGTTGCGCGCGCGGGCATGGGCGCAGGCCGCGTCATAGGCCAGCGTGGCGCTGGGCGCGTGCTTCAGCGCCGCCTCGCCCACGGCCGCGGCCTCCGAGTACGCGCCCCGGATGAAGAGCACCCGCTCCGCGCAGGAGAACGCCGCCTCCGGGTCCAGGCCCGGCAGCTTCAGGGCCTCCGGCTCGCGGCCCATGCGGATGAGCGTGCCGGCGTACTCGTGCATCACCGTCCGGTCCGACGAGGCCTGCCACGCCTGCTTCCACCACTCCACCGCGCGGGCGTCATCACCCACCAGGGAGAAGGACGCCGCCACCGCGTGCGGCTCCACGGGCAGGCCCTGCACCTGCGAGAAGTGGTCCAGCGCCTGGCGGCCCTGGCCCTCCTTCAGGGCGAGCCAGCCCATCAGGTGGTGCGCATGGCTGGCCAGCGGCGGCGTCAGGCCCTCGGTGGCCTCCAGCACGGACGCGCCCAGCCGGCGCGCCTCGTCCATGCGGCCCGCGTCGAGCGCGGCCCGGGCCTCGCGCAGCGTCTCCGCCAGAGGGCCTTCCAGTGTGGCCTCGCGCTGGGCCTGTCCGCCGCGCAGCGCCTCCGCCACCACGCGGAAGGACTGCATGCCGTACATGGCGAAGATGAGGGTGAGCAGCAGCCAGCCCGACTTCAGGCCGAACACCACGGCGCCCACGCACACCAGCAGGGCCAGGCCCTGCGCCAGCACGAAGCCGCGACGGGGACCGAACACCCGCGTGGCCAGGGTGGTGGTGATGCGCCCGCCGTCCAGCGGGAGCACGGGCAGCATGTTGAGGACCGCCCAGAAGAAGTTGGCCAGCATGAAGGTGAACAGGAAGAAGTCGAGCGCGGGCGAGCGGCCCTCGAGCAGGGCGTAGCCCACCCCGCTCGTCACCCCCAGCATCAACCCGAAGAAGGGGCCGGCCGCGGTGATGAGCAGGTCCCGCTTCCACGGCAGGGGCCCTGGCGCGTCGGTGGGGAGCGTGTGGCCACCCATCCAGACGAGCGCGATGCTCGGCCGGTAGCCGAACAGGCGGCTGGCCAGCGCGTGCCCCAGCTCATGGATGAGCACGGACACGAAGACGATGAGCATCCACGACAGGATGTAGACGACCATCGCGCTGGCGTGGCCCAGGGTGGGGGCCCCATCCACCTGGCGGAACGGCCAGCCGTTCTGGGCCGCGGGGACGGAGCTCCAGGCCAGCATGCCGGACACGAGCAGGTGGCTGGGGTGGACTTCAACGGGAATGCTCCCGAGCCGAAAGCGGAACATGGGGACGGACCTTAACCGTTAGGACCCCCGAGCGCAGGCACTTGCGCACCGTCTCCTCCATGTCCCTGGCGAATCCGCTAGGTTCCCCGCCCCTCATGCCGCAGCTTGGTCCCTACACCCTGCCCAACCCGTACATCCTGGCCCCCATGGCCGGGGTGAGCGAGATGCCCTTCCGCGTGCTCGCCTTCCGCCTGGGCGCGGCGCTCTGCCCCACCGAGCTCGTCAGCTCGCGGGGCCTGATGCGCGCCAACCAGCGGACGTTGAAGTACCTGCGCTACGACGCCGAGGTGGAGCGGCCCTACTCGCTCCAAATCTACGGCGGAGAGCCGGACGCCATGGCCCGGGCCGCGGTGGTGGGGCGCGAGGCGGGCGCGCAAATCATCGACATCAACATGGGCTGTCCGGTGAAGAAGGTGGTGAAGAACGGGGCGGGCAGCGGCCTGCTCTGTGACGTGCCCCGCGCGGCGGACATCGTCCGGCGCATCCGCGAGGCCACCGGCCTGCCCGTCACCTGCAAGATTCGCTCGGGCTGGGACGCCCGCAGCCTCAACTACCTCCAGGTGGCCGGCGCGCTCCAGGAGGCGGGCTGCGCGGGGCTGGCCATCCACCCCCGCACGCGCGAGCAGGGCTATTCGGGGCAGGCGGACTGGGGCGTCATCGCCGACCTCAAGCGCCACTTCCCGGAGCTGCCCATCATCGGCAACGGGGACGTGAAGACGCCCGCGGACGCGGCGCGCATGCGGGAGACCACCGGCTGCGACTTCGTGATGATTGGCCGCGCCGCGCTGGGCAACCCGTGGATCTTCCGCGAGCTGCTCGGGGGCCCGCCCGCCACGCCGCGTGAGCGCTGCGAGCTGGTGCTCACCCACTTCCGGGCGCACCTGGACTTCATGGGGGACCCGCTGGGCGCCGTGCGCTCCTTCCGCAAGCAGCTGGCGTGGTACGCCCACGGCCTGTACGGCGCCGCGGCCTTCCGCGCGGAGGTGAACGGCCTGGACGTGCCGTCAGCGGTGGAGGACTGCGTGCGCCGCTTCTTCACCGCGGCCCAGGTGGACGCCGCGGGCCCCGGTGAAGAGCAGGACGTGGACTACCGCGCGGCCCTGGGTTGAGTGAGGGCACGGCGCCGCTCTCTATATATAAGGAGGGAGTCGGTGCCCTCCGTGGGCGGCGCGCCGCTCAAGCGCCCGAGGGGTGGAGCGCGTCCGGCGGCACCAGCTTCCGTCCGGTGGCCACGGCGCGGAAGTAGTCACACGCGGGCGTGGGGCTGCGGCGGAGCGTGTCGAAGTCGACATGGTAGAGGCCAAAGCGCGGGCCCCAGCCCTCCAGCCACTCGAAGTTGTCGAGCAGGCTCCAATAGAGGTAGCCGCGCACGTCCACGCCCTGCGCGCGCGCCGCCAGCACCTGGGCCAGGTGGGTGTGAAGGTAGTGGGGCCGGCGGGCGCCGCCGCGGTCGTCGATGCCGTTCTCCGTAATCCACACCGGCTTGCCGTAGCGCTTTACGTCGCGCAGCGTCTGGAGGAAGCCCTCCGGCCAGTCCTCCCAGCCGATGTCGGTGAGGCCCCGGCCCTGGACGTCCCGGTACTTGAACTCGATGAAGGGCGGGCGCGGCACGAAGCGCAGGTGCGCGCGGGTGTAGTAGTTCACCCCGATGAACTCCACGGAGTCCCGCGCGCCGGGGATGTCCGCGCGCGTGGAGGCCACGCCCGGCATGGTGACGCGCAGTTCGCCGGTGGACAGCGCCTCGTGGAACGCATGGTTGTAGGCCTGGGCCCCGAGCCTCACCAGCGCCCGGTCCAACGGGTGCCACCAGCGGTCCGGCGCGAAGGCGAGCATGTTCTGGGAGATGCCCAGCTCCACGCGGCCCAGCCGGGACAACAGCTCCTCCCGGGCGGCCACGTGCGAGCGCACCAGGTTCTCCATGGCCCGCATGGTGGTGGGGCCATCCGCGATGCCCGGAGGAATGGCGCCCTGCAGATAGCCCCCCAACAGCAGCACCATGGGCTCGTTGAAGGAGATGACCAGCGCGTCCAGTCCCTCCAGGAGCGCCGCGCACCGCTTCGCGTACCGGCGGAAGGCGTCCACGCTGGCCGGCTGATGCCACGGCGTGTCCCGGTGGAACCAGGTGGGGTGCGTGAAGTGGTGGAGCGTCACCACCGGCCGCAGGCCGTGGGCCTTCATCTTCAGGAGCCGCTCCCGGTAGGCCTCCAGCGCCGCCTCGTCGAAGCGCCCGCGCTCCGGCTCGATGCGCGCCCACTCCAGGGAGATGCGGAACGCGGTGGCGCCCACCGCCCGCGCCAGGGCGTAGTCCTCCTCGTAGCGGTTCCAGTGGTCCACCGCGAGGCCGCAGCGCGCGTCCGGCTCCTTCAGCCGTCCGGCCCGCTCCCACTCGGACCAGTCGTTCTCGATGCCGCCCTCCACCTGGTACGCGGCGGTCGCGACGCCGAAGGTGAAGTCCGCGGGGAAGGTCTGCTCGGAGGCGCTCATGTGGTGGCGCACCGTAGACGCCGCACCCCACGCGCGAAAAGCGCCGCGTGGCTCGCGCGCATGCGCCGCGGTGCGCGCCGACGCCGCGCCCGAAACGGGCCGGAACGTGTCCGGCGCCGGAAACTCGGCCTCGCGCGCGACACCTCGGATGCGCTCGCGAGTGTCCGCGAAGTGGCGTTCGGGACCTCCGGACGCGCTCGATGCCGAAAAATCGGCCTCGCACGCGATGCAATACATCACCATGCGTTGACACACTGGCATGTCGCCCGTACCATTCACTTCAAGCACTCACTCCCATCAAGAAGAGTGCAGGGCCTCGGTTGACTGGGGCCAACCACTGAACCGGAGGATTCTGATGGCCGCTAAGAAGAAGACCGCTGCGAAGTCCGCGACCAAGAAGGCTGCCAAGACCGCGAAGGCGTCGAAGTCGGCGAAGGCGGCGAAGTCGGCGAAGAAGACGACCGCTCGCAAGACGGCCGGCAAGACCGCGACCAAGAAGGCGGCTGCCAAGAAGACCACCCGCAAGGCGGCCAAGAAGGCCCCGGCTCGCAAGCGCACCACGAAGGCCAAGGCGGCGGCGGCCCCGGTCACCCCGGAGTCCTGAGCAGTCCCGTCGTCATGAGCGGACGGTAGTTGACGTCCGGTGAACGGCTCGGCGAAACCCGCCGGGCCGTTTTCGTTTTCAGGACCCGGAGTGCCCCATGTCGCTGCGTCCCGTGGAGCTGGAGCAGGTGGTGGCGGAGCTGGCGGAGCGCCTCACCGGCGCGGTGGCGCAGAAGGCCTGGTGTCCTCTTCCCAGGCTCGCCTACGTGGAGCTTCGCGTCCCGGGCAGATCCATCCTGTTGTGCCTGTGCGCGGAAGGTGACCTGGCCCGGGTGTCCGTGGCGGAGGAGCGCTTCCCCACGCCGGGCGAGCCCGCCCCCTTCCAGCGGTGGCTGCGCCAGGAATTGACAGGCTTCAAGCTCCAGGGCGCCCGCTTCATGGACGCCGAGCGCGTGGTGGCCTTCGACTTCGAGCGCGAGGACGTCCGCAGGCGGCTGATCCTGGAGGTGGGCGCGCCCGGGGGCCTGCTGCTGCTCAGCGACAACGGCCGCGTGCTGATGCTCTCCGGTGAGGGCTTCGCGCAGCGCCGGGGCCTGCATCCGGGCGCCGCGTGGACGCCGCCGGAGCCGCCGCCTCCCGAGGCCCGCGAGAAGGCCCGGAGCCAACCCTCGCGGCTCGCGCCCCAGGACGGGGATGCGCTGCCGTATTCCCAGGCCGCGGAGCGCCTGCTCGGAGCGCGCGACAAGGCCAGCCGCTCGGAGACCATCCGCCGCCGCCTGGCGCAGCCGTACCGCGCGCGCCTCAAGCGCGCCTCCCGCACGCTGGAGAAGGTGCGCGCCGAGGCGGCCCGCGGGCCGGACGCGGAGAAGCACCGCGAAGTGGGCGAGCTGCTGGCGCAGAACCTCTACCGCCTCAAGCGGGGCGCCACCGAGGCGGTGCTCACCGCCTATACAGAGGAGGGCGCGAAGGAGGTCCGGGTGACGCTGGACCCGAAGCGCACCCCGAAGGAGGAGGCGGACTGGCGCTTCCACCAGTACCGGCGGCTGCTGCGGGGCGTGGAGCAGGCGCGCCATCGCGAGGCGGAGCTGGCGCGCGAGGTGGCGCACGCGCAGGAGGCGCTCGCGCAGCTCGAGCGGATGGAGGACGCCGCGCTGCTGTCGCAGGCGGAGGTGCTGCAGCTCCCCAGTGGAGGCGAGAGCGCGCGGGAGGGCCGGCCCTTCAAGGAGTACGTGGGCCATGGCGGGGCGCGCATCTGGGTGGGGCGCGGCGCGGAGGACAACGACGCGCTCACCTTCAAGGTGGCCAGGCCCTGGCACCTGTGGCTCCACGCGCGCGGCGTGCCCGGCAGCCACGTGGTGCTGCCGCTGGAGAAGGGGCAGGAAGTGGCGCAGGAGGTGCTGCTGGACGCGGCGCACCTGGCGCTGCACCACTCCGGGGCCAAGGGCGAGCCGCGCGGCGAGGTGAGCTACGTGCCCGCGAAGTTCGTGCGCAAGGTGAAGGGCGGCGCGCCGGGGCAGGTGACCTTCACGCGCGAGAAGACCTTCGTGGTGCGCATGGAGCCCGAGCGCCTGGAGCGGCTCCTCAAGTCCCGGCACGCGGAGCCGCCCGCGCCGTGAGGCCCGCGTCGTACGCTCGCCTGCCGCTCCCTCCTGTAGTGGACGCTGCGTGTGAGCGCGGTTGACGGGCTGACGGTGAGGAGGCGGGCAGGGGACCGCCGCCCTTGAGTCCCCGGAAGTGCGGGGTACGATGCGCAGCCGCGTGTCCCCCGAGCCATTTCGCCAGACGTCGCTCTTCCCTCGAGGCCTCTCCGCCGCCAGCCGCGCGGCGGAGGGAACGGCTGTCGCCCGGCCCGAGGGGGGACCTGCCGCGTCCGGGGCGCCCGCGCCGCGTCCCGTCGCACCGCCCGTGCCGATGCCGCAGCGCAACCTCCTGCCCGACGAGGCGCCCCGCCTCGTCACGCGTCCGCCCACGCGGGAGGAGCTGTGGACCCGGGCGGAGTCGCTGGCGTGGCGGCTGAGCGCGGAGCTGGGCATGCCGGTGCGCCTGTCGGTGACGGACAACCGCTCCACCATGGTGTCCTTCCGCCGGGGCTCCGCGGTGCTGGCGCTGCGGCTGCATCACATGTTCCTGGACGCGCCGGAGCCGGTGGTGCGCGCGGTGGCGGACTACGCGGGCCGGGGACACCGCGCCGCGGGCGTCATCCTGGACGAGTACATCCGCGGTCAGCAGCCGCGCATCCGCCAGCTGCGCCGCGAATCCGACGCGGACCTCAACCCGCGCGGGCGCTGCTTCGACCTCCAGGCGCTTTACGACGCCACCAACCGCGATTTTTTCCAGGGCCTCATCCAGGCCCGGATTGGCTGGGGGCGCATGCCTCCGCGCCGCCGTCGCAAGTCCATCCGCCTGGGCGTCTACGACCACCAGACGCGTGAGATTCGCATCCACCCGGCGCTGGACACCCCCGACGTGCCTTCCTACTTCGTGGAGTTCATCGTCTTCCACGAGATGCTCCACCAGCTCTTCCCGAGCACGGGCCGAAGCGGTCGTCGCGTGCACCACCCGCGCGCCTTTCGCGAGCGCGAGAGAACATTCCCGCATTACGCCGCCGCACTGCGTTGGGAGCGGGAGAACCTGGGCGTGCTGCTTCGCGGCTGAGCGCAGCGCTGTTCGCTGGCTCATTTACCGTTTTACCGAGCGAAGCGGCCCATGCAGCGTGCTTGACGCTGCCGTAAGGGAAACCCATCCTCACGGGCTCTATGCGAAGAGCGAAGATTGTCTGCACCCTCGGTCCCGCCAGCCAGAGCCAGGAGATGCTCGAAGCGCTCCTGGAGAACGGCATGGACGTGGCTCGCCTCAACTTCTCCCACGGCAGCCACGAGCAGCACGCGGAGAACATCGCGAAGCTGCGCGCCGCGTCGCTGAAGGTCCGCAAGGCGGTGGGCATCCTCGGGGACCTGCAGGGCCCGAAGATTCGCACCGGCCGGTTCGTGAAGGGCAGCACGGAGCTGAAGGAGGGCGGCACCTTCCACATCACCACGGATGAGACAGTCCCGGGCACGGACGAAATCGTGTCCACCACGTACCCGTTCCTGGCCGCGGACGTGAATCCGGGCGACCGCATCCTCCTGGATGACGGCCTGCTGGAGCTGAAGGTCCTGGAGACGGACAAGCAGAAGCTCATCCGCACGCAGGTCATCCACGGCGGCACGCTGAAGAACAACAAGGGCATCAACCTGCCCGGCGTGGCGGTGCGCGCGGAGGCGCTGACGCCGAAGGACCGCGAGGACCTCGTCTTCGGCATCAAGGCGGGCGTGGACTTCATCGCGCTGTCCTTCGTGCGCCAGCCGTCGGACATCGACACCGCGCGCCAGGCCATGGCGGAGGTGGGCCGCTCGGTGCCCATCATCGCCAAGCTGGAGAAGCCGGAGGCCATTGCCCGGCTGGACGCCATCCTGGACAAGACGGACGGTGTCATGGTCGCGCGTGGCGACCTGGGCGTGGAGATTCCCCCCGAGGAGGTGCCGGCCGTCCAGAAGGACATCATCCGGCGCTCCAACCTGCGCGGCCTGCCCGTCATCGTGGCCACGCAGATGCTGAACTCCATGATTGACAACCCGCGCCCCACGCGCGCCGAGGCCAGCGACGTGGCCAACGCCGTGTTCGACGGCGCGGACGCGGTGATGCTGTCGGGCGAGACGGCCAGCGGGAAGTTCCCCATTGAGTCCGTGCAGATGATGGAGCGCATCATCCTGGCGGCCGAGTCCTCCGCCCGCACCACGCATTCGCTGATGCGCGCGCTGGAGACGCCGCTGGGGCTGCCCGACCACTTCCCGGACGTGATTGCGCGCGTGGCGTGCGAGGCGGCCAAGGCGAGCAACGCCTCGCTGATTGCGGCCTTCACGCTGTCGGGGGTGACGGCGCGCCTGCTGTCGCACTACCGGCCCACGGTGCCGATTGTCGCCTTCAGCCCCAACCAGGAGGTGCGCCGCCGGCTGGCGCTGCTGTGGGGCGTGGTGCCGCGCGTGCTGGAGCCCATCCAGGACACGGAGGCCATGGTGAAGCGCGTGGAGGAGGAGCTCCTGGCGCGGGGCCTGGGCCGCAAGGGCGACCGCATCGTCATCGTCTTCGGCGCGCCGGTGGGCCAGCCGGGGAAGATCAACAGCCTGCGCCTGCACACCATCCAGGGCTGAGCGGCTACTTGACTCCCTGGAGGACCTTCCGGGGGATGTCGGCCTCGATGAAGACGGCATAGAGCGCCGGGTCCAGCTGCCCGGCGTCGGACTCGCGGCGGAGGATGTCGAGCGCGAGCGTGTGCGGCACGGCCTTCTTGTAGGGCCGGTCGCTGGCGGTGAGCGCGTCGTAGATGTCGCAGATGGACATCATCCGGGACTGGACGGGGATGGCCTTCTCCGCGCGCGGGTAGCCGGTGCCATCCAGCTTCTCGTGGTGGGCGTAGGCAATCTCCGGCACCCGGCGCAGCGTGCGCGTCCACGGAATCTGGGACAGGAAGCGGTAGGTGTGCTCGACGTGGCTCTCGATTTCGCGGCGCTCCTCGGGAGAGAGCGTGCCGCGGGCGATGGAGAGCGACTGGATTTCCCCGGGCAGCAAGAGCGGCTGGGCCTTGTCGTGGGCATCCAGGAAGCGCAGCGCGCCCAGCTCGTGGAGCCGCTCGAAGTTGCCCTGCGCGAGCACGGTGGGGCGGTTGCAGGAGAGGATGAACTCCAGCACCTCGTCCAGCTGCCACGACTCGCGGGCGAGCCGCTCCTCCTCCTCGGCTTCGATTTCCGCCAGGTTCGCCTGGCCGCGCAGCTTCACCGCCGCGATTCGGCGGCGGTAGCTCTGCAGCTGCAAGTCCTTGCGGGCGAGCTGGAAGCGGGCGCGCAGGCCTTCGAGCTCGTGGGGGTAGAGCTTCTCCGCCTTCACCAGCACGGGCTCGCGCACGCCCACCTTGCCGAAGTCATGGAGCAGCGAGGCGTAGCGCAGCTCCTGAATCTCCCCGGAGGAGAAGCGCGTGTGGGCGTAGGGACCGGTGGACAGGTGCTCCAGCGCCTGGGCCAGGGCCACGGTGAGGTCGGCCACGCGGCCGGAGTGGCCGGCGGTGGTCGGGTCTCTGGATTCAATGGCGACGACGGAGGCGGAGACGAAGCCCTCGAAGAGGCGGTTGATGTCCTCGTGGAGGAGGGCGTTCTCGATGGCGCCCGCGGCCTGGGCGCCCAGGGCGAGCAGCAGCTCCTCGTCCTCGGCGTTGAAGCTGGCGCCGTCCAGCTTGTTGAGGGCCTGGAGGACGCCCGTCACCTCGCCGCCGGCGTCGCGCATGGGGACGCAGAGGATGGTCTTCGTCTGGTAGCCGCTGGAGACGTCGAACGAGCGGTTGAAGCGGGCGTCGGCGTAGGCGTCGGGGATGTTGATGACGGCGCCTGTCTGGGCCACCTGTCCGGCGACGCCGCTGCCCACCGGGAGGCGGATTTCGCTCTTGGAGCCCTGGGCCACCTTGCTCCACAGCTCGTTGCGCTCGCGGTCCAGGATGAAGAGCGAGCAGCGGTCCGCCTCCACCACCTTGGTGGCCTCGAAGAGGATGAGCGGCAGGAGCAGGTCGAGGTCGCGCTCGGCGCTCATGGCCTTCGCGACATCCAGGATGGACGTGAGCTTCGCCAGGCGACGGTTCAGCTCGGGCAGTGGGGCGGGTTGAGCGAGCACCAGCGGCTCCGTGAGAAGCGGCCGGCGGGCCGCGAAGGGCTACAAAGTTCTATCATGGGTAGACAGCACGTTGCCCTTTGGGGGCCGCCTGGCGGGTGACTGGCTGTCGAGTGGGCGTCGCCGCGGTGCGTTCGGCCTTAGCCAACGCGCGGGTTGCGGTTATGAAGCGCGGCATGAGCCGCCGCCCCGTCCGCATCTCTCCTTCGCTTTTGTCCTGTGACTTCGGCCGCTTGGCCGAAGAGGTCCGCGCCATTGAAGCCGCTGGTGCGGACTGGGTTCACGTAGATGTCATGGATGGCCGGTTTGTGCCGAACATCACGATTGGGCCTGTGGTGGTGGAGGCCATCAAGCGGGTGGCGACGAAGCCGTTGGACGTGCACCTGATGATTGTGGAGCCGGAGCGCTACGTAGAGGCCTTCGCGAAGGCGGGGGCGGACGTGCTGACGGTGCACGTGGAGGCCAGCCCGCACCTGCACCGGACGCTTCAGCAGATTCGCAATGCGGGAGCGAAGCCGGCGGTGGTGTTGAACCCGGGCACGCCGCTGTCGGCCATTGAAGAGGTGCTGGGCGACGTGGACATGGTGCTGTTGATGAGCGTGAACCCGGGCTTCGGGGGGCAGGGGTTCATCGAGTCCACGGTGGAGAAGGTGCGCCGGCTGCGCGGGATGTTGGATGCGCGCGGGCTGAAGGACGTGGACATCGAGGTGGACGGCGGCATCAACGCCACCACGGCGAAGCGGGTGGTGGAGGCCGGGGCCACGGTGCTGGTGGCGGGCAGCTACGTCTTCGGCGCGAAGGACTACGCGGAGGCCATCCGCTCGCTGCGCCCGTGAGGCGCGGCGGACGTCAGGTGCGAGGCCGCGCCACGGAGGAGGCGAGCCGGGCGACGCGGGTCATGAAGGTGGGGTCGAAGGGCTTCACCTCGTAGTCGTCGGCGCCGAGCTCGAAGCAGACGTGGCGGGTGAACTGGTCCTCGACGGCGCTGAGGATGATGACCTTGCAGTCGCGGGTGTTGGGGTCCTGCTTGAGCTGGGCGAGCAGGTCGCGCCCGTCCTGGTGCTGGTTGATGTCCAGGATGATGACGGCCGGCCGGTGCTCGCGGGCGAGCTCCAGGACGCGCTCGGACGTGGTGTCGGAGATGCAGTTCAGCCCAGAGCGCTTCCCCTCGCGGGCGAGGGCGGAGACGATGAGGGGCTCGTCATCGGAGATGAGGACGACGGGGGGCGGCGTCATGGCATCGCGGTGCAACAATGCAGTCTGCCTCATGGATGTCGCAGGGGGGTAAACTCTCCGGGAGTACAGGAAATTCTTGTCCTTGGGAAGCGGAGTCGGCGGTCACCCGGGCAGGGCCCGGCCGGCCGCTCGCTCTGGGCGGGGAGGGGCGGAAGAAAAGGTGATCCGAGGACGTTGACTCGGCTGGGCGGCTCGGGTACTACCGCCCGCACTTCGCCGGTCCCGAGAAGGACCGTCCGGCGAGGCGACATATCGGGGAGTGGCTCAGCCTGGTAGAGCACTTGGTTCGGGACCAAGGGGTCGCAGGTTCAAATCCTGTCTCCCCGACCATTAAAAGCCCTGGAGTTTCGCTGACTTGCAGCGAGGCTCCAGGGCTTTTTCTTTTCCCGCAGTGCCCCTCGGCAGCAAGCGGCGGGGGCTCGCCTCTGGCCGCCGTCCGGGCCGGGCCTTCGTTGTCCGTGCATGGGGCGGGGCTTGAACTTCTGCTCCATGGCGACCAAGGAAGAACTCCTCACGGATGTGCTGCGGCTGCCTCCCGAGGAGCGCGCCGAGGTTGCCCACAAGCTCCTGCTTAGCTTGGAGGAAGGGGCCGAGGACCCGGGGGCCCAGGCCGAGTGGTCCGCGGAACTGGAGCGCCGGGCCCGTGAAGTGCTCGACGGGAGCGTGAAGACGGTCTCCTGGGAGCAGGTCGAGGCGCGCATCAGCGCCCGCCTCGATCAGCGGCGGTGAAGGTCCGTCTCGAACTCCACCGTGAAGCTGTCCGTGAGCGTGCGCGGCTATTGCGGCAGCGTTGAAGCATCGGCTCCAACTCGGCTTCAGCTATTCCGTAGCCGCGCCATGCGGTGGATGGAAGTCGAGCTGGCCGTACACCTCCGTGGTGATGGACGGGTCGGAGTGGCGCAGGATTGCGCTGCACGGTGACGGTGGCCAGCGGGACGCTCGCCTTGTGCAGCAGGGTGGCCGTGGATGCGCACCTTCCCTGCTCGGATGAACTCAAGCAGCTTCGCGATGCTGTGCGTCTTCGTCTCGACTCCTCCAGCCACGGCTCCGCCCCCCGCTTGAGGAGATTCAAGCTGTGTCTCGAATGGCCCCGGCGGCGACGGGGTCGAACCCATCGGGCCAGATGGTCTCGTCGTCGAAACGAGCATCGCGAAGTGAGGCACCTTCAAGCACCGCTCCCTTGAAATTGGTGCCATGCAACCAGGCCGAGGCCAATGAGGCCTTCTTCAGGGTCGCATTTACGAAAGACGCCTTCGTCAGTGTGGCGTCGGTCAGGTTCGCCTCAGTGAACGTGGCGTGATCCCCATTTACGAGTTCCATCGACGCGCCATCCAGCATTGCCTTGGCGAAAAACGAGCCGCGGATATCCGCTCCCACGAGCAGGGCCTCCCGTAAAGAGGCCCCTTCGAAAAGGCATCCAGACAAGTTCGCGTTCGTCAGCCGAGCACCGTCGAGTGTGGCTCTCGCAAAGCTCGTGAAGAAGTGGACGACCTCACTTGCGATATGCCTCGGCTGCAAGGTGGTCTGCGAGAAATCAGCCCCTTGCAAGTTGGCTTCGCTGAAGTCAGCGCCTCGAATGGTCAGATTTGGCATCGAAGCCCCAACGAGGGACGCCTTGCGCGCGACGATGATGGGGCCGATGCGCATCAGCCAGAACCAGGCAAGCATCGACCTCATGGTCAGCTTGTCATGTTGCTTCATGCCGGGACTGTCCCGTAGGGAACTTCCAATTGCGAGCGCCGCTTCGCGCAGCCAGGGACGCCTGTCATCGCGTAGCGACGGTGGTCGGCTACGCCCACCGCGAGCGGACGATATCGGCGCTTCGGGTTCTTCCGACTCGAAGCGATCCTGAGCCCATTGGAGCAGGGAGCGGCGGTCGAATTCCGTCAGACCGAAGGGGGCTGCCTCACGCTTGGGATGCGGTTCGCCGTCCAGCATCTCCAGCAGGAATTCAAACGTCCGGTCCTCCCGACTGAGCAGCCTCCCTCCCAGTAACGGGAGCTCGATTTCCTCCCAGTCACGAGAGGGCGCGTGGGCAAGCGCCTTCATCCGGTCCGCCCAGTAGCGGGCCACCAGGAACTCCCTGAAGGACTTGTGGCCGAAGAGGAGCTGACTTGCCGCCCCGGAGCGCAGGTGGGCCTGGAGTGTCAGGAGCAGCCCGACCTGGATGGCATCAACGGTGTCCGAGGCACTGCCATCCATCCCCAGTTCATTGATGAGCAGGTTCGTGATGCCGTGCTTCGTCAGCACGTCGGCCTTGCGCAGGGGCTCGAGCATCTGGTGCTGGTCGAGCTTCGTGGCTTCCCAGGCTACACGTCCCATGAGCCAGAGCATGGCATCCGGCGGCTCGGTTGCCTCCGCCACCCATCCCCCCTGCACCAGATGCCGATGCAGCTTCGTGGACGCATCGAAGACATTCTGGTGCAGCTTGCGGTCCGCCTCATGCTTCCCCCTGGCAATCCGCCAGAAGAACTCCTCGTACAACGCTGAGCGGCTTGCGCTTGCCTCACGGGGCTGGCCGCTCCAAGTCTGCGCAATCATGAAGAGGAGAATGGGAGTCGTGGCCAGCTCTCCCAGTCGACGCGCTTCCAGTTCGGGAGGGGTCGGGCCGGCTTCTCCATTCAGGGCACGCCATGCATCGAGCCAGGCAGCAATCTGCGGTTCATTCCACGGCTGTATTTCAAGCACCGGAATGCCCTCCATCTCCCGCTCGCCCGGGAGTGCGCCGGGACGCGAGAAGATGATGAACCGGTGCTGCTCCGAGGCCTCATCCTTGATGCGCTGGAAGAATGACTCCAGGCGCCGCTCCCCAAGAATGACCTCGTCCAACCCATCAAGGATGAAGAGCGCTCGCTGCATGCGGCCTGGAGGTGCGAGGGCAGGGTCCTCGAGCTTCAGGCGAAGGCCCAACTCGCTAGCTTCACGCTTCCATGCCCTCCGGACAAACCCATTGAGATCGAACCCCTCCTCGGTAAGGTCTTCGGCACACCGGATGAAGACCGGTATCTCCTCGTTGGAAGATGGAGTACGTGCATCCAGAAACCGCCTCGCGCGACGCTGCGCAAGGGTCCGTGCCGTGAGCGACTTCCCCATTCCGAAGTCCGCCCGGACGATGACAACGTTCGTCTCCGATTTCTGAAGCCAGTGCTCGATGAGCGAGAGCACCGGTTCCCGCGGAGCGTCCTCGTCCTGCTGCGCCTTCGTCACCATGCGCGCGACAGGTTCGACGTACACCCTCCCCAGCGGCATGAAGGGAATGGGGTCGTCCTCCGGCCGGTTGTGCCGCTCCAGGTTGCCGAAGGTGTGGCGCTCGTTCCACCCGGCCATGTCCCGCAGCAGCAACTCGCGCAGAGTCCCCGCGCGGAAATCCCCCGTCACGCCCTCGACATACTGCTGGAGCCGCTGACCTTCGGAGGACGCCAGGACCTGCTGATAGGCCAGCAGGAAGTCACGCTCGAAGCCCAGCCGTCCCTTCTCCATGTCGATGAGGGGAACCCGTGCTTCGTCGCCCTCATCCAGCTTCGGGTGGGTGAAGGAGCTCCAGAGCGCCTGGTAGTAGGGCGTCGACAAGGGGGCGGAGAGCGCATCCGCTGCTCGGACCACTTCCACGCTCGCGGGCAGGTCCCCCGACTGTTGAAGCGCGGCACCGAACTTTGGAAGTGAGCTGGCGGCGAGCCTCATCCGAAGCTCAATTTCGTCCGCCCGCTCCCGCTGCTCCTTGTCCATGAACAGCCGAAGCCCGGTCGGCGCCAACTTCTTGTTGAATGCCCACTGACGCCCAATCGCGTAGCCGAAGCACTGCGTGACGATGCCGAAGTGCAGAGCCGTCATGTTCGTGGGCTCCTCGGAGCGCTTCCCTCCGAGGTCTCCCAGCAGGTCCGTCGCCAGTCGTAGGGCGGCTCCCTCCTTGCCGTCGATGCCCCTGCTCTGGATTGCATCCCACGCGGCCATCCCCGCCTGAAGCAGCTTGCTAAGGACCTTGACCCAACCCGGCACTTCCAACATGGCGTCCCTCACTCCAGATGCTCCAGCTCCGTCACAGCCAACTCTCGGTACCGGGGAATGGCTTCGCTGGCGATGTACTCCTCCAGCACCTTCCGCGCACCAGCGGCATCGCCTGCTTCCTGAAGGTCATGCACGTCGTTGAACGTGCTGGAGTACCGCTTGCCGGCCTCCCTGACGCGACGGCGAATCTCGCGCAGCAGCGATGCCAGCCCCTCGGGCGTGCGCAAGGACGTGTAGACCTCCGCCTCCGCAATCATCACCTCCAGTGCGACGTCTTGAACCTGCGCGCGGTCCTCACCGGGCAGGGCCAGCCCTCCCTCGGGAGAAGTCCTCCGTTCCATCGCGATGACGTGCTCCCATGCGGGCACTCGCGGTCCCACGTTCCACCCCGGGATGAATCCAGCACGTGTGTGCTGGAAGAGTTTGCCCGCCTAGCCTCGCGGGCTTGACGTGTGAGCGTGCGCGAAGAGGGCCACGGCAGACAAGAAGGTGGAGTGAAGTCGGCTGCGACTCATCCACGACGCGGATGCGGTCCTCGACCCAGGGCGCCTGTCGTGCCACCCTTCGGCCGCTCTCAATCCACCGCTCGCCGCAGTGCTCCCCATGCCGAAAACGATGATGCTGTCCGAGGTGATGAAGCAGCTCGAAAGCCAAGGTGACGAGAAGGTGCGGCAGCGCTACGTGCGCGACGGGGTGGGCGACAACGTCTTCGGCGTGCTGCTCGGCAAGCTGCGTGGCCTGGCAGCGACGCTGGGGACGAACCACGGGCTCGGACTCGAGCTGTGGGGGACTGGCAATCACGATGCGCGCATCCTCGCGTGCATGCTGCTCGACCCCGCGGAGCTCACCGAGAAGGAGGCACGCGGGCTCCTCGAGCCGCTCTCGAACGCGAACCTGGTCGACGAGCTCGTCAGTCGCGTGCTCGTGCATGCGCCCGTCGCCCCGAGGCTCCAGGCAAAGTGGATGGATGGCAGCAAGGAGCTCCCGCGCCGCGCCGGATGGAAGCTCCTCGCCGGGCGCATCGCGCGAGGACTCGAGAAGGAGCTCGACGTAGGCGCGACGCTCAAGCGCATCGAGCGTGAGCTCCCGGACGCACCGTACCGGGTGAAGGAGGGCATCAACTTCTGCCTGGTCTGGATTGGCCTCCACCTGCCTGCGTACACCCCGGAGGCCATCGCCATCGGCGAGCGCCTCGGTCGCTGGGACCCGCGACCGATTCCGAAGGGTTGCACTTCAAGCTACGCACCGGAGTGGATCGCCGCGGCGCTCGCGCTGCGGAAAGGTGAGAAGACCGAGGCCCGAAAGGCGATGGAGGCGTCAGCCAAGGCGAAGGCGACGCGCGGAGAAGGGAAGCCGGCATCCGCGAAGAAGGCGAAGGCCGCTTCGACCAGGAAGAAGCCCGCCGCGAAGAAGCCTTCAGCCGGAGCGCGGGCGCGCTGACGTCGGGGGGCGCAGCGCCGACTCCGGAGGCGCCGGGGCACACTGCTCGATACGCGCGAGGATGCGCCAGCCGGGTTCGACAACACTTCCTCGGCAAGACGGGTCAGCGGCCCACGCGAGCGCGTCAAGGCGACCGTGTGGTGGACGCGCTATCGTCGCGCCGATGATGAGCTCTCTCGACTTCACTTCCTGGCGGGGCCTCGCGGCGACGATGGCCAGCCTCGTGCTGGTGTCGATGGTCGTCGTCGGCATCCGCCTGCTGGTGATGCAGACCGTCCAGCGCCGGCGAGAACGCGAGAACCGTCAAATCAACGAGCGGCTGAAGACGCTGATCTCCGCATACAAGACGCTCGGCGGCTCATTCACCGGTGAGCTCGTCGTGGACCCGACCCACCTGCGCGACATGCGCCGTCGGCTCGCGGCGGGTGAGCCACTCGAGCAGGAAACCGACCCAGGCCTCGTGCTTGCTTCGCCGCTCGACCACCCGGGGCTCGAACGCCGTCGGCGCACGCGCGACGCGGTCGAGGCGGCGCTGTCGGATGTGATGTTGCTCGGCACCGAGGAGCAGGTGCGGCTCGCCGCGGAGGCTGCCGCGGACATGGTCACCGGGCGGAAGGTCGGCACCGCGCGGCTGGTCGTGTCGCTGCGCGATTTCATCCGCCGGGCGCTCGACCTGGAACCCATTCCCCACGGGCTCGTGATTCCCGACCAGGGCCCACTGCGTCCCAGCGGCGGGGGAGGGGGCAAGGGCGGCGACAAGGG
>NZ_JAAIYB010000120.1 GCF_010894475.1 Myxococcus vastator
GCCCCGGACCGCACCTCGCCGGAGCTGGGCCCGGACGGCCTCCCCCAGGTGTCGCTGCTGCGCCGCGGCGTGGAGCGCTGGCAGGCCGGCCACCCGTGGATCTACCGCGCGGACCTCAATGGAGACCCCGGGTTGCCCGGCGGCGAGGTGGTGCGCGTGACGGACACCCGGGGGTGGTTCCTGGGCAAGGCCTTCTATTCGAAGCACTCGAAGATTTCCCTGCGCTGGCTCTCCTTCGACGACGTCGCGGTGGACGCGGACTTCTTCCGGGAGCGGCTCCTGGCCGCGGACCGGCTGCGCCAGCTCGCGCTCCCGGGGGAGAAGACGTACCGGCTGGTGCATGGCGAGGCGGACGGCCTG
Source organism: Myxococcus vastator (assembly GCF_010894475.1). GTDB lineage: Bacteria > Myxococcota > Myxococcia > Myxococcales > Myxococcaceae > Myxococcus > Myxococcus vastator. Next base: position 361 of record NZ_JAAIYB010000120.1, read on the forward strand.
CCCGGGCTCGTGGTGGACCGCTACGGCGACTTCCTCAGCGCGCAGTTCCTGGTCCCCGCCATGGAGCAGCGCAAGGCGCTCATCGCCGACCTGCTCCAGGCGCAGTTCAACCCGCGTGGCATCATCAACCGCTCCGACGTGGGCGTGCGCAACCTGGAGGGCCTCACCCCGGAGAAGGGCGTGCTGCGCGGCGAGCACCCCGGCCCGGTGTCCTTCGACGAGGGCCTGGTGAAGATGCGCGCGGACCTGCTGGAGGGCCAGAAGACGGGCGCCTTCCTGGACCAGCGCGAGAATCACGTCATGGCGGCGCACTACGCCCACGGCGAGGCGCTGGACTGCTTCTCCTACGTCGGCGGCTTCGCGCTCCAGCTCGCCACGCGGGCCCGGCACGTCACGGCGATTGAAATCTCCGAGGCGGCCTCGGCGCAGCTGCGGGAGAACGCCGCGGCCAACAAGCTGAGCAACCTGGACGTGGTGGTGGCCAACGCCTTCGACTTCCTCCGCGACGCGGTGGACGACGGCAAGCACTTCGACACCATCGTCCTGGACCCGCCCTCCTTCGCGAAGAACAAGGACGCCATCCCCGCCGCGGTGCGCGGGTACAAGGAAATCAACCTCCGCGCCATGCAGCTGTTGCGGCCCGGCGGCATCCTCATCACCGCCAGTTGCACGTACCACGTGGACGAGCAGGCCTTCGAGGACATGCTCGCCTCCGCCGCCGCGGACGCCCGCCGCCGCGTGCAAATCATCGAGCGCCGCGGCGCCAGCCGGGACCACCCCGTGCTGCTCAACCTGCGTGAGACGCGCTACCTGAAGTGCTTCGTGCTCCGGGTGCTCTGAGGCCATGCCTATGCGGACGCGGGACTGGGACGACGAGGAGGACGACGCGCCCCTGGGGGGCACCCGCGAACGGGAGCGCGCGCTGAAGGAAGTGCGCGCCGTCTACCGACAGGCGGACGCGGCCTACGCCCCCTACTCCTGCCCGGCCAGCGGCGAGTGCTGCCAGCTGGCCGTCACGAAGCGCCAGCCCTGGCTGTGGCAGCCCGAATGGGAGCTGCTGTCCCGAGCACGCCCGCTGCCGCCGCCTCGCGCGGACGGCGGCTGTCCCTACCTGGACGCCACGGGCCTGCGCTGCTCGGTGTACGCGGACCGGCCCTTCGGCTGCCGGACCTTCTTCTGCCAGCGCATCCAAGGCCCCACGCGGCAACCCGCGGAGACGGTGGCCACCCTGCTGGAGCGGCTGGAGCGTGTGTCCCAGCGCGTGGCCCCTTCGCTGAAGGCGCCGCGCCCCCTGTTGGACTGGCATGCGGAGGCCTGGCACGCGACCACGAAAGCTTGAATTGCATCTTTTCAATTCAAGCCTATGCAGGAATTCAAGGCGCGAACGTCCCGTTGATACACAGAAGTGATGAATCACGCATGACCCCAGGAGTGGGAATGACGCTGGGAGTGGTATGCCAGGGGTGGGCGCTCTCGCAGGTGAAGGACGCGGTACGGGTCCCCTGGCCTTCTGGAGTTCCCTGGACACCTCGGAAAGCGCCGAACCCTTCATCGTGATTTCTCCTCGCTGGCTCGTCGCACCGCAGGAATTCAAGGGAACACTGTCCGCCGCGGAAGCGGCCGAAGCCATGGCTCGCGGCCTCCGCGAGTCCTCGCCGGAGGTGGTGCTGGACGTGGCGCCGCTCGCGGATGGCGGGCCGGGCACCGTGGAAGCGCTGCTGACGGGCCTGCGTGGCGAGCGTCGTCAGCAGGTGGTGCGTGGGCCGCTGGGCGCGCCCGTGGAAGCGCACTGGGCCCTGGTGGAGGACGGACGCACCGCGGTGGTGGAGATGGCCGCCGCGTCCGGCCTGTCGCTGCTGGCGCCCGAGGCTCGCGATGCCTTGAAGGCGTCCACCTACGGCACGGGCGAGCTGATGCACGCGGCGCTGGAGTCGGGCTGCGAGCGCCTCATCGTCTGCCTGGGCGGCAGCGCCACCACGGACGCGGGCACGGGGGCCCTCAGCGCCCTGGGCTTCCGCTTCCTGGACGCGCGGGGACAGCCGCTTGCCCCGGGAGGCGCGGCGCTGGCCCAGCTCGCCCGCGTGGACGCGAGCGGCCGTCATCCCCGCCTGGGCGCCGTGGAGCTGCTGGGTGCCACGGACGTCACGTCTCCCCTGCTGGGGCCAGACGGAGCCGCGCGGCTCTTCGGTCCGCAGAAGGGCGCGGACGCGGCCGGCGTGAAAGCGTTGGAGGCGGCGCTGGCACACGCGGCCACGGTGCTGGGGGAGACGTCCGCGGGCTGGCCCGGGGCGGGCGCGGCGGGCGGCTTCGGCTTTGGCCTGCAGGCCCTCGCGGGCGCGCGCCTGGTGCCCGGCTACGAGCTGGTGTCACGCGCGCTGGGCCTGGAGCGGCGCGTGTTGATGGCGGACGTGGTGCTCACCGGCGAGGGCCGCTTCGACCGTCAGACGGCGCTGGGCAAAGGCCCGGGCGGCATCGCCCGGATGGCCCGCGAGCAAGGCACGCCGGTGGTGCTCTTCGCCGGACAGGTGCAGCGGGATGAGGGCCTGGCGCTGGACCTCTTCCATGAGGTGGTGGAGTTGAGCGCCCACGCCCAGCCGGGCGAAGCGGCCTCGAAGGTGCTGTGCGAGGCCGCCGCGCGTTGGGCCGCCCAGCGCCTCAAGGGACGCTGAGCTGGGCCGTCACTTCGAGCCGGGCTTCGCCGGTGCCGTGCCCGCCAGCTTCCAGTGCACCAGCGCGTCCTTCGTCCCGTCATACATGACGAGCGACGGCGCCCCGCCCGTCCACAGCAGCGCCGCGCCCTTCTCCGGGACGGCGCCCAGCGCCAGGGGCGGCTTGAAGGCCGCGCCCACCTGCTGCACGTACAGGTGCGGGTTGCGGCCCGCGCTGTTCAGGACGCGGTAGTAGAGCCAGTCGCCCTCGGGTGACAGCGAGCCCAGCGTCACCGATTCACCCGACGCATAACGCGCCAGCCGCACCGTCACCGCGGGCGCGCCTTCCCACGACACGCGCCAGATGCCGGGGTCCTCGGGCTTCTCCTTGCCCTCCTCCCGCTTCGGCGCCACGTCACGGCCCAGGGCCACGAGCGCCACCGGCAACGAGGGATGCAGACGCAGCGACTGCACCGCGAGGCCATCCACCGCCAGCTTGCGCAGCGCGAGCGCCAGCGGGTGCTCCGGCTGGGGTTTGGCCAAATCCGGCCCGTAGAGCTCCAGCGACGCGCCCGGCTTCTGCACCGCCACCAGCCCCGCGCCCGCGTCCCACTTCACCGCGCCGACGACGGAGCCCAGCTCCAGCGAGCCCTGCTGCACGCGCTTGTCGCCGTCCAGCCGCCAGGTGCGCAGCCGGAAGTCGATGCGGTCCTCGGTGACGTAGTGCGTGGTGTCCTCCAGCTCCACCGCCACCACTTGCGGTGTGTGGGAGACCCAGGCGCCCCGGCTGGCCACCTCTTCCAGGCGCCCGGCCATGGACCACGTCTTGGCCAACTGCCACTTGAGGTCGTACAGCACCAGCCGCCGCGTCTGGAGGTACGCCAGGTGCGTGGGTGACGGCGGCAGCATCGCATGCAGCTCGCCCCCGGACACCTGCTCCAGGTACTCGTCGTCCACCTCGACGCGGCGCACCTCGGGGCCGGACAGCTCCAGCCGCCACAGCTTGTCGTTCAGCGTGAGCACCGCCACCGAATCCGGCACGGGCGCCGGAAACACGAGCGCCACCTGGTTCCAGGGAAACGGCGAGGCCTGACGCACGGGCGCCGCGGGCGCGGGCAGCCCGGGCGTCAGCAGGAAGGGGTCCTTGTTGGGCTCCATGGGCGGGCGCTCCTACTTCGCCTTCGTGGTCGCGGAGAACAGCATGGGGCCGCTGGCCAGCCCGCCCGCCTTGTCAATCTCCTCCAGCGGGTGCTGCAGGCGCATCAGCGTCGTGAAGTTGTCCTCGAGCTTGTCCACCGGAGCGCCCGTCACCTTGAGCTTCTCCTGGAGCGCCTTGAGGCCCTCCTTCATCTTCGGGGCGACCTCCATCATGCGGTAGTAGCGCATGGGATTGACGATGGCGAACTGGGTGAAGAGGTTCACCTGCGTCGGCAGCTCCTTCTGGATGAACTCCAGCCCGCGAATCGTCCGGCTGTACCAGGCCGCGTACTCCACGGGCTCGGCGGTAATCATGTACCAGTCGGTGCCGAACATGACCTTCTTCAGCATCCACGGACTGGACTTGAGGATTTCCGCGAGCAGCTTCCACTTCTGATTCTCCATCAAGTCCAGATAGGAGATGTCCGTGTAGAAGTTGGGGAACTCGTTGCACAGCTCGACGATGGAGCCAATCCAGCTCTTGTCGTACTGGACCTTCTGGCTGTCCTGCTTGACGGTGAGCCCCTTGCGGAAGTCCCAGAAGGTGCCGTCGCTGGCGAAGTGCGCCAGACACAAGCGCAGCTTCGGATTGTCATTGAGCACCGGGCGCCACGCCTCCGGGTGCACGTAGTTCTCGTAGAAGTAGCGCATCCGGCCCGGATTCAGCAGCTTCTCCTTGGCCTCGATGGCGTCCTCCACGCCGTTGCGCGCGCGGCGGAGCACCAGCGGGAGGTAGCTCTTCCAGCTCGCCTCCAGCTCCGTCACGTAGTCGCGCGCCTTGGTGATGTTCGCGTCCGCGGCGGCGATGGCCTCCTGCGAGGGCCAGTACTTCGGGTCCTTCCGGATGGCCTCGTCCGGCTCATGGTCCAGGTAGAAGCGCCGCTCGTGCGTGTAGAAGCCCGACGGCGTGCAGTGGGTCATCAGCGGGATGTCCTTCGACGCGCACTCGGAGAAGAACCAGCTCAGGATGTCCTTCGCCGGCGCGTGGCGCTCCTTCGGCATGTAGCCCTGCGGGCTGTACATCTTGAAGCCGATGTAGGGCGCGGCCTGGGAGGCCGTCACCACCTTCTTGAAGGGCGCGGCCTTGTCGCCGTTCTTGATGAAGCGGCGCGGCTCGAAGTGATACATCGGCAGCAGCCGGAAGGGGTGCTCCGCCGTCACCTGCTCGGTGTGCCGGAGTTGCCGGCTCCACGTCTCATGGAGGTCCGCCTCGTCGGACTTCGCGACAATCTTCTCACCCAGGTCGTCGGACTTCGTGCGCCAGCGGTAGGTGATGCCGGGCCCGGACTCCGTCTCCTCCTCGGTGTAGATGGGGTCGCCCTGGTAGCCAGCCAGGTGGCAGTAGTCCATGTCCATGGTGAGGACGATGGACATGCCCAGGTAGGAAGCGCTGGCCTCCGCGTGGCCCTGCGTGGACGCATAGGCCCGCAGGGGCGCGGGGATGGTGTACTCCTCCACGTTGCCCATGCCATCCGCGGCGTAGCCGGTCCGGTCCTGGGCGAGGCTGTCATTGGAGCGCACGGCCTCTTCGCCAATGCGGTGCGTGTCGCGGTGGGACACATCCCCGATGTCGGGCGCGAACGGGATTTTCGCCGCCCAGAAGCCCAGACGGTTGATTTTGGTGCGGCTGGTGCCCGTGCCGATGAGGAAGCCCAGGCCCTTGTCCTTCATCATCTGCACCAGCGCGGGCATGGGCGTGCAGTTGCCGCTCATGATGTGCATGTGCGCGTCGAAGTGGACGGGCGGCAGGGTGAGCGGCGTCCCCGACGTGGCGATGAGGTTCTGCGGCCCGCCGGCCGTCACCTGGTTCTCCGGCATGTCCGGGATGATGACCCGGTCATCCGCCTTCACCTCATTGGCGCCGCGCGTGGCGCGCAGGCCTCCGTTGTCCGGATGCTCGTAGATGAGCTTCCATTCCTTGAACCCGTACTTCTGCGCGATTGAGTCGGGGGAGTCCCCGTCCTTGACGACGTACGTTTCCATCGCTGGCCTATCCGAAATGGCGCGTGTGCCCGCGCGGGCAGGTACGGCTCAGGAACCCTTGTTGATGCGGCCTGACATCTCCGGGAAGACGATGCGGTAGTCGCCGGGCGGAACCTTCTCCACCACGCCCTTCCCGCTCCCGTCCACGCGGCCCTTCTTGATGCTGCCGTCGGGCATGTGCAGCTCGAAGGGCTGGTCCTTGATGGGCTTGCCGTCCACGCCCTTGAGGTTGAACTCGACGTTGACGGGGTCCGGGTCCTTGAAGTGCTCCAGCGCCTTCGCCTCGCGCGAGTCGCTCTTGAGCGAACCGGCCGCCTCCATCTTCACCTTGCCGCCCTTGATCTTCACTTCCTTGCCGTCGACGGTGAGCGTCTTGAGGGCGAAGGTCACCTTGCCGGACTTCTCCATCTTCAAGATGAGGTTGTCCCCGACGAGCAGCGAGAAGGTGTCTGCCTTCAGCTCGAACTTCTTGGCCAGGCCCGCCATGGCCTCGGTGACGTAGATGCCGGTGGTCTTCCCGATGTCCTCTTCCCAGTCCTTGCCGATGGTCAGCGTGAGCTGGCCCTTGGTGCGCAAGTCCCAGTCCGCGCCGACGTCCACCGTCTTGTCCTTGGCGACCGTCTCCTGCCGCGAGCCCAGCACGTGCTCGGTGTGCGCGGCGGCGACCTCGAGGCCGCGCGCGCCGCCGGTGGCCTCGTTGTAGGCCAGCGCCACGTTGACGCTGTAGACGCCGCCAATGGTGGTGGCCTTCGCGGCGCCCACGTTCTCCATGGCCCCCTGGAGCACCAGCGCGGTGAGGTTGCCTCCCACCGTCATCGTCTGGTTCCCCTCCACTTCCTCGTCGTGGGACAGCGTCGTCCGGGTGGAGCGGTTGCCCTGCACCAGCAGCGTCTGGTTCTGCTCGACGACGCCCACGTCGTCCAGGCCCACGCGCAGCTCCTGGTTGCCCTCCACCGTGCGCTCGCGGTCCTTCTTCACCAGCAGGTCCTCGAAGCCCGTCACCTGCTGGTCCTTGTCATTCTCCGTCAGCAGGTCCTCGTCCTTCTGCGCGTGGGTGAAGACCTCCTCCTGGCCCGCCGCGTCCTCGACGCGGACCTCGTTGAAGCCGTCGCTTCCCAGGCTGGAGGCGCTCTTGCGCGTGGACTTCGTCTTCTCCGCGGGCAGGCCATACGGCACCGTGTTGGTGCCGTTGTAGACGGCCCCCGCCACCAGCGGCCGGTCCGGGTCGCCTTCTAGGAAGCGCACCACCACCTCCTGGCCAATTCGCGGCAGCCACACGTCACCCCAAGCCGGGCCGCCCCACGGCTGGCCCACCCTCACCCAGCACGACGACTTCTCGTCGCGCTTGCCCTCCCGGTCCCAGTGGAACTGCACCTTGATGCGCCCGTGCGCGTCGGTGTGAATCTCCTCGCCCGCGGGGCCCACCACCGTGGCCGTCTGCGGGCCCGCGAGCTGCGGCAGCGGCGTCAGGCGCCGGGGCCGGTAGGGCACCGCCTTGGGCAAGAGCTGGTACTGGTTGCGGTACAGGCCCTGAATCGCCTCGCTGCCCGCGCTGACGTCCGGCTGCGTCCCCGAATGCACCACCTCCGTCACCAGGTACTCGCCCGCGAAGGTGCCGTCCTCCGGGGACAGCACCTCCAGCAGGTACCCGGGCGTCAGGCGCGGCGCCACGCCCTGCCCCATCAGCGTGCGCCCGCCCATGCTCGCCGCCTCCGTGCGCACGTTGGTCGCCGCCTTGCCCACGCCCGGCGCCACGTAGCCCGCCGGGTAGTCATAGAGCTCCAGCTCCGTGACGCCTTCGGGCGCCTGCGCCTTGCCGGAGATGTCCAGGCTGGGCTTCTCGAAGTCGTAGTCCTTCAGGTGCACGGCGCCGGGGCGCAGCCGGTGCACCACCTCCAGCGCGGAGAGGTACTCGCCCTCCACCACCTCCTTGCCCAGGCTGGGACGCAGCGGCAGCTGCAGGCCCTGCGGCAGCGGCGCGTGCGTGCTGGGCTTGTCTCCCAGCACCAGCGTGTGCCCGTCCTCGGCGTGCTCGAAGAAGTAGAAGATGCCCTCCCACTCCATGAGGCGGCTGAGGAAGGCGAAGTCGCTCTCCCGGTACTGCACGCAGTACTCGCGGGGGGCGTAGCTGCCGGACAGGGCCAGCCGCGTCTTCACGCCCGCCTCGCTCAGGACGGCATTGAGGATGTCCGGCACCGACTTCTGCTGGAAGATGCGGCTGCGGTGGTGCTGGGTGAGCCGCCACAGCCGGGGCACCACGTGCGCCCGGTAGCGCCGACGGCCCGTCTTCATGCCCAGCGACTCCACTTCGCGGACCCAGCCATGCACGTAGCGCGGCGCGCTGTCTCGGATGGCGAGCGTGAGCAGCGCGTCCTGCTCCAGCAGCTCGCTGGTGGCGATGGGCTCGCCATCCTTGGCGAAGAAGTCCACCCGGAAGTCGAACAGGTGGCTCAACGCCTCGGTGCCGGAAAGGCCCGAGACGCTCAGCACATCAGCGCCATGTGAGCCGAGCTGCACCGTGAACGCAGGCGGATTGAACTGAGCGGCCATGACTCCCCCTTCACCGACGCGGAGGTCCCCAGCCTCGCCGGGAACGAACGGAAGATTCTACCACACGCGGGGTACGTGGGCGCACTCGCGCGGAATGCCGCCCGGCTACCCCTCCAGCGGGTCCGAGGTCCGGACCACCCGCATCCCCGCCGCCTGGAAGTCCCGGAGGGCCTCCTTCGCCAGCCGGGGGAAGTCCAGCGAGGCGGGCAGCGGCTCCAGGGGGGGCGCCGGCACCGGACTCATGGCGTCCTCCAGGATGTGGATGCGGCCCATCTTCGACGGGTCCGTCCGTTCAATGTGACGCCGCAGGTCCAGCAGCGTGTTCAGCACGCAGTGGGAGCTGGCCTGGCCGAACACGTAGACGCGGTCGAAGGACATCAGGTGCTCGAAGAGGCGCGTATTGAAGGCCCCGACCTGCTGCCCCTTCACCTCCGTCACCTCGGGCGACAGCACGGAGTAGTTCTCCGTGAGCGGGTGCTCTCCCTTCAGCTCGAAGTGCGTGGGCACGTCGCGCACCAGGGCGTGGAAGAGGCTCGCCTCGAAGACGGACGGCACCAGCGCGTGGCTCAGGCCGCCCAGCATCGCGTGGAAGGGCCAGACGGTGAGCACGTACCGGCCGCTGGCCTCCAACTGCTCGCAGTAGGCCAGGCTCTCCTCGTGGGAGCGCGTGGCCCGCCACCGGCCGGAGCGCACCTCCGACGCGGTGATGGCCGTGAGCGGCGGCGGCGGCCGGCCCTCCGCGTCCCGCCACCAGGACGGATGGAACACGTGGTACGCCCGGTGGGTGTCCAGCGAGAACACCAGCTCCGTCACCCGGTCCAGGTTCGAGTAGAGCCAGCGCAGCGCGCGCTGGGTGTCCTCCACCGCGCCGGGCACGAAGAGGCTGGCGCCCGGCGTGCAGAAGGCCACCTGCACGTCGATGCCGAACGCGGCGATGCGCGTCCCGTCCTCGCGCGCGGGGCGGATGCGGTGCTCCGCCACGTAGCGGAGGGCCTCCTCCGCCACCTCCGCGCCACGCTCCAGGAAGAGCTGGCTGACGCGGGCGTCCTCGTGGAAGCGGGGAATGGGTAGGGGCATGTCGGCCTCAGCGCTGCTGCTGGGGGAAGTGGCGGCGGTGCAGCGCATCCACCAGCGCCTGCGTCGCGGCGGTGTAGGCCACGCGCGCCTCGGCCGCCGGCTCCCGCGCCCCCACCAGCGACGGCGTCTCCGGCGCGCTCTCCATGAGCGGGATGTAGCCGTCCGGAACGGGCTCGCCCACCTGGCCCACCAGCCCGATGGGCCCCGAGCCATGGCGGCGGCGGAAGAGGACGGGCTCGCCGGGGATGCTCTTCTTGCCCTCGGCCAGCTCGTTGCCGAACTTCATCACCGGCGTGTTGCCCGTGCGCGACAGCTTGTAGATGGCGGCCACCTTGTCCCGGGTGAGCGGGCATTCCATGGTCCGCGCGACGATGTGGCCGCCGTAGCCGTAGAACTGGGCAGACGGCTCCCAGCCCACCTGCCGCCGCAGCTCCTCGAACTCCCGCGTGGCCTCCGCGTCCAGTCCGTCCTCCAGGATGTTGACGGGGCGAATCCCCAAGTCCCGCGCCCGCGTCACCGCGTAGAGGTACTGGAGCTTCTTGTTGCCGGAGTCGAAGCGGATGGAGTCGTTGTTGCCGGGCTCCTCCTGGATGAGCTGGAAGGCCGCGGGGATTCCGGACGTGAGCGTGTCGAAGGTGTCCAGCAGGTAGCTGGAGCGCTGCGGCCGGCGCTCGCGCATGGCGCGGAACGCGGCCTCATCCGAGCCATAGCGCTGGATGTGCTCGTGCCCCATGGTGCCCACCGGGGCCATGCCCAGCTTCGCCGCCCCATCCACGTTGGAGGTGCGCGTGACGCCGGCGTCCTTGCAGCTTCGCAGCGCCAGCTCGTGCTGCTCCAGACAGGTGGCCGCGCGCAGGCCCACCTCGAAGATGCGGGACGGGTCCTCGACGATGTCCACCAGCTCCTTGACGGTGGCGAAGACGCGCCTGGCGTAGCCCTCCGCGTCCACGGTGATGGGCACCGCCTTCACGCCCACCGCGTCGAGCGTCTCCAGCGCGATGGCCTTCTGCGCGTCGCACGTCACGGTGGCCAGCGCGCGGGCCAGCGCGTCCCGGTCCGACAGCGCCAGGGTGGCGACCTGGATGCGGAAGTTGAGCTGGAGCAGCAGCGGCTCCACCCAGGACACCAGGGCCGACGGGCCCGTGAGCGTGAGGATGGGCTCGCGCGGGTAGAAGAGCGCGCCCTTGGGGATGGCGCGGATGCTGAGCTTCTCACGGCGGAGGATGGCCGCCTTGAACCCCACGCCCATCTCATAGTCGTACCGGCCCAGGTAGTCGTAGTCCTCCGCCCTGGGCTCCGGGATGAGCGACTGGACGAAGGCCGCCACGTCGAGCGGCATCACCTGGAGCCCCCCCCGCCGGTGCGAGTAGTAGAACGTTTCCCGACGAAGCGGCCAGCCAGCCTCCGCCATGCTGAACTTGTAGCCATCCGTCGCGAGCAGCGAGGTCGACATCCTGGGGTCCTTCCTCCGATGTCATGAAGAGTAAACGCGTCAGGGTTGCGTTTCCTAATCGCCCCTCGTGGATTCCCCGGGCATGACGTGAAAGCGGGGTTAAATGGAGGCGCATGTCCCGTGAGCCCACCAGACGCCTGCTGCCAGCGCTCGTCGCGAGCCTGGGCGTGCATGGGCTCTTGTGGCTGGCCTTGGAGGGCGGAGCGCCCATCACGCGGCCACCTCCGCCTGACTTGCCACCGGCCCTTGAATGGGTCGACGTGGAGGTGGCGGAGGAGGCCGCCCCTCGTGAGCCGCCGGCGCCTGCGGACAGCGCCCAGGTGCCCCCTGCGGCGGAGGCAGCCGCGAGGGCGAAGGCTCCGGACCGTCGTATCGCGGAGGCACCACCCGGGCGGGCCGCGGAGCCCCCTCCGGAGCCCGCCTCGCCGCTCAGAGCCACCGGCACTCCGCCGCTGGAGCGCGACCCAGCGCCTGCCCACGCGAGCGCCCAGTCAGCCCACGACGCGCCCGTCGCCCAGGCGGACGCGCAGCCTGAACGTGACGCGGGAGCTCCCGACACGGCGCCGGCAAGCCCCCGCTTCGCGGACGCGCCCCTGGCGGGCACACCTCCCACGGACATTCCCCGCGCCAACGCCGCCCCGGGCTCGCGGCTGTTGCTCGCGGCCCGTCAGGTCACCGCGCTTCCAGGAACGCGCCCCGGCGTGGCGGCGGAGCTCGACGGCGGCGTCGTGGACCCGCATGCGCCGCCTTCGGCCCAGGCCCTGGTGGAAGAGCTGGTGTCCGAAAGCGTGGGCCGAGGCCGGGTGGAGCGCGGGCTGGTGCACCCGTACTACGGACAGCTCGGCAAGGCACTGATGAAGGCGTGGGACGCCGACCGCGCCGTGAAGGAGCACGGCCTCCAGGGCTACTTCGACATGGGCATGGAGCGCGGACGCGCGTACTCGCGCATCTGGATGGAGCGCGCGTCGGACTACGGCGCGTCGGGCTCGTTCGCCGCGAAGAATGGCCCGGGAGAGGACCGGCGCAGGCCGCTCAGCACGGCGGGAGACCCCACGCTCAATGCCCGCCGCGAGCTGCGCCAGCAGATGCGCCAGGAGTTCCGCACCACGCGCCGTGCCCTCATCCGCGTCATCCAGGACACGAAGGGGAACCTCGTGGACGTGCACCTCCTGGAGCCCAGCCACGAGCCCCAGGTCGACAAGGAGGCCCTCAAGGACGTGCGCGCCATGGCGGAGAAGCTGCCCCCGCCGCCGGACGAGGCCGTGGGCGGCCGCGCGCGGCTCAGCAGTGTCTGGGAGTTCGAGCTGCTCATCTCCATCAGCCCGCCCGTCCCCACCTTCAGCTTCGAGTTCGACGAAGCGCTCGGCTTCATCGACGCCCGCCTTCCGCTGGACCGCCGCATCTACAAGCGCGTGCGGCTGGTCGAGGTCCGCTGAGCCGGCTCAGGACGCGCGGGACTTGCGCGCCGCCTTCGCCTTGGCCTTCGCGGGCTTGGCGATCTTCGCCTCCACCGCCGCGCCACGCACGCGGCCCGAGCGCGCCGTCGTGGTGACCTGCGGGCCGTAGAGGCGCGCGTAGTCCTTCATGCTGCGCTTGATGACCTCGAGCGCCTCCGGCTGGTCGTAGACCTCGGCGATCTCCACGCTGCGCTTCCCCTCACCGGGAATCTGCTTGTAGGTGAGGAAGTAGTGCTTGAGGCGGTCGAGCAGCGCGCGCGGGAGCTGCGCGATGTGCTGCAGCTCGCCGTACACCAGGTCGGACTCCAGCACCGCGATGATTTTGTCGTCGGCCTCGTCGCCGTCGACCATGCGGAAGCCGCCGATGGGAATCGCGCGCACCAGCAGGTTGCCGCTGGAGATGACCTTCTCCGTCAGCACGCAGACGTCGATGGGGTCCCCGTCGCCCTTGATGTCCTTCCGGCCCGTGCGCTCGGCGCAGCGCTTCGCCACCAGCTCGTCGCAGTACGTCTGCGGGATGAAGCCGTAGAGCGTGGGGCACTGGCTGCTGAAGCGCTGCGGGCGGTCCAGCTTGAGGATGCCGGACTCCTTGTCCAGCTCGTACTTCACCGCGTCCGTGGGGACGATTTCGATGTACGCGGTGACGATTTCGGGGGCGTCCTCACCCGGGGTGATGCCGTGCCACGGGTGCGCCTGGGAGGTGGTCTGGATTGGCTTCTTCATGGCGTGTCTCCCGAGCGCTTGCAGGCCTCGGCATAGAGTTCTGCGACCGCGTCCTCCAACTGGCGCGTCAGCGCGTCGCGGTCCTGCATCGTCAGTCCCTGGGTGGAAATGGGCTTGCCCACCATCAGCGCCACCCGCTGGCCCCACCGCACGGCCCGGCCCCCCTTGGGAAGGATGAGCCGCGTTCCCGACACGGCCAGGGGCACCACCGGGACGCCCGCCTGGATGGCCAGCGCCGCGGCGCCCTTCTTGAACGGCCGCAGCCGCCCATCCGTGCTGCGCGTGCCCTCCGCGAAGAAGAGCACGCTCACTCGCTCCCGCAGCGCCGTGACGGCCTCCGACAGGCGGGCCCTGTCTCCCCCGCCGCCGGTGCGCTCCACCGGGATGTTGCCCGCGCGCCGGAGCGCCGGCCCGAAGACGGGGATGCGGAACAGCTCCGCCTTGGCCACGTAGCGCGTGTGCTTGCGGATGTGGGCGAAGTTCACCAGCGCGTCGTAGTGCGACTGGTGGTTGCTCGCGAAGACGACGTGGGTGTCGGTGGGGAGGTTCTCCAGCCCCACCACCTCATGCCGCACGCCCGCGGACGCCAGCACCGAGCGCGCCCACAGCACCAGCACCCCGTCCGCGTCCCGGGCGTCCCGCAGCGACAGCGCCGACACCACGGGAGACAGCACACCGGTGATGCCCACCGCCGCCGTTCCAGCAAAGGCCGTCTGCAGGAGCTTGCGAATCAAACGAACTCGTGGGCGGGGAAGAGGAGCACGTCCGAGATGCGCTGGACCCCGAGCAGCAGCATCAGGATTCTGTCGAGCCCGACGGCGATGCCCGCCGAGGGTGGCATTCGCCCTACCGCGTCGAGGAACCGCTCGTCCAGAGGATACACGGCCCGGCCCAGCTGGCGCCGCAGCGCCTGTTCTTCTGTCAATCGGGCGCGCTGCTCCACGGGGTCCGTCAGCTCGGAGAACCCGTTCGCCAGCTCCAGCCCCTTGGCGTACAGCTCCACTCGCTCCGCCACCGTGGTGTCACCGGGCTTCAGCCGGGAGAGCGCCGCCATGGACGCCGGGTACTCAATCAAGAAGGTGGGCCGCTCGTGGCCCAGGCCGGTCTCCACCTTCTGGAGGAAGAGGTGGAAGAAGACGTCGTCGAACGTCTCCGCGTCCCCGGTGCGCACCCCGGCCGCCTCCGCCGCCCGCTTCAACGACGGGCCGTCCGCGTGCTGGCGGAGGTCCACCCCGGTGGCGCGCAGCACCGCGTCACGCACCGTCAGGCGCTCGTAGGGGGTGCGCGTGAAGAAGGCCGGGTCCGCCCCGGGCTCCCCTTCCGTCGCGCCGCGGCCGGCCTCCGCCAGCGCCCCTTCCAGGTCATCCATGATGGCGTGGTAGTCCGCGTGGGGCCGGTAGAACTCCAGCATCGTGAATTCCGGATTGTGGGTCGGGGAGACCTCCCCATTCCGGAACACCTTGCAGAGCTGGAACAACGGCCCGGCCCCGTCCGCGAGCAGCCGCTTCATGGCGTACTCGGGGCTGGTGTGCAGGTAGAGCGTCCGCGCGGAGCCCACGTCCGTCTCCGGGATGAAGCCGGCCTCGAACGGGTTGATGTGCGGCTCCATCCCCGGGGTGGGGATGAGCAGGGGCGTCTCCACCTCCAGATAGCCATGGGCGGCGAAGAAACGTCGCAGGGCGGAGTAGAGGGACTGGCGTCCCCGGGCGGCCCGCCATTGAGAAAGATTGGGCATGGGCAGCGCGCAAGTAACATGAGGAGCCACATGCACCCAAGGATTCCCCTGCTGCTGGCCTTCGCCTGCTGCCTCACTGCCTGCCCCAAGGGCCCGCCCGCCGATGGCCGGCAGGTCCTCTCCGAGCAGCAGCAGCTCGAGGCGGACGTCAGCGCCATGTCCTCGAAGGCTGAAACCCTCCTCGAAGCCCAGAGCCGCCTGGTGTGGGACTTCTGGACGGCGGGCCGCCACGTGGACGTCGCCGCCACCTACGCCGGACAGGAGGCGCTCTTCACCATCGAGAACATCCGGAGAATCGACCGGCTGCGCCAGCTCACGGACGACGCCCGCGAGGTGCGCGCCCTCACCGCGCTGCACTCGCACTTCGCCGGCGAGTACCTGTCCCACGCGCTGGCCGAGTTCAACGACGCGGCCGCCAACCTGGAGGCGTCCCTCACCTTCCCCGTGGACGGGAAGGACGTGCGCTACCGGGATTTGGAGCGGCTGCTCGCCAACGAGCGCACGGTGGCGCGGCGCCGGGCCCTGTACGCCGCGGCCACGCCCGCGATTGAGCGGCTCAACCAGACGCTGCGCCGCCGCGAGGAGCGCGCGGACGCGCTGGTGCGCGAGCTGGGCTTCGCCTCCTACGAGGCCTTCGGCAGCGAGCTGCGGCAGGCGGACCTGGGACGGCTGAGCGTGCTGGCGGAGGAAATCCTCCAGGCCACGCAGGCCCCCTACCGCGTGGTGATGGAGCGGCTGAGCCAGCGCGAGCTGGGCATGCCATTCAAGGACATCACCCGCGCGGACATCCCCCGCCTGTTCCGCTCGCGCGAGGTGGAGGACGCCTTCCCCAAGGGCGAGTCCCTGCTCAAGGCCCACGGGACGCTGTCCGGCATGGGCCTGGACCTGGGGGAGCTGTCCAACGTCACCATCGACGCGCGGGACGTGAAGACCAAGAGCCCGCGCCCGCTGGCGCTGGCGGTGCGCGTGCCCTCCGACGTGCGCATCTCCTTCAAGCCGGGCACGGGCGTGCTGCACCAGGCGCGCGTGCTCCACGAGTTCGGCCACGCGCTGCACGCGGCCTTCACCACGGAGACGCGCTTCGAGCTGGCGCGCCTGGGCAACCCCACCGTGGGCGAGGCCTACTCCGCCCTCTTCGAGGACCTGGCCGAGGACCCGGTATGGCTGGAGGAGCACGCGGGCGTCAGCGGCGAGCAGCGCGCGCAGTACCTGGCCGCGTCCAGCGCGCACAAGCTGTACCTCATCCGCCACGCCGCGGGCCGGCTGCTCTACCAGTTGGAGCTGCACCGCCGCGTGGAGGCAGACCCGAAGGCGCTGTACCGCGAAATCATGTCGCGCACCGACGACATCCCGCTGACGGACGAGGACACCGAGCGCTACCTCGTGGACCAGGAGGACTTCTTCCAGTCCGCGGACAGCTTCCGCGCGTGGTTCCTGGCGGGGCAGCTCCAGGCGCAGCTCAAGGCGCGCTTCGGCCCCGCGTGGTGGCGCACGTCGAAGGCGGGCGAGTTCCTCAAGACGCTGTGGGCCAAGGGCAACGGCCTGTCCGCGCGCGAGGTGGCCCAGGCCATCGGGGAGAAGGGCATCGAGCCGGACGTGCTGCTGCTGCGGCTGGGCACCACGCTCCAGGTGCCCATGAAGCTCAACCTCGAAGGCGTGGAGGACGCCATCCTCCCCGCCGCGCCCGGGCTGGAGGACTTCACCCAGCCCCCGCCCGCGCCGGGGCTGGAGGACTTCAGCGCGCCCCCCGCCCCGCCCGCGCCGGCGCCCTAGAAAGAGCCGAACGCCGCTTCCAGGTGCTGGCGCACGTACGTGGGCCGCTGCGTGGCGTAGTCACGCATCGCGTCCACGTAGTAGCGCCACGACTCCATGGACACCGGATAGCCCCAACGCTCGATGTGCGCGGGCATCTCCGCGGCGACCAGGTCGGTCAGCGCCGCCAGGCGCGCCGTCACGCGCTCCTCGCGGAAGGTGTTGTCCAGGTGCCACTGGAAGCGCGACACGAAGCGGCGCTTGAAGTCCGCGTTCGTCATCAGCTTCCGGATGAGCACCACGGACCACTCCGGGAGCGTCTCATCCGTCAGCACCCGGGCCAGCGCGTCGTAGTCCGCGCCGCCCAGGAAGGCCCCGTCCAAGTCGTAGAGCAGCCAGCGCCAGCGGCCGTCCGTCGCGGCGGGCCCCTCGGCAGTTGGCTCCACGTAGCGCCAGAACTTGACGTTGTTCTGGGGCCAGTCGGGGTTGGCGAAGAAGATCTCCGCGATTTGATAATCGATGAAGTCGTCCACATCCATCATCGACTCCACGTGGGCCAGGTTCTCCGGCAGCGAGAGGTCATTGCTCCGGACGAAGTCCAACAGCGCCAGGTAGTGCGACTCGTCGCCTTCCTCGCCCGTGTCGAGCACCCCGTTCAGCTCCAGGATGGCCACCTTCTTGCGGTCGATGCCGTGGCGCGACGCGAGGTAGTACTCGTCATACCGCTCGCGCAGCTCATGCAGCCCCCAGTACTCGCCGTTGAGGTACAGGACGGTGGGGCGGCAGGCCTGCAGGTGCAGCGCCGTCTCCCGCAGCAGCCCCTGGAGCGCGCAGTCGCGAATCTTGGAGTACAGCAGGTCCTGGCCCGACGTGCGGACGATGAGCCGCGTGTACTCGCCCAGCCTCTCGTCGGGGAACACCGCCGCGCGGAACGTCTTCGGCCCGTAGTCCTCCTTCGCGTACAGGCGCAGGCTCTTGTGCGGCAGCGCCGCGCTGCCCGAGCCGTGGATGCGCACCCCCGCCCCCTGCGAAATCACCGGCTGGCCGTCCACCTCGAACCACTCCACGTGGAGCGGGCGCTCCCAGTCCTTGCCGCTCTGGTGATAGTTGCCGTTGCCCCATATCCAGTCCGGCAGGGGGTCCTCCGCGTGAATCCGCCCGGGGACGTAGATGCCGTGCTCGAAGCCGAAGAAGTGCTCCGCGTCCACCGTCAGGGACATCACCGGCAACGGACCATGTGAGCTGTCGATGAGATAGCTCCGCGTGCCGGAGGCGCCCACGGGCGTTGCGTCCTGGAACTGCTGGAACCGCACCACCGCGGCGCGGCCCACCGGCCCGCGGGGCGGCAGCCACCGCCAGTCCACCGGCGTCTCCGGGGGATTCGTGGGAATGAGTGACAGGGGCGCGGGCTCGCCCGCTGAGCGCATCAGGACCAGCGGCGAGGTGTAGCGGGGCGAGTCGGCTGTCGGCGTCGAACCATCCAGCGTGTAGCGCGTCGTCGCGGACTCGCTCGTGGGCAGCGTCAGCAGGGACGCGGCCTGATAGAGCGCGTGCGGCGTGTCGAAGTCCAGCGGCTGGAGCGCCAGCGACGCGCGGGCCGGCGTGCCTGAACCGTCATGCGCCACCACCTCGATGGAGTGCATCCTCGCGGCGGGCAGCCATTGGATGCTCCACTGGTCACCGTGCACCTCGGCCCAGCCGAGCAGCACGCCGTCCACGTAGACTTCCACGGCCTTGATGTCACCCTGACCCTGGATGGTGCCCCGCAGGAGCCCGGTCGCGTTGTCCATGCCGTCGATGGACACGTACGGAACGGACTGCTCTTCCCGCGGACCTTCGATGGGCGCGGCCGGCGGAACGTCCTCACGGCAGGCGACCAGTGAAACCGTGAGCGCCCACAGCGCCGCGCGGGACTTGTAACGAAACGTCCTCAATGCCTTGTCTCCCTGGGAACCAACGGCCAGCATGGCTGGCACGGGGACGTCCGGCCCGCGGGGATACACCCCTCCCGCGACACGTCCCATCCGCGCCCGTGCTCGGCGCACGCCTTCCGAGCCCCAGGTGAGGCGCCCCGAAACGCACACCGCACGACGACCGCGGCGCCCCCTGTGTAGCGCAGGGAATGGTTGAGGTCCATCCAGCCCCGGTACACGTCGGGGAACGCACGAGAGCCCCCGCCCGGTGTCGGACGGAGGCTCTGGGTACCGCGTGGGTGCACGAAGCGGACTACAGGAGCTTCATCAGCTCCGCGCGCTTCGCGTTGTACTCCTCGTCACTGAGGACGCCCGCGTCCTTCAGCTCCTTGATTTCCTTCAGGCGCTGCGCGGGGCTGCGCGTGTCCGCCGGGGGCGCCGCGGGCGCGGGCTCCGGGGGCCGCTGCTGTTGCGGCTGCTGGTTCATGAACTGCTGGGCCATGCCGAAGCCCATGCCCATGCC
>NZ_JAAIYB010000121.1 GCF_010894475.1 Myxococcus vastator
GAGCACCACCTTGCCCCAACCCCCCCCACGCTCACCGGTACCGCCGGCAGTCCGGACGTCTCCGAGCACTCCTTCGTCCGCGACCGTCGTCTCCCGGGGCCCCGCGCCTGGCTACCAGCAGCGTGGTGGACCCGGTGGTGGTCGTCCGGGTGGCCCGGGTGGTCCGGGTGGCCGTCCCGGTGGTCCGGGCGGCCCGGGGGGGCGCCCCGGTGGTCCGGGTGGCCCCGGTGGCCGTCCCGGTGGTCCGGGTGGCCCGGGTGGCCGTCCCGGTGGTCCGGGTGGGCGTCCGTCCTACCAGGGACCGGGCTCCTACCAGGGCGCCGGGCGTCCCGGTCAGGGCCCGGTGCGTCCGACCGCGGCGCCCGGCACGGGTGTGCAGGCCTCGGCCTCGGCCTCGCCGACGCCGCAGGGCCCCACCATCATGGTCGGCGGCGTGCCGCACGCCCAGGTGTCGCCCACGGGCGCGGCCCGTCCCACGGCGACCCAGGCCGTCGTCATCTCGCGCCCGCTCATCCAGGTGCGCCGCGTGACGCCCACGGCCGGTCAGGCCAAGCAGTACCCCATGGCGCCGGGCCGCACGGGCATCCCCGAGCGGCGTGAGTACAAGGTCGTCCCCGACCACCTGGGTCGCGGCCGCGAGCTGGTGGACGTCTCCAAGAACAAGGAGCGTGGCCAGCGCAAGCGCACCACCGGTGATACGCAGAGCGTGTCCAAGCAGGAACTGACGGACATGGTCTGGGGCCGCGTCACCATCCCCATCCGTGGCAAGAAGCGCAAGCCCACGAAGAAGGGTGCCAAGACGCAGATCACCCAGATGGCCGAGGAGAAGAAGGTCATCAAGCTGCAGGAGGGCATCTCCGTGTCCGACCTGGGCCAGCGCATGGGTGTGCGCAGCGCCGAGCTCATCAAGAAGCTGATGGGCATGGGGAAGATGGCCACGGCCAACCAGATGGTGGACGCGGACACCGCGGAGATGGTCGCCGGCGACTACGGCTGGAAGATCGACCGCGTCGGCTTCGAGGTGGAGGACTACCTGCCCGAGGTGGAGGTCCGTCCCGAGAACGAGCGTCCCCGTCCGCCGGTCGTCACCATCATGGGCCACGTCGACCACGGAAAGACGAGCCTCCTGGACGCCATCCGGAAGGCCAACGTCGCGATGGGCGAGGCGGGTGGCATCACCCAGCACATCGGCGCGTACAGCATCACCACCGCGCGGGGTGACGTGACGTTCCTCGACACGCCGGGCCACGAGGCCTTCACGTCCATGCGCGCCCGTGGCGCCGACGTGACGGACATCGTGGTGCTGGTGGTGGCCGCGGACGACGGCGTGATGCCCCAGACGGTGGAGGCCATCAAGCACGCGAAGGCGGCGGAGGTTCCCATCGTCGTCGCCATCAACAAGATGGACGTGCCGGGCGCGAACCTGGACCGCGTGAAGAAGGACCTGGCCACCCACGAGCTCGTGCCGGAAGAGTGGGGCGGGGAGACCATCATGGTTCCCGTCTCCGCGAAGACGAAGGAGAACCTGGAGCTCCTGCTGGAGAACCTGGCCCTCCAGGCCGAGGTGCTCGAGCTGACCTCCAACCCGAGCCGTCCGTCGGTGGGCGCCATCATCGAGGCCAAGCTGGACCGCGGCCGTGGCCCGGTCGCCACGGTGCTGGTGCAGGAAGGCACGCTGAAGCTGGGTGACGCCGTCGTCACCGGCTCGCACTACGGCCGCGTCCGCGCGATGACGAACAGCCGCGGCGAGCAGGTGAAGGAAGTGAAGCCGGGCTACTGCGCCGAGGTCGTCGGCCTGTCCGGTGTGCCGAGCGCGGGTGACGCCATCAACGTGGTGGCGGACGAGAAGGCGGCCAAGCAGATCGCCGAGCACCGCAACATGAAGGAGCGGCAGACCGAGCTGTCCAAGGTCAGCCGCGAGTCCCTGGAGCAGCTGTTCGCCAAGACGAAGGCGGGCGGCGGTCCCAAGGAGCTGCGCGTCGTCATCAAGGCGGACGTGCAGGGCTCGGCCGAGGCCGTCAAGCAGGCCGTCCAGAAGCTCACCACCCACAAGGTCAGGGTGGAGGTGGTCCACTCCGGTGTGGGCGCCATCACCGAGGGCGACGTGATGCGGGCGGCGGCCTCCAAGGGCGTCGTGCTGGGCTTCAACGTCAACCCCGAGTCCGGGGCGGAGGCGGCGGCCAAGGCCCAGGAAGTGGTGCTCAAGAGCTACTCCATCATCTACGAGCTCATCGACGGCGTGCGCAACGAGATGGAGGGGCTGCTGGAGCCCATCCGCACCGAGCGCAAGCTGGGCCGTGCGGAGGTGCGCAACACCTTCAACGTGCCGCGGCTGGGCACCATCGCCGGTGCGGCGGTGCTGGACGGTGTCATGAAGCGCGGCGCCTTCGTCCGCCTCATGCGCGAGAACAAGCAGCTGTTCTCCGGGAAGATGGCGTCGCTGCGGCGCTTCAAGGACGACGTCAAGGAAGTCGCGCAGGGCTTCGAGTGCGGTATCGGCATCGAGAGCTTCAACGACCTCAAGCCGGGCGACATCATCGAGGCCTACGAGATCGAAGAGACTCGGCAGAGCCTCGCCTAGTTGCAGGAGAGTCCCGGCGCCTCCCGAAACCCTGGGAAGACCCCATCTTCCCAGGGTGCTGATGCCCGGGTTGCCACCGCCTTCGGGCGGGGCTACCCGTGGCAATGGGGGACTTTTATGTTCGTAGGTGTCGCACGCCTCACCCTGCAGATTCCGGACAGCGGCTCGCTGAAGTCCAAGCGGCAGGTGCTCCGCCGGGTGACGGACCGGCTCAAGGCCCGCTTCAACGTGGCGGTGGCCGAGGTCGATGACCAGGACCTCTGGCAGAAGGCCTCGCTGGCGCTCGCGGTGGTGGGCAACGAGCGTCGCCACGTGGACGAGCAGCTGGAGAAGGTCATCCACTTCGTCGAGGAGATGTATGTCGCCCCGCTGTTGTCGCGGGAGACGGAAATCCTCGGCTTCGGGGATCAGCTCTTCGCGAGTGGCCAGGCGGCCTCGCGAGGTTCCTTCTCGGCGCGGGCCGTTGATGAGGGCGCGGAGGAGTTGGACCTTTCCCCGGAGCAGGCGGCGGCGCAGTCGGAGGCCGCCATTGCCCGCTTCATGCGCGGCGAGCGTGGCTCGCTCGCGGAGGCGGAGGGGTTGGGAGAGTGGGAAAGCCGCCATGAAGGCGGCATGGACGGCGGCACGGGCCGCCCGTCTCCGTCGAGCGGTGGACGGATGACGTTCGACGAGGCGCGGGCTCGGGCCCGTTCCCTGCGCAACCCGCGAGACTGGGAGAAGAAATGACGACGCATTCCCGACCGGAGCGCGTGGGGCAGGAAATCCAGGCGGCCATTGGTGACTTGCTCACCCGGGGCATGCTGAGGGACCCGCGCATCGGCTTCATCACCATCACAGGCGTGAAGGTCTCCCCGGACCTTCGCGTGGCCCGTGTCTTCTATTCGATGATGGGCAGCGAGCAGGAGCGGGCGGACACGCAGCAGGGCCTGGAAGCCGCCAAGGGCTTCGTGCGCCGCGAGGTGACGTCCGCCGTCAACCTGCGCGTGTCGCCGGAAATCTTCTTCTCCTTCGACGAATCGGTGGGCGAAGGTGACAAGATTGACCGGCTGCTGCGCGAGGTCCGCAACAAGGAAGGCTGGTAGGTCCAGCCCTGGGCCTCCACGATTGGCGTGCCATGGACGGCGTCCTCGTCATTGACAAGCCCACCGGCCCCACGTCGTTCGACGTGGTCCGCCAGGTGCGTTCGCTGCTTCGCCTGAAGAAGGTGGGCCACACGGGGACGCTGGACCCGCTGGCCACCGGAGTGCTGCCGCTCTGCCTGGGGGAAGCCACCAAGGTCGCGGGCTTCATCACCGAGGGAGACAAGGCCTACGACGCCACGGTGCGTCTGGGCTCGGAGACGGACACCCTGGACGCGCAAGGGCAGGTGACGGCGCAGGCGCCCGTGCCGGCCCTGACGCCCGCCCTGATTGAGGCCGCGCTGGCGCGCTTCCGGGGCACCTTCGACCAGATTCCGCCCATGTATTCGGCGGTCAAGGTGGGTGGGAAGCGGCTCTACGAGCTGGCCCGTGCGGGCGAGGAAGTGGAGCGCGCCGCCCGCCAGGTGACGGTGTACGAGCTGGTGCTGCGCGACTTCTCCGCGGAGCGCCTGCAGCTGTCGGTGCGCTGCTCCAAGGGCTTCTTCGTGCGCACCCTGGCCCAGGAGGTGGGCCGGGCGCTGGGCTGTGGTGCCCACCTGGAGGCGCTGCGGCGCACCGCCAGTGGTCCCTTCTGCCTGGCGCAGGCGCTGCCGCTGGCGGACGTGCCGGCGCTGCTGAAGGAGGGCGCGCTGGCCAGTCGGCTGATGACCATGTCGCAGGCGCTGGTGGACCTGCCGGAGGTGCGGGTGAGCGCCGCCGACGCCAGGCGCGTCTCCCACGGCGTCCCGGTGGAGGTCCCCGCTGGGAAGGCCGGACGGGTGCGCGTCATGGGCCCGGATGACGCGCTGCTGGCGGTGGCCGAAGTGGCGGGTGGCCGCCTGCGCTACCTGCGCGTCCTGGTGTAACGCCGGGATTTTTCTCGGGGTTGTGGCTGTACGTCTCCTCACGGGCAGGCGTCGATGGTTGACCCCACGGGGGGTGAAGCTTATAAGCCCCCCCGCTCGTTAGAAGGATGCACCCGGTCTGTACCCCTCCGCGGACCGTGGTGACGCGAGCAGCAACCTCCACCGGAGCGGGCAAGGAAGCGCCTCATGTCGCTGCACCAGGAGCGTAAGTCGGAGCTGGTGTCGAAGTTCCGGACCCACGAGTCGGACACGGGTTCCCCCGAGGTCCAGGTGGCGCTGCTGTCCGAGCGCATCACCATGCTCACCGAGCACTTCAAGACGCACAAGAAGGACCACCACTCCCGCCGCGGTCTGCTGAAGCTGGTCGGTCAGCGCCGCCGCCTGCTGGACTACCTGAAGTCCAAGGACGTCGCGCGGTACAAGAAGCTCATCGACGGCCTCGGCATCCGCAAGTAGGCAGTTGAGCAGGACCGGGGCGCTGGCAGAAACCAGCGCCCCGCGCGTTTAAGACATAGGCAGTCATGCTGTGAAGTGAAGCAGTCGAAGCGCGGTGGGTGGAGGCGGGCAAGGGAGTGGTGGCTGCGGAGGTTTTGGTTTCCGTTCGGAGGGGCTGACCGGGGTCGGCCCCTGCGACCAGGGATCAAAAGTTCCGAGACATCCCTCCGGCGCTCCGCAAGCGCCCTCCGCAGTACATGCTGGCGGTTGCCTCAACTGGCGCCTGTCTTGAGGCCCTGGTGACCGCTCAAACACCCCGAGGGCCCTCCCGGGGTGCCGGGTCCATTTCTCGGACCGGGTGCGCGCGGTGGGGTCTTCGCCCTGACGAATCCAGAGGCACGGACATGTTGAAGAAGAGCGTCAAGATTGGCGAGAGCGAGCTGAGCATTGAAGTGGGCCGTCTGGCGAAGCAGGCCGACGGCTCCGTGGTGGTCCGCTATGGCGACACCATGCTGCTGGTGACGGCGGTGAGCGCCCGGGAGAAGAAGGACATCGACTTCCTCCCCCTGACGGTGGAGTACCAGGAGAAGCTGTATTCGGCCGGCCGCATCCCCGGCAGCTACTTCAAGCGCGAGGGCCGCCTCACGGAGAAGGAGACGCTGGCCAGCCGCCTGATCGACCGCTCCTGCCGCCCGCTGTTCCCCGAAGGCTACGCGTACGAGACGCAGGTCATCGCCAGCGTCATCTCCTCCGACCCGGAGAACGAGGGTGACATCCACGGCATCACCGGCGCCTCCGCGGCGCTGTGGGTGTCCGACATCCCGTTCGACGGCCCCATCGCCGGCGTCCGCGTGGGCCGCGTCGGCGGTCAGCTGGTGGCCAACCCCACCGCGAAGCAGCGCGAGCAGAGCGACCTGGACCTGATCATGGCGGTGAGCCGCAAGGCCATCGTCATGGTGGAGGGTGGCGCGGAGGAGGTCTCCGAGGCCGACATGGTCGCGGCGCTCGACTTCGGCTTCACGGCGGCGCAGCCCGCGCTGGACCTGCAGGACGAGCTGCGGCGCGAGCTGAAGAAGCAGGTCCGCGCCTTCGACAAGCCCGCCGCCGTGGACGAGGGCCTGCGCGCCAAGGTGCGCGAGCTGGCCATGGACGGCATCAAGGCGGGCTACGGCATCAAGGAGAAGGGCGCGCGCTACGAGGCGCTCGGCAAGACGAAGAAGGAGACGCTCGCCAAGCTCAAGGAGCAGCTGGGCGACGGCTACACCCCGGTGGTGGAGAAGCACGCCAAGTCGGTGGTGGAGGACCTGAAGTACGAGCACATGCGCGAGATGACGGTCAACGGGGGCCGCATCGGCGACCGTGGCCACGACGTGGTCCGTCAGATTACGTGCGAGGTGGGCGTGCTCCCGCGCACCCACGGCAGCGCGGTCTTCACGCGCGGCGAGACGCAGGCGCTCGTGGTCGCCACGCTGGGCACCAGCGATGACGAGCAGCGCCTGGAGATGCTGGGCGGCATGGCGTTCAAGCGCTTCATGCTGCACTACAACTTCCCGCCGTTCAGCGTGAACGAGACGAAGCCGCTGCGGGGCCCGGGCCGCCGTGAAGTCGGCCACGGCGCGCTGGCGGAGCGCGCGCTGCGCAACATGATTCCGAAGAGCGAGTCCTTCCCGTACACGGTGCGCCTGGTGTCGGACATCCTGGAGTCCAACGGCTCCTCGTCCATGGCCTCCGTCTGCGGCGGCACGCTGGCGCTGATGGACGCGGGTGTCCCGCTCAAGGCCCCGGTGGCCGGTATCGCCATGGGCCTGGTGAAGGAGGGCGACAAGATTGCCATCCTCTCCGACATCCTCGGCGACGAGGACCACCTGGGCGACATGGACTTCAAGGTGTGCGGCACCTCGAAGGGCATCACGTCCATCCAGATGGACATCAAGATTACCGGCCTCACGACGGAAATCATGAGCCGCGCGCTGGAGCAGGCGCGTCAGGGCCGCCTCCACATCCTGGGGGAGATGCTCAAGACGCTGGCCGAGTCCCGCAAGGAGATCAGCCAGTACGCGCCGCGCATCACCACCATCCAGATTCGTCCCGAGTTCATCAAGAACGTCATCGGGCCGGGCGGCAAGGTCATCAAGGACATCATCGCCCGCACGGGTGCCGCGATTAACATCGAGGACTCGGGCCGCGTGGACATCGCCAGCGCGAACGGCGACGCCGTGAAGGCCGCCATCGCGATGATTCAGGCGCTGACCCGCGAGGCGGAGATTGGGAAGATCTACACGGGCACGGTGCGCAAGATCGCCGAGTTCGGCGCCTTCGTGGAGCTGTTCCCGGGCACCGACGGCCTCATCCACATCTCCGAGCTGTCCGACAAGCGCGTCAAGAGCGTCTCCGACGTGCTGAACGAGGGCGACGAGGTGCTGGTGAAGGTCGTCAGCATCGACAAGACGGGCAAGATTCGCCTGTCGCGCAAGGAGGCCATGGCGGAGCGGACCGCGCAGCAGGGCGCCGCCGCCGCCGCAAGTGAGGCCGCCGCGCAGCCCGCGCCCGCGCCCACGCAGCCGGACGCCAAGGCCTAGTGCCCGAAAGCCCGGGCTCCCTCACGGAGCGCCCGGCGCTCATGACGCCCCCTTCCGCCACCGCGCGGGAGGGGGTGTTTTCGTTTCGGGCCGGGGTGGCTTAGACACTTCCGGACGGGCCGTGCGTTGAGGTGCGAGCCCCATCCGCAAGGAGGCTGTTTGCCACCTCGACCCCCGCCTGCGTCGTCGTCCACGCCCTTCCTGGCGGACGTCTCCCGTTTCCTAGGGGCCTTCCGCTGGGCGTTCATGCCGCTGGGGCTGGTCGCGTTGGTGGCGGTGGGGGTGCACTCGGCGGCGGACACGCTGGATGAACGATTGCTGGCGCTGGTGGACCGGGTGGACGCGGGCTTCGACGCGCTCGTGGGCCGCTACGCGCTGACGGCGCCCCTGGTGGAGTGGGTGTCGCTGGAGCAGCGCACCCGGATTGCGCGCTTCCTCGCGCTCGCGTGGGAGCTGGCGGCGGACGTGGTGCTGGCGCTGCCCGCGCTGGGCTACCGCGAGGCGGCCGCACCGGCTCCGGCGGAGGCGTGGCGCGCGGTGCTGGAGCCCCAGCAGGCCGCGCGTCCCACGTGGCGGCAGCTGGGGTCGCGGTGTCTGCGCAAGCCCACGCCCATGCGGTGGCTGCGGCCTCTGGCGACGGCGGCCGTGGCGCTGGCGGGCGCGTGCGCGGTGGCCCGGCTCATCCAGGGCTCGGTGTACCTCTCCTGGCGAGAGCTCTTCGGCGACAGCGCGGCGGACGTGGTGGCCCGGGTGCTGGCGGTGGCCTCGCTGGTGGGCGTCCTGGTTTCGCTCGGGTGGCGCGCGGTGCTGCGCAACCTCCAACACGCGGACGCGGTGTGTGAGGACGCCGGGGGCAGGGCGGCCTTGCGGCGCGGGCTCTTGGGTTGCGCGGTGGTGGTGCCGCTGGCCGTTGCGGCGGTGGTGGATGCGACGCCCTTGCTGTCTTTCTTCCGGTAGGTGCCCATGTTCCCGCGCCAGGCGAAAGGACTGCTGGACTTCTGCATGGCGGCGCTGTGCTTGTGGGCCGCGTACCACCACACGCCCGCGGGCGCGCTGGTGCGCAAGGCCACGGCCTGGGCCACGGGGACGCGCAGCACCGCGCGGCCCCTGCTCGCGTACTACGACGGCGTCAGTGGCACCTCGTTGTCGGCGCCACTGGTGGCTCCCGACGTGCCCCTGTCGCGGGCCCTCACGGACGCGGAGGCCCTGGCCTGGGGAACCCACCTGGCGCTCAAGGGCGCCCAGGCGAAGGCCCGCAAGCCCGCGCTGGAGCTGGCGGCGGAGCTGGGCATCCCCGCCGCGTCGCTGTTGGACTCGCAGGCGGGCCCGGTGGCCGCGCGCGGCCTGCACACGGCGCTGTCCAAGGACTTTCCAGGAGCGGAGGCCCGGCTCACGGCGCTCTTCGCGGGCCGAGTCCCCGCGCGCTACGCGCTGGAGCGGGTGGCGGCGGAGGGTGGGGCGCCCACGCTGGAGCGCCTGTCGGGGCAGCTCCCGCCGGGCTTCGAGGACGCGTCCGTGGGCGCCGCACAGGCCCTGGCGCTGGCCACCGCCTTCGGACTGGCGTGGCCCGTCCATGAGAGCGCGCGGGTGACGAGTCCCTTCGGCGAGCGCTACCACCCGGTGCTGGGGCGCCGGAAGCTGCACACCGGCGTGGACCTGGGCGTGCCGGTGGGGACGCCCGTGGTGGCGGTGGCGGACGGCGTCGTCCGGCGTGCCAGCGAGGACGCCGTGAATGGCCGCGTGCTGGTGGTGGACCACGGGCGGGGCGTGACGACGGCGTACTGTCACAACTCGGAGCTGCTGGTGAAGGTGGGACAGCGCGTGAGCCGGGGAGAACGGGTGGCGCATTCGGGCAACACGGGCCGCTCCACCGGTCCCCACCTGCACTACCAGCTGGAGCTGGCGGCGCGGCCCATGGACCCGCTGAAGTTCCGCACCGCCTTGCGGTCCGTGGCGAAGGGCGCCGCGCCATGAGGCCTGACGCTCCAGGTTGTCACGCCGCCGTGGCACGAGGCGGCGGCAGCTGTGTTAGTCCCAGCGCATGTCTTCCCCCCTCACGGTGAAGGTGCGCCGCGTGCGCACCCATGCGGAGCCCCTGCCACTTCCCCGCTACGAGACGGCACTGGCCGCGGGCCTGGACCTGCGCGCGGACATCGACGGGGAGCGGGTGCTGGGGCCCCTGGAGCGGCTGGCGGTGCCCACCGGGCTCGCGCTCGCGCTACCCGCTGGGTACGAAGGGCAGGTGCGTCCGCGCTCGGGCCTGGCGTTGCGGCATGGCGTCACCCTCCTCAACGCGCCGGGGACGGTGGACGCGGATTACCGGGGAGAGGTGCAGGTCATCCTCGTCAACCTCTCCAACGAGCCCTTCACCCTGCGTCGGGGCGACCGCGTGGCCCAACTGGTGGTGGCCGCCGTGCCACCCGTCGCCCTCCAGGAGGTGGAGGTACTGGAGGAAACCTCCCGGGGTGGAAATGGCTTTGGGTCCACGGGCCGCTAGTCGCTGACTTCCGCGCTCGGCGTTCCTTGATGACAGGGGAGCGTGCAGAATAAGAGGCTGGGCTTCCCCCGAGGTGGCCCCCCGACTGCCTCCTGGAGTACGCCAGCTTTGCTCTGCTACCGCTGCGGCAGCCTCGTTCCTGCCTCCCAAGACACCTGTCCCACCTGTGGGCTGAAGCACGATGCCGCGGCGCGTCCTCCCGCCGGGGCGGCTCGCCGGCGCAACGCGGACGGCGCACCCTACAAGCCAGGGGACGTCGTCGCCGGCCGCTACGCCATCCAGGAAGTGGTGGGCTCCGGACCCATGGGCTTCGTCTTCCGGGCCCAGGACGAGGAGATTGACGTCGAAGTGGCGCTCAAGGCCGTGCACCCGCGCCTGGTGCAGCAGCCCGAGGAGCGCATGCAGTTTTCGCTGTCCATGCGCGTGGCCAAGAAGCTCAACCATCCGAACCTCCTGCGTGTGTACGAGGAGGGCGTGGATGGGGACCGGCCCTTCATTACCCTGCAGCTGCTGGAGGGCATGACGCTGCGCCGGATGATGGAGCAGCGCACCGCGCGGGGGCAGCTCTTCTCGCTGAAGGAAGTGGAGCCGCTGCTGTCGCAGATGGCGGCCGCCTTGGACGCGGCGCATCGCTTCGGGCCGCACTCCGACCTCAAGCCGGAGAACGTCATCGTCCTGCCGGACCTGCTCAAGGTGACGGACTACGGCCTGGGGCTGGCCGTGCCACACCTGCCCTTCGTGCAGGCCCAGAAGGGGCAGCGCGCGGACGTCTACATCGCGCCGGAGTACGTGGGCGGGGGCGAGCTGGACACGCGCATGGACGTGTACTCGCTCGCGGTCATCGTGGGGGAGCTGCTCACCGGGCTCGTGCCCGAGGACGGCGTCATCCCCGGCCTGACGATGCACCACCCGGACCTGCCGACCTCCATCGAGGCGCTGTACCGGCGCGCGCTCAACTTCAACCCGCTGGCCCGTCCGAAGACGGCGGGTGAGTTCCTCACCGAGTTCTCCAACATCCTGGCGCGCACGCCGGCCGCGGTGGTGTCGCGCGCGCGGAGCCTCCCGGCCCCTCCGGGCTCGTCGGCCGCGAACACCGCGAGGCAGGCGGCGAGGCCTCCGCCTCCGGTGCCCACGGGCATGCTCCCGGCCGTGCAGGAGGAGGACCTGCCTCCTCCGCCCGGTGTCGCCGCGCCCAGTCCGCCCGCGTCCATTCCGGATCTGCCGCCGCCGGATGCCACGCAGCCGCTGGATGCGGCGTCGCTGGCCGCCATCATGGGCCGAGGCAAGCCCGCGTCTGCGTCCGCGCCGCAGCACCTGACGGAGCAGGCGCTGCCCTTCATCGCGCCGCCCGTCGCCGCGAAGGCGGCACCCTCGGCGCAGGGGAGCGCTTCGCGGCCCGTGTCGTCTCCGCCCGCGCCCTCCCGGTCCGCGCCGGCGCGCAAGGACTCCGAGGACGCCAGCGAGCGTGGCGCCGCGTCCGCGCAGGAGTCCGAGGCCGCGCTGAGCCGCTCCGCCGCGCCCACGCAGGTGGACGCCCCCGCGGTGACGGATGGCCGCTCCAGCGCGATGACCCTGGACGAGGCACCCGCCGTGCCCGCGGGCCGCCCCGCCGCGCCCACGCTGGACGCCGCGCCCGCGGTGGGCCGCTCCCGTTCACGGGCTCGCGACGGCGCGGAAGGCGGCGCCGAGGACACCGGCAGCCGTGGCCGCGGCCGTGCCTCCGAGGACTCCAATCTTCGCACCCGCCGCCGGGGTTCGGAGGTGTCGGACCCGGGCGCTCGCTCCGGCGCGAAGCGGGGTGAAGCGTCGGAAGGCTCCAGCGCTCGCGCCGCGCCTCGCGGAGCCGTGCTCACCAGGTCCGCCACGCGCGCGGCGAAGCCCCAGCGCTCCATGCTGAGGCTGGCGCTGCTCGTCCTCGGCTGCCTGGCGTTGGGCGCGGGCGGGGGCTTCCTGGCCATCAAGGCGCTGCAGAAGTCCGGAGGGCAGGGGGCTCGTGGTCAGGCGCCTGCCGCCGGGGCCGGTGGCGCGGCCGCGGTAGCGGCCCCCGTGGGGGGATGCCCCGCGGGCATGCGGCTGGTGAGTGGCGGGGCCTTCAAGATGGGCCGGAGCGACGACGACGCACTGGCCAGCCCGGACGAGCGCCCCGTCGCGAGCATCCAGGTGTCTTCCTTCTGCGTGGATGAGTACGAATTCCCCAACCAGGCTGGCGCGATGCCGAAGGTGGCAGTGGCCTGGGAAGAGGCGCGGGGAGCGTGCGAGCGCGAGGGCAAGCGGCTCTGCACGGAAGAGGAATGGGAGAAGGCATGCAAGGGCCCCGGCAACTCGCGGTTCCCCTTCGGCGAGGAGCAGGCCGTGGGCGCGTGCAACACCGCGGCGAGCTCCGGGGGACTGGCGGTCTCCGGGCGCTTCGCGCGGTGCAAGTCGGGCTACGCGGTGATGGACCTGGCGGGCAACGCGGCGGAGTGGACGGCCACCCGCTGGGGCGGCCAGGGCTACGCGCTGAAGGGCGGCGCCTTCGACCAGCCGGACCCGGCGTCACGCTGCTCGGCGCGGAGCAACGGCGTGCCCACGGAGCGCTCGAAGGCGGTGGGCTTCCGCTGCTGCGCGAGCGTGCGGCAATGAGGGGCTGCGTCGCCGCGCTCCTCGTCGCGCTGCTGCCGGCGGTGGCCGGGGCGCAGCAGCCGGCCCGCCCCCGCGTGGTGGCGGTGAAGTCCGCCCACCTGGCGCCGTATGCCTCCGTCATCGCCGGGTTCGCGGCGGAGGCCCGGGCGGACGTGCAGGAGGTCATGCTGGACGAAAGCGCGGGCGCGGCCGCGCGGCTCTTCAAGAAGCTGGCGGCGCAGAAGCCCGCGTTGGTGCTGGCCCTGGGGCCCCTGGCCGCCAACGCCGCCCGGCGCTCGCTGGGCGAGGACGTGCCCGTCCTCTTCGCCATGGTGCCCTACTACGAGAAGTACGGCCTGGACGGCGCCAACGTCACCGGCATCTCCCTCACCAGCGACATGGGGCCGGAGCTGGAGGCGCTGAAGGCCGTGTCGCCGAAGGTGAAGCGCGTGGGCATCCTGCATGACCCGCGGTTCTCCGCGGCGACGGTGACGCAGGCCCGCGCGGCGGCGGCCTCGAAGGGCATGTCCATCCTCCCGCTGGAAATGAAGGCGGGGGGCCGGGCGGAGAAGGCGCTGGACGGCGCGGTGGGCAAGGTGGACGCGCTGCTGATGGTGGCGGACAAGACGGTGGGCAACGCGGCCGTCGTCCAGGCGCTCATCGCCTTCGCGACGGCGCACCGGGTGCCGCTGGCCGCGCTGACGCCCAGCCAGGTGAAGGAAGGGGCCACGCTGGCGCTCTCGCCCAGCCCCACGGCCATTGGCCAGCAGGCCGGGCGGCTGGCCAACCGCATCATCCACGAGAAGGTGAATCCAGGAGCGCTGGCGGTGGTTCAGCCCGAGGGGCTGGACTTGTCTCTCAATCTCACCGCCGCCAGGAAGTTGGGTCCGTCCTCCGACGCCGTGCTGGAACTCCTCCGGCTCGCGGCGCGGCGGGACTTTGCCGTGAAGGTCTACGAGTGATTCCGCGATACAGCCGTCAGGAGATGTCCTCCCTCTGGTCCGATGAGGCCCGTTACAGCCGTTGGCGCGACGTGGAGCTCGCCGCCCTGGAGGGCATGGTGGAGGCCGGGCTGGCGCCCCGCGAGGCGCTGCGGGACTGCCTTGCTCGCGCGGGCGACTTCACGCCCGAGGACGCGGCGAAAATCGAGGAGATTGAGCGCACCACCAAGCACGACGTCATCGCCTTCCTCACCTTCATGGAGGAGCGGGTGGGGCCCAGCGCGCGCTGGCTGCACCTGGGCATGACGTCGTCGGACGTGCTGGACACGTCGCTGGCGCTCACGCTGCGCGACGCGCTGGACCTCATCCTGAAGGATGTGGACCGCGTCATGGCCGCGGTGGAGAAGCGCGCCTTCGAGCACAAGCACACGCTGCAGATGGGCCGCAGCCACGGCATCCACGCGGAGCCCATCACCTTCGGCCACAAGCTGGCCATCTGGTACGACGAGCTGCGCCGCGCCCGCACGCGCCTGGAGCACGCGCGTGAGAGCATCGCCGTGGGGAAGATTTCCGGCGCGGTGGGCACCTTCGCGCACCTTCCGCCCGCGGTGGAGGAGCACGTCTGCCGCAAGCTGGGCCTCAAGCCCGCGCCGGCCTCCAGCCAGGTGGTGCAGCGAGACCGGCACGCGGAGTTCTTCACCGCGCTGGCGCTGCTGGGCTCGAGCATCGAGAAGTTCGCCGTGGAGATTCGCCACCTCCAGCGCACCGAGGTGCGCGAGGCGGAGGAGCCCTTCACCGCGGGGCAGAAGGGCTCCAGCGCCATGCCGCACAAGCGCAACCCGATTCTGTCGGAGAACCTCACCGGCCTGGCGCGCCTGCTGCGCGGCTACGCGGTGAGCGCCATGGAGGACGTGGCGCTGTGGCACGAGCGGGACATCTCCCACTCCTCCGTGGAGCGCGTCATCGGCCCGGACGCCACCATCCTCGCGGACTTCATGCTCATCCGCTTCGCGCGGCTGATGGAGGACCTGCGCGTCTACCCGGAGCAGATGAAGAAGAACCTGGACCTGCTGGGCGGCGTGGTGAACTCGCAGCGCCTCCTGTTGGAGCTGGCGCGCAAGGGCATGGACCGGCAGGCCGCCTACGTCATCGTCCAGCGCAACGCGATGAAGCTGTACGAGGAAGGCCTCGACTTCCGGCAGGCCCTGCTCGCGGACGAGGACCTGCGGAAGATGATGACGCCCGAGGAGATTTCCGACTGCTTCTCCCCGGGCTACCACACGCGCCACATGGACGACGTCTTCCAGCGCGTCTTCGGCCGGAGCGCGTAGGCGCCCCGTGCCGGTGCCGGAGGAGGGCTACTTCAGGTAGCCCTTCTCACGCAGGTTGCGCTCGATGCGGGCCTTCACGTCGCCCGGCTCCAGCGTCAGCGGCGCGCCCGTTATCTGCTCGTAGGCGGCCACGTACTTCGCGGCCAGGTCCACGCGCACGTCATCGGGGATGGGCGGCGGCGTGCCCTGGCCGGAGAAGTTCCGCTCGCGGATGAGCCACTGGCGGATGTTCTCCTTGTCCAGCATGCGCTGCGCTTCGCCCTTCGCGAAGCGCGCCTCGTACTCGTCCGCCACCCAGTAGCGGCTGGAGTCCGGGGTGTGCATCTCGTCGATGACGTAGAGCGTGTCGCCCACCTTGCCGAACTCGTACTTGGTGTCCACGAGGATGAGCCCGCGGGAGCGCGCCCACCTCTGCCCTTCGGCGAAGAGGCCCAGCGCGGCCTCGGAGATGCGCGCCCAGTCACGAGGCGTGGCCAGGCCCCGCGCCAGCAGCGCCTCCTCGGAGATGGGCTCGTCGTGCAGGCCGTACTCCGCCTTGGTGGACGGGGTGATGATGGGGGCGGGGAAGGACTCGTCCTGACGCAGGCCGTCCGGGAAGGGCAGGCCGTAGGCGGTGTGCGCGCCCTTCTGGTAGTCGCGCCACAGGCTGCCGGTGAGGTAGCCGCGCACCACCACCTCCACGGCGAAGGGCTGACAGGCGCGCGCCACGGTGACGTTGGCGTCGGGCACGTCCAGCACGTGGTTGGGGACGATGTGCTTCGTGCGCTCGAACCAGAAGGCGGAGAGCCGGTTGAGCACCTCGCCCTTGAAGGGGATGGTGGTGAGGATGTGGTCGAACGCGGACAGGCGGTCCGTCGTCACCAGGATGAGCCGGTCATCCTGCCGGTACGTCTCGCGAACCTTGCCTCGGTAGTGCTGGCCGAGCGCGGGCAGGTCCGTCTGCTGGAGGGTGAGGGGAAGCTGCGCGTGAAGTGCGGAGGTATTCACTGTCGCCTCGCGGCCCCTCTCTCGCGGGAAGGGCGAGAGGCAAGGGGGCCTGACTTGAGGCGCGCGACTCTACTGGAGCGAAGCGGGCAGGGAAGAAGGACCGTACGCCGCTGCCAGGTAGAGGAAAGCTGGGTTGATGCGCAGGATTCCATCCACGTAAGCGACCGCGTATGGCGCGCCCGACGCCCGGTCCACCTGCACCGCGCCGCTGGGCGCGATGCCCCAGTGGGCGAGCAGCGTGCGGGCCACCAGCTCCGCGGCCTCACGCTCGGAGAGGCCCTGGAGGCCCTCTCGGCGGTCATCCGGCCAACGCTCTCCGCCAGACTCGAACACCAGCTCCAGCGGCGCGCCCGCGTCGGGGGCCTGGAACAGGTCCATCTTCGGGTCGAAGCCCGGCGCAGCGAGCAGCTCGCCCTGTCGGCTGACGGGGAAGAGGACCAGGGCCTGGGCCGCCTGCCCGGCCTCGACGACGGACTGCCGGGCCACCTCGCGGAAGAGCTCCAGCCGCGTCGACGAAGACTCGAACTCGAGGAACTCCGGCGGGTTGGTGAGGGCCTGCCGCGCGCTCACCGTGGCACGGACAGGTGCACCGACCTCACCACAGGCGGTGAGGACCGTCACGAGAGAGAGGAGCAACCCAGGGAGCCAGCGACGCATCAACGGGGAATATACCGATCTGCTTCGGGATCAACCAGCTAAACTCAGCGCATGCGGCCAGGGGAGCAGCTCACCGTTGTCCTTCATCAGACCCGTTCAACCGACAACCTCGGCGCCGTGGCCAGAATCATGGCCAACTTCGGGTACTCACGACTGATTTTGTCCGAGCCGGTGCTGAAGTCCATCGAGGGCGCGGAGCGTCTCGCGGTCAAGAGTGACTTCGTCCTGCGGGGCATGGAGGTGATGTCCGACCTGGGCGAAGCGCTGAAGGACTGCGTGTACGCGGTGGGCACGACTTCTCGTACCCAGCTCAAGGGCCGCGCCGTGCTGACGCCGGAGGAGGCCATGCGGCGGCTGGCGGAGGAGAGCGTGCGCGGACGCGTGGCGCTCGTCTTCGGCGGCGAGCAGCGGGGCATGTCCGACGAGGACCTGGCGCGGTGCACGGACGTGCTCGCGATTCCCACGTCGGCGGTGCAGCCGTCCATGAACCTGGCGCAGTCGTCCGCGGTGCTGCTGTACCTCTGCCACCGTCAGGGGCTGACGCCCACGGCCGCGGTGGAGGAGGCGCCGGGCGCGAAGCTGGGCACGCTGGGGGCGCTGGCGAAGCGGATGCGGGACGTCATGCTGCGCGCGGAGTTCCTCAACCCGCAGGCGCCGCAGCACGTGCTGAACGAGCTGGAGCAGACGTTGATGCGAGCGCGGCTGACCCAGCGCGAGGCGGAGCTGTGGCTCACGGCCTTCAAGCACCTGGAGCGCGCGGTGACGCGGGGCGCCTCTCCCTGAGGAAGAGGCCGCCCCGGCGCCGACGGCGAGTCGCGGTCTACGCCGCGTCCTTCTTGAAGGCCTCGCCGTGGTGCTTCTCGCACAGGCCGGCCTTGAACGTCTTCACGCGGCACTCCGGCTTGGAGCAGGTGCGGTAACGGCTGTGCGGCAGGTCGCCCTGGCGCCACTGCTTGTAGTGGAAGTAGCAGTAGTTCTTGGCGCGGTAGGGGCGCTTGCAGCCCTCCACGGTGCACGCCTTCTTGCCATTGCTCTTGGCGAAACGCGGCCAGCTGGTGCGCTTCGGGGTCGTCTGGGCCTCGGCCATTGCGAAACTCTCCTGCGAAACGATGCGAAGTCGCGGCGCCACACCGAGGTGGACCCGCCGCAAGGGTACGGAAAAAGGCGCACTGTCTAGCGCCCATGACCCCCGAACGCAAGGAGGCCGGGAAACCAGGGGTCCACGCGGGCCCTCCCGGACTTCAGGGCGCGGGGGCGTCCTGTCCAGAACCCCCCGTCCCTGGGCCTGCTTCCCCCGAGGGCGGAGCCGCCTGGCGGCTCTTCGAGCGAGGCACCGGCGACAGCAGGTCGTCCAGCACCGGCTGAGGGGCCCCCGCGTGCCGCCCGGGCCCGGTGCTGGCCATGGTGGGCAGGGGCGTCTCCTCGGAGGGCATCTCGTCCAGCTTGAGGGTCAGCTTCATCGGGCGCCCCAGCCGGTGGACCTGGAACTTCACGTCGCGGCCCACGCCCCGGGCGGCCACCTGCCAGCGCAGCGCATGCGCGCGGCGCACGCTCCGCTGGTCCATTCTGACGATGACGTCGCCCACCTGCAGGCCCGCGCGCTCGGCCGGACCGCCTTCGACGATGTCCGTCACCACCACCCCTCGGCCGCGCCGCAGGTTGAAGGCCTCGGCCACCTCGGGCGAGAAGTCCTGCACGCTCATGCCCAGCCACCCGCGGCGCACGCGACCGTGGGCCTTGAGGTGCGGAATCACCGTCTTCGCGATGTCGATGGGGATGGCGAAGCCGATGCCCTGGCCCGCCACGTTGACGGCGTTGGCCACCGCCACCACGTCGCCGTGCAGGTCCAACACCGGCCCGCCGGAGTTGCCCGGGTTGATGGAGGCGTCCATCTGCATGTAGTCGAAGTCGCCGTCCCGCCCGTTGGGCGTCACGTCCGTGCGGCCCATGTAGCTGACCACGCCCACCGTCACCGAGTGCGCCAGCCCGAAGGGGTTGCCGATGACGACAATCCAGTCCGCCGAGCGCACGTGCGACGCGGAGGCCAGCTTCAGCACGGGTAGCTTGCGGGGCGCGGCGATTTTCAGCAGCGCGCAGTCGGTGCGGGCGTCCTCGCCCACGATGATGGCCTCGAACTCCTCCACGTAGCCACGCGGGTGCAGGACGGAGACGATGACCTCCGCCGCGCCCTCCACCACGTGCGCGCTGGTGAGGACGTAGCCGTCCGGATGGATGATGAAGCCGGAGCCGATGCCCTTCTGCGCGTCTTCTCCCGCGGCGGCGGCCTGCATGTCGGCGGCCTGCTGCGTGGTGATGGACACCACGGAGGGCATGGCGCGCCGGGCCACGTCGCTCAGCGTGGAGCGTTGCTTCTGGAGCGCGCGGTTCTGCGACTCCACCCACAGCCGGTTCCGCTCGCGGCCGGTGGCTTGCGCTGGCACCACCAGCGCGCACACCAGCGCGGCGAACAGGATGACACTCTTGCCTCGCGCCCTGCCCATGGCCCCGCCTCCACCCCACCATC
>NZ_JAAIYB010000122.1 GCF_010894475.1 Myxococcus vastator
TCTTCGTTGTCAGGACACGGGGGGCGGGATAGAGGAGGGCGCGCGACATGAAAGTCTCCCATCGGTTCCTCCTCCTCGTGATTGTCGCGGTGCTCGCCGCAGACCAGGTGACCAAGTACCTGGCCGTCTCCCGGCTGACGGATGCCCTGGATGGGCGGGAAGGCCTGGCGCGGGTGACGGGCTTCGTCACCGAGCGGAACCTGGACAACCGCCCGCCGCCCGAGGACGGGCCGTTCCGGGTGTTGCGGCCCTATCGCTTCATCGAGGACTACTGGCACTTCCGCTACGTGGAGAACCCGGGCGCTGCCTGGGGCATCTTCGGCGACATGCCCGACGGCGTGCGGCGCCTCTTCTTCCTCGTGGTGAGCCTGGTGGCCATGGGCTTCATCTTCGTGATGTACCGGCGCATGCCCGCGGAGCAGCGGCTGGCCCGGGTGTCCCTGGCGCTGGTGGCGGGCGGAGCGCTGGGCAACTTCGTGGACCGGCTGCTGCGCGGCTACGTCATCGACTTCATTGACTGGCATTGGCGCAACCAGCCGGGGATGCGCTGGCCGACCTTCAACGTGGCGGACGTGGCCATCAGCGTCGGGGTGAGTCTCATGCTGCTGGACTCGCTGCGGACGACGAAGCGCCCCAATCCGTGACGGGCGGGCGGCGGCTGGTGTAAGTCCCGGCCCGTGCCGCGCAAATACCTCATCCTCCTCGCCGTCACCCTTGGCGTCATCGCGCTCGACCAGTGGACGAAGTACGTCGTCGTCCGCGAGCTGACCACCCAGATGGAGGGCAAGGAGCGCCTGGGCGAGCGCCTGGCCGCGATGTACTCCGCCCCGCCCCCCCAGGGCTTCAACGGGCTGCACTACCAGCCCCGCCGGCACATCGAGCTTTCGGAGTCGTTCTTCCGCCTCCGCTACGCGGAGAACCCGGGCGCCGCGTGGGGCATGTTCCGCGGCCTTCCGCCCGAGACGCGGGTGCCGCTCTTCCACGTGGTGAGCATCGCCGCGGTGCTCCTCATCTCCTTCTATTTCCGCAAGCTGTCTGGAACGGACCCGGAGGAGAAGTGGGCGCTGTGGGGGCTGCCGCTGGTGCTGGGCGGCGCGCTGGGCAACTACATCGACCGGGTCGCCCGGGCCTTCGTCATCGACTTCCTGGAGGCCCACTGGTTCGACAAGGTGGCCTGGCCTTCCTTCAACGTCGCCGACGCGGCCATCTGCATTGGCGTGGGCATGCTCATCGTCGACTCCTTCGTCCGCAAGGAGAAGCCGGCCCAGGCAGCCGGGCGGGCCTGAAGGCGCGCATGCGGGTCGTCCCGCCCGCGCAACGAGGGTAGCCTTCGTCGCCATGCTCCCCGTTCTCGTCCACCTCACCTTCACTTCGCTCTGGTCGCAGCTCCTGCTGTACGCGCTGGCCGCGGGCACGGTGGGCTACGTCGTCTTCAACGGCTGGCGCAGCGCCGAAGGCGCGCTGGATGCCCGGACGGGCACGCGCGCGCCGGTGTCCTCACAAGACCGGCTGCTGCGGGCCGTGGGGTATGGCCTCGTGGGCGCGGTGCTGGCCTGGTTCGCCCTGCGGTACTCGCTGCCGCCCGGGGCCTTTCCGGGCGCCCAGGGCGAGGGCATCCCCGTGCACACCTATGGCCTGCTGCTGGCCCTGGGCTTCACCACCGCGGTGACGGTGGCGGGCCGGCTGGCGCAGGACGAATGGCGCACGCTGGCGCTGAAGGACGGGGCGTGGGTGGACGTGGAGGGGCCGAAGAAGCGCGAGCAGCTCATGGACATGACGGTCTGGATTCTGCTCGGTGGTATCGGCGGGAGCCGGCTGCTCTTCGTGCTCGTGAACTGGCAGGACTACGCCCGTGACTGGACGCAGGTGTTCTCCCTGGGCGGAGGGCTCGTCTTCTACGGCGGCCTGATGGGCGCGTCCGTGGCCGCGTTCGTGTTCGCGCGGATGAATGGCCTGGACTTCTGGCGCCTCGCCGACGTGTGCATCCCCACCGTGTCGCTGGGCCAGTGCCTGGGCCGCCTGGGGTGCTTCAGTGCGGGGTGCTGCTGGGGGGACGTGGCGCCCGCGCATGCCGCCACCGCGGTGCACTTCCCCGGCAGCGGGGTGGCGCAGGACCTCCTGGGCGGGCTCGGCAACACGTCCAGCCTGGCCTATTCGTCCCAGCTCCAGGACACGCGGTACGTCGTGGAGGCCACGGGTGAAATCTTCCACTACGCCGCGCCTGGCGCGGTGCGCATCTCTGACTGGGTGGCGCAGCAGGGCCACACCCTGGGGCTGTACCCCACCCAGCTCTTCGAGTCCGTCGGGCAGGTGGTGCTCTTCGTGGGGCTGCTGTACGCCCGGCGCTACCGCCGCTTCCATGGCCACGTCCTGGCGCTGTGGCTGATGGCCTACGCGGTGCTCCGGAGCACGGTGGAGCTGTTCCGGGGGGACGTGGAGCGAGGCACCTTGCACGGCCTGCTCCAGTCGCTGGGGGCGGGGGAGCTGGCCTCGGCGGTGCCGCTGGAGGCGTGGTACAATGTCTCCACCAGCCAGTTCATCTCCCTGTGCATGT
Organism: Myxococcus vastator; assembly: GCF_010894475.1. Classification (GTDB taxonomy): domain Bacteria; phylum Myxococcota; class Myxococcia; order Myxococcales; family Myxococcaceae; genus Myxococcus; species Myxococcus vastator. The sequence continues at coordinate 2,555 of NZ_JAAIYB010000122.1, forward strand.
TCACCTTTGGCGCGGTGCTGCTCGCCCAGAAAGGCCGCCGCCGGGAGAGCGAGGCGGCAAGCCTGGGGCCTACCCCCTCGGCTGCGTGAGGTTGAATCGCGCGGGCCTCTTGGGGACACTCTGAGGAGTCATGCCGCCCCCCGACGCCCGACAGTCCGCATCCAAGAGCTTCGCTGGCAGGTCCACCTCGGCCGACCCCGGCTCCAGCGAGGCCGTCCTCCAGGAGTGCGAGGCCCTGGAGGCGGAGGTCGCCGTCCTCCGCAACCTCTACGAACAGTACTTCCTGGGCAACGAGCGTCAGGCGCCGTCGCGCGCGCACGAAGACCTCAAGAAGCGGCTGAACAAGCTGAAGGGCGCGTTCATCCGCAGCACCTCCGCCAAGTTCCGCGTCGCCAGCCTGTACAACAAGTTCCTCACGTACGAACGGCTGTGGGTGCGCACGCTCCAGGAAATTGAAGCGGGCACCTATCGCCGGGATGTCTTCAAGGCGCGCCGCCGCGCGGAGAGCCGGAAGGCCAGCTCGCCAGTCGCGGCGGGCCAGAAGGGCGTCGTCGAGCTGCCGGAGGACATCTCCGACATGGACTTCGAGGAGGTGGAGGAGCTGAGCCGCCCCCGCCCCGTCAACGAGCCGCAGGTGGCCGCCCGCTTCCTCCAGGCCCCGGATGGAACGCCGTCGAAGGGCACGCCCGCGGTGGGGAGCACGCCGCTGCGTGGCACCCCCGCCGTGGCGCCGCTGACGGGCATTCCCTCCGTGGCGCCCGTGGCGGGGACCCCGCCGCGCGGTCTGCCCACGGTGGGTGGCACGCCTGCGCATGGCACGTCGGTGGCGCCGCCGGGCATGGCGGCGAAGGCACCGGGCGCCGCGGCCAGCACGCCGCCTCCGGCGAGGACGCCGGCCGTCGGAGCGAGCAGCACGCCGCCTCCGTCGCGGCCCGCTGCCATGCCACCTCCCTCCACCGCGTCCCGGCCTCCCACGGCGAGCGGCGGGGGGATGGCGGACGACAAGCTGCGTGCCGTCTACGACGCGTACGTCACCGCGAAGCGGCGCTGCCAGGAGGACACGTCGAAGCTGTCCTACGAGTCCGTGGCGGCCACGTTGCGCAAGCAGGTGCCGGAGCTGCTCAAGCAGCACAACGCGAAGGCGGTGGAGTTCAAGGTCGTCATCAAGGACGGCAAGGCGTCGCTCAAGGCCGTGCCGAAGTAGCCATCACCGGACAGTGCGCGGGCGTGCGCACGTCGTTGGCTGGACGCGGGTGTGCGCGCGCGCCCTTCCGCTGCCGACCTGCCCCCCGCGCCGCGGGTGTCGGGAATCGTCGCCTGCTGAAAAAACGACTGCCTCTGCTGCCTGAGCGGGTTGTCGCCCCGGGGGTGCCTCCCTAGCTTGCGTTTCGCGTCAGCGGCCGGTGGACGGCGCGAGACACTGCGGGAGGCGACGTGGGGATTCGGCGGAGGTGGCTCGGGCTGACCATGGTGATGGGACTCGCCCTGCTGGGCACGGGGTGCATGTCGCCCTCTCAGGAGGCCCAGGAGCGTCTCGCGGCGCTGGAGGCCGAAGGCGAGGCGATGGACGCGGTGCTCGACTCCGTCGAGGAGCGGCTCCTGGGCAACCAGGCCATGCTCCAGACGTGGCAGGAGCTGGGCCGCCGCCACCAGGAGGTGACGCAGCTGCACTGCGAGACCTCCGACCCGCACATGGTCGCGATGATGAAGCACTACAAGAAGCAGGAGGACCGCGCGCGTCAGCTCAAGCGACGCGCCAGGGGTGTCGCCTCGGTGGACAAGGCGGTGCTCACCTCCAGCAAGGCGCGGCGCGGCAACAACTGACGGCGCTCAGACGCTGAGCCTCTCGCGGAAGCGCTGCGACTGGCGGCGGGACAGCTCCACCTCGCGGCCACCGCGCAGGCGCGCCACCAGCGTGCCGCTGGGCCCAGGCTCCAGGGACTCGATGAAGTCCAGGTTGATGAGGTGCTGGCGGCTGGCGCGGAAGAAGCGCGCCGGGTCCAGCCGCTCCTCCAGATAGGTCAGCGAGCGCAAGAGCAGCGGCGCGTGTCCGTCCAACGTCAGCCGCGCGTAGTTTCCCTCGGAGGTGATGAGCGGGACCTGCGCGAGCTGCACCAGCCAGCAGCGCTCACCCTCCTTCACGAACACCCGCTCCAGCGGCGTGCCGGGCGCCTGTCCGTGCGCGGGCTCCACCGCGGCCACGCGGCCCCGCTCCCGCACGCGCTCCAGCGCGGTGGCGAGCCGCTCCGGTTCAATGGGCTTGAGCAGGAAGTCGAGCGCATTCACCTCGAAGGCGCGCACGGCGTGGGCGTCATACGCGGTGGTGAAGACGACGTCGGGGGGCTCCTCCAGCCGCTCGAGCACGTCGAAGCCCGTCCCGCCCGGCATCTGGATGTCGAGCAGCAGCAGGTCCGGCGACAGCGCTTCCACCCGGCGGCACGCCTCGTCCACGTGCGTGGCCTCGCCCACGATTTCCACGTCCGGGAAGGCCGCGAGCAGGCGGCGCAGCTCGGCGCGGGCCAGTCGTTCGTCGTCAGCGATGAGGACTCTCATGACAGGGGCAGGGGAATGCGGACGCGCGCGGTGGTCAAGGACGTCCGCGTGCGGTCCAGGTGCAGCGAGGCGGCGGCGCCGCACAGGAGGCGCAGCCGCTCACTCGCGTTGTGAAGGCCCACGCCGCTGCCCTCCACGGGGCGCGCGGCCGGCGTGGCGGTGTTGGAGACCTCCAGCAGCAGCACGCCCTCCTGGACGCGCGCGGAGACCGCCACCTCGCCGCCTTCGGGCAGCTGCGCCACCCCGTGCTTGATGGCGTTCTCCACCAGCGTCTGCACCAGCATCGCGGGCACGGACAGGTGCAGGGCGGCCGGCTCCACGTCCTCGCGAACGCGCAGGCGGCTCTCCAGACGCACACCCTCCAGCTCCAGGTAGTCACGCACCACCTGGAGCTCCTGGGCCAGCGGGACGGTCTCCTTCTCCCGGGAGGTGAGCGCATGCCGCAGCAGCGTGGACAGCCGTGTCACCACCTGCTGCGCGCGGGCCGGGTCCTCGGAGATGAGGGCGCGCACGCTGTTGAGGCAGTTGAAGAGGAAGTGCGGCTGGAGCTGCGACTTGAGGAAGCGCAGCTCCGACGCCTGGGCCGCGGCCTCCAGCTTCCAGCGCTCCAGCTCCATGGCCCGGGCCTGCTCCACCGCGTGAACGCCGAAGTAGAGGAGCAGCCACAGCGTCATCATCACCGTCCAGATGAAGCCGCTGATGAGGAAGCCCATGGGCGAGGCGTCATCCGGCGTGAAGACCCCCAGCACGGAGGTGCTCAAGCCGAAGGCCGCGATGTTCTGCGTGACGCCCAGGCCCACCGCCGTGAGGAAGACGCGCGGGGCCAGCCGGGAGACGGGCAGCCGGGCCCACGCTCGCAGGGGCAACCCGAGGCGCGCCAGGTGCGTGATGAGCGCTCCGCACGAGCAGAGCACCCACCAGGACGCCCAGATGTCGGGCCTGGGCGTCAGCAGCGTCAGCAGGGAGTTGAAGGTGGCGTAGAAGCCCCAGCCTCCGACCTGGCAGGCCACATAGGCCCAGGTGCGCGCCGACGAGGACTTCATTCAAGGGCTCCCTGCTTCAAGGCCGCGCGAGTCCACCACACTCACGGACGCGGCTCCACCCGGGCCACGGGCGCATGGGCGCCGAGGAAGCCGTCCAGCGCCCGGAAGAAGCCCGCCGGGTCGTCCCACATGATGAAGTGGCGGGCCGTGTCGTGCATGACGACGCGCGCGGTGGAGAGCGTGGCGTACTGGCCCTTGTACACGGCCTCGACTGTCTCACGCGGCACCTGGCCCTTCAGCGCAATCCATGAGCCGAGCACCAGGGTGGGCGCGCTGATGCGCGGCAGCTCCGGGCGCAGGTCGGTGGTCATCAGTTCGTACATGGCCAGGGCCACCGTCTCGGTGTCCGACTGGTTTCCCCAGCGGAAGGCGACGTCCTGCCTGGACGCGTCGGTGATGTAGCGGCGCAGCGTCTGCCGCTGCATCTCATTGCGCTGGGCGACGGGCTGGGTCCGCAGCTGCGTGCGCAGCTGGTCGGCGTGGGGGCGGCTGCTCTCCACGGTGGCGCCGGGATACATGGCGGCGGGGAGGAAGGGCAGGCTGTCCACCACCACCACGCCGCCCACGCGCTCGGGGACGTCCGCGGCCACCGCGAGCGCCAGCACTCCGCCCAGGCTATGGCCCACGAGGATGGGCTTCTCCAGGCCCTGCTCACGCAGGTACTCGGCCACCGCGCGGCGCTGCGTTTCGAAGAAGGGCCCGGGCAGCGCGGGCTGTCCCGCGAAGCCGGCCAGCGTGAGGACGTGGGCGTCGTACTGGCCGCCGAGGTGCGCCACCGTCTCACGCCAGACCTCGCCCGACGACGCGAGCCCGGGGATGAACACCACCGGCCGGCCCTGGCCGGAGCGCTCGACGCGGAAGGGCGCGGGCGCGGTGGACGCCGTGGGCCCGGAGGCGGTGGCTTCCGAAGTCGCGGCACCGGACGTGGACGCGCAACCGGAGAGCAGCGACAGGACGAACAGCGACGAAAGGGCGTGGCGACAAAGCATGAAGGGCTTCCTGGTCGGGAGGGGTGAGTGCCGCGAAAGACAAGGTACGCCCCGGGCGTGCACGCGCTCCGGATGCTCCATGAGCGGTCGCTGCCGGTGATGAGCGGCGTCCGGGCGGGGCGGCTGGCGTGAGTCCCTGGACCGGGAGGACGAGGCGCGCACCTGGATGCCGCCTGTCCGCAGGCCAGGCGAGGAAGGCAATCCGCCGCCGGGCCTCATCGAGCGCCGCTGCTGTCGGCGCTATCGGCCAGCGCCTTGAAGCGGCTCAGCGTCGTCGCAGCAGCCACGCGCGGGCGGAGCGGTCCATCGCGGCGACGGCGCGGAGGAAGAGGCTGGGGGACATGCGGCGCAGGCGCCAGCCCCAGCGCGCATCCGCCATGGGGACGGTGTAGAGGCTTCGCGCGTCCACGGCCTTGAGCAGCCTGCGCGCGATGACCTCCGGGCCCAGGCGGGCCGCGTCCATCATCCCGACGGCGAGGGCGCGAAGCGTGTCGTTGGCGTAGGCGCCCGATCTGGCAATCCGGGTGCGGAAGAAGCTGGGGCACGCCACGGTGACGCCGATGCCAGTGGCCTTCAGCTCGGCGTGGAGCGTTTCGGAGAGCGCGACCACGCCCGCCTTGGACACGTTGTAGGCCGCCAGGTCGGGCACGTACACGAGCCCCGCAGCCGAGGCGATGTTGAGGATGTGGCCGGACCCCTGCCTGCGCAGCCGGGGGACGAAGACATGGCAGCCGTGGATGACGCCCCACAGGTTGATGTCCAGCACGCGCTTCCATTCGGAGAGCGACAGCTCGCCCACCGGACCCGCGCTGACGACCCCCGCGTTGTTGACCAGCAGGTCCACGCCGCCCAGGGCGCGCTCCGCGGCGTCGGCCATGGCCTCGACCTGGGCCGGCTCGGTGACGTCACAGACCTGGACGTGCGCTTCGCCTCCCGCGCGGGTGACGCGCAGCGCCGTCTCCTCCGCGGAGGCGGCGTCGAGGTCGGTGACGAGCACGCGGGCCCCTCGGCGTGCGAGCTCCTCGCAGAGCGCGCGGCCCAGGCCGCTGCCTGCGCCGGTGATGACGGCTCTTGGATGGGATGGAAGCGTCATGTGTGTCGTTGCGGCGATGGGCCCAGCATGTCCCCGCCGCTGCTTCGCCGCCATCACCCCGCGGCGCCTTGACGCGAGCGCCCAGAACGGCCCTGACACCGGGTGCTCCATGACACACCTGACATCCCTGTCCCAGAATCGCAAACGCGGTTCCCGCGGAGGTGGAGACGCCAGGCAAGCAGGCGCGGGCGCCCGTGACGACGCGGGCGAATCCGGGTACAACCGCCGCTGTGAGACGCGCCTGGTGCGGAGCGTTCGCCGCCATCGCGGTGGGCCTCTTCGGATGCAACGACTTGGAGGTCTGTGGCTCCACGGCCAGCGACATCACGCGTGATGGCGGGGAGCCCTACCGCTGCGTCACGTCGGAGGACTGCCCGCGCACCTCGCGCGTCAACGTCTGCGTCACCGATGTCTCGCCGGTGGAGGTCTGCGTCCGCTGTCAGGACACGAAGTGCGTCACCGTGACGCCGGAGGCCTGTGACTGATGAAGTCCTTGCGGCTCGCGCTCGCCGTGCTGTCCCTGGCCGCCACGGCGTGCCGGGACAAGCCCGTGGACCATCTCCAGCGGGCCCGTGACGCCACCTTCGAGAAGCGGCCCGACGAGGCGCTCGTCGAGTACCGCAAGGCCTTCGACGCGACTCGCCACGACTCCTCGCCGGAGGCGCTGGTGCTCCGCGCGCGCGCCCTCAAGGGGGCCGCGGATGTCTATTGGCTGGAGCAGCGCAAGGTGAAGGAGGCGGTAGGCGTCTACCGTGAGCTCATCCAGCAGTGCCCCGAGTCACCGGAGGCGCTCGAGGCCCGCATCATCCTGGCGGACCTCCTGCGCGTGCACTACCGCGACGTGCGCGGCGCCATCGACCAGCTCACCGCGGCCCTCAAGCTGAATCCACCGCAGGGCGCGGAGCTGCACTACCTGGTCACCAAGCTCTACTTCGAGCTGGGCGACTATCAGCAGTGCGAGCTGGAGACCCGCCGCATCATGGAGCGCTTCCCCACGAGCGCCTACGTGGATGACGCCCTGTACCTCCAGGCCCAGGCCCTGGCGATGATGGAGGGCCGCCGCCAGGAGGCCTCCCGCACCTTCGCGGACCTGCGCACGCGCTTCCCGGACTCCGAGCTGGCGCCGCACGCCCTCTTCGAGATGGGCAAGCTGCGCGCCGACGCGGGGGAGAACGAGAAGGCCATTGAGACCTGGGTGGATGCGCTGAAGACGCACCCCGACCCCGCGCTGGTGCAGGACTACATCGCGCGGGCGCGCCGACGCATCGCCAACACCACCGCCACGGGTGTGGGTCAGCGCGAGGTGGCCTTCGACCGCGTCCGCCCGGCCCGGACGTCGCTGGAGGCCGTCGGTGGCCGCCCCGAGGAAGCCGCGCACGAGCACGACTGACGCGGGGCGGACACGCCGCCCTACGCCGGGACGTCCAGCGTCGCTTCCAGCAGGGTCGCGGGGCTCGCCCCATCCTCGGAGAGGGCCGCCAGGAGCACCCGCACGCGGCCTTGCTCCACCCGGGCATCCACGCCCGTCACCGACAGGTGTCCGTCCAGCGCGTCGAGGAACTGCGGCGAGCCATCCGGCGCCAGCACGCCCACGACGGAGCCGCCCACGGTGGCCGCCGGGCCGGTGCTCCCCGCGGTGGCGGTGAAGACCATCCGCCCGCCGGGAAGCGGCGAGGCCGCCGTGAAGGACAGCCGCATGCCTCCGGCGTGTCCCAGCTCCCAGCGGCGCGTCATGCGCACCACGTCCGGGCCCAGCGCGCCGGCTTCCAGGCCGCGCAGCACCCGCTCCGCGTCCAGGTCCACCAGGGCGTCGGTGCCGGGCTCGCCGCTGCCGCGCTGGAGCAGCCGCAGCAGTCCGCCCGACATCGCCGCCCCGGCGATGCGCAGCGGTCCCAGCTCCCGGCCGAGCTGGGTGTACAGCGCCGTGACGTCCACGGCCCGGGCGTCTCCCGCCAGGGTGCCGTCCGCGCCCAGGGCGACCACCGCGCCGCGCTGCCTGCCCGCGGAGCTGCCCGACGGCAGCACCAGCAGCGAACCGTGGGGCGTGCTGCCCTGGGGCGCCAGCAGGCAGGGCACCTCCAGGTCGGGCCGCGACGTCTTGAGGGAGACGGGCTCGTCGGGCTGGTGGTTCGCGAAGAGCACCACGCCATGACCGGGGCTCTGCGCCGACAGGGGGAACGCGGCCAGGTGCAGCGGCTCCTCCGCGACGGTGTAGAGCCAGTCACCCGCGCGGACCAGTCCGCTCAAGGCGGTGACGTGTGCAGGACGTCCTGGCGTGACGGGCGCCTCCAGGTCCAGGGTGCGCCGTGAGGTCAGGTGAAGCATGGCCGTGTCTCCCGCGAAGCCGCGGCCTCACGGGCCCCGGCGCTTCAGAGCAGCGTACCGCGCAGCAGGAGGCTGGCGACGGTGAAGTAGATGAGGACGCCGCTAACGTCCACCAGTGTGGCCACGAAGGGGGCGGAGGCGCTCGCGGGGTCGAAGCCGAACTTCCGCAGCACCAGGGGCAGCATGGAGCCGGCCAGGGTGCCGAACGTCACCACGCCCAGCACGGACAGGGCGACGGTGATGCCCAGCGGCAAGGCGTGCTGCCCGTAGACGCCGGTGATGGAGTTCCAGATGAGGATGCGCGCCAGGCCCACCACCCCCAGCACCAGGCCCAGCACCAGGCCGGAGAGCAGCTCGCGGCGAGCCACGCGCCACCAGTCCCGCAGCCGCATCTCGCCCAGCGCGAGCGAGCGGATGATGAGCGTGGAGGCCTGACTGCCGGAGTTGCCGCCCGAGGAGATGATGAGCGGCACGAAGAGGCTCAGCACCACGGCGGTGGCGATTTCGTCCTCGAAGCTGCTCATCGCGGTGGCGGTGAGCATCTGCCCCAGGAAGAGCACCAGCAGCCAGCCGATGCGCTTCTTCAACATGCCGAAGAAGCCGGTCTCGAAGTAGGGGGCCTCCAGGGCCTCCATGCCGCCGGCCTTCTGGATGTCCTCGGTGGCCTCTTCCTGGACGACGTCGACGATGTCGTCCACCGTGACGATGCCCTTCATCCGCTGCTGGGCGTCCAGCACGGGCAGGGCCATGAAGCCGTGCTCGGTGAACAGCCGGCTCACGGCCTCCTGGTCGGTGTCCTCCGACACGGTGATGACGTCGCGCTGCATGACGTCCGCCACCCGCTTGTCGCTGGCGGACTGGAAGAGCTGACGCAGCGACAGCACCCCCTGCAGGTGCTGTTCGGCGTCGAGCACATAGGCGTAGTAGACGGTCTCCACCCGCTCCCGCGCCTGCTTGCGCAGGTAGCTGATGGCCTCGTCGATGGACATGTCCGGCCGCACGCGGGCGAAGCGCGGGTTCATCAGACCGCCGGCGTCGTCCTCCGCGTAGGCCAGCAGCACGTTGACTTCGCGGCGGCTGGCGTCGTCGAGCTGCGAGAGGATGGACTCCGCCTGCTCGGGCTCCACCGCCTGCACCAGGTCCGCCAGGTCGTCCGGGGGCAGCAGCCGGACCCAGGTGCGTCGCTCGGCCGGATGCAGGTGGAGGATGACCTCCGCCTGCTCACGCGCCGACAGCGCCAGGAAGAAGTCGTCCGCCACCGAAGCGGGAAGCAGCCGGAAGCCCTCCAGCCGCTCGTCGACGGAGAGCACGGGCCACGCCTCGTGCAGTTCCTCCATGGAGAGCGCGGCGCTCTGGGGGCTTTCCATCATGGGGGCTCACCTCCGGGCGTGTCGGGTGGAGCGCGTGGTGCCGCGGCGCGCTGGCCTCTCTACACCCGGAGGCCGGGCATCGCGAGAGGCAGGCAGGCGACATTTCGCGCTTTTCCGTCCGTGTGTGCCCCAACCGTCTCGTTATTTCAACGAAGACGCGCCCCGCGCGTACACCCGGGTTTGACGGGTGGGGTCGCCCGCGTCCGCCTCCCAGTAGAAGCGGGGCGAGAGGGTGCGCGGGCTGGACGACAGGTCCGTGTTTCCGGGAAGCAGCTCCAGCCCCAGCGGGCCCAGTGACTCGGGCGCCACGGGCGCCGCGGCACCGACGCGTGACTGCCGCCACTGGATGAAGGGGATTGCGAAGCCGGGGCGGAGGGGCGCGCTCACCAGATCGAGTGGCGCGTCCACCACCAGGGTGCCTCGTTCGGTCAGCGCGCCATCCACCGCGGCCCACCGGTACAGCGTCTGTCCTGGCTGCGGCAGGAGCAGGGAGTCCACGCGGGTCCACACCGCGCCGTCCTCGAGGCCCGCGGGCATGCCCGGCAGGCGCTGGCACGGCGCCTCCGAGGCGACGAAGGCCCCATCCGGGCCCAGCCGGAACGTGCACGCGTGGCTGTCGGGCTCCGGCGTCACCTGGATGACGCTGACCGCGTCGGGGCCCAGCCGCACGAGCAGGCCCAGCACCATGTCGACGCCGAAGGGCATCTGGTTGCCCTGTCCCCACGGCGTGGGGGCGGCGCCGGTGACGACGCCCGCCGGCGTGAAGGCGAAGCGATGCAGGCGCTCCGAGTCGAGCACCCACAGCTCCTCCGCGGTGGCGAGCCGGCTCTGGATGACCTTCACCGTGTCGCGCTGGTTGAGCAGGAGCGAGCCGGTGAGCTTGAGCTCCGCGCCGGTGTCGACGAAGCGGCGGACCCGGTCCTCGCCCACGACCCAGACGACATTTCCCGCGACGGCCACGTCGGGAATGCCGGAGACGCCGCCGAGGGGCGTCTGGGCCGCGGTCGCCGCGTGCACCGCCACGCCGTCACACAGCCAGGTGCCCTGCGTGGTGCGGTCCAGTTGCGTGCAGCGGGGCAGCGGGAGCACCGTGGGACCGCCTCCGGTCCATGCGCGTGACACGTAGGCGCCGAACTGCTGGAGGCTGCCCACCGGGGAGAAGGCGACGCGGACGTGGTGGCGCCCCGGGGTCGTCGGGGTGAAGCGGACGGTGGCGGACTGTCCGTCGCCGGTGAGGGACGCCTCCGAGACCACGGTGTGGTTGTTCGGGTCGAACACCTCCGCCGTGATGCTGTCGGGGACCTGGGAGGTGTCGGAGCCATCACAGGCGCCGCGCAGGCTCGGCTGGACGTGGAGCTCCGCGGGGACCTCCAGCGACAGCAGGGGCGGCGTCTGCCCCGCGCCTCCTGGAAGTGGGACAAGGCCGCAGTCATCACCGGTGTCCGCGCACCCGGACAGGGACAGCATCGCGGACCATGCGAGCAGGCTGGGAACGGTCTTCATCGAGAAGGGGACGCCGCCCGGGTGACCTCGGCCTGGGGGAGGCGGCGCAGGCTCCAGGGCCTTCTTACCCCATTCGCGGGCCGGGCCGGAGGCAGGCGTGGCGCGGTTGTTCCAGACCTTCCTGAACACATGCCGCATGGTGACCGCGTGCTCCGAAGGGAGTTTTGAGGGGCGCGACCCGGCAAGTGATCTGACTTCTTGTGGTTTGCCGAAGCGACCTCGCACCAGGACAACCGGAGAAGGGCTGTAGGCCGCGCGCATCCTGGTACGGTCCCGCCATGCCCCTTGGCGGTTGCCCGCGCGTGTTCTCGTCACTTGCCCGGCTTGCCCTGCCCGTTGTGCTGCTGGTGGGGCTGACGGCCGCGGCACAGCCCCCGGAGGGACTTCGCGGGCGGGAGCTGAAGCGGCGGCGGGTATCGCTCTCGGTGGCCACGGCCGACAACCCGGTGGAGCTTCACGTTGCGCCGGGCTACCTCACGGCCCTGGAGTTCGACTCCCCTGTGGACCGTGACGCAGTGGTACTTGGGGACCCTGGGGGGCGACTCGCGCTGTTCGAGGTCAATGGGCGCAGCATCGTGCTCAAACCCGCGATGGACTTGGGGCCTGGGCGTGGTGTGGAACTGACCGTTCCGTTCGCGGATGGCGCGGCGCCTGCTCGCGTCGTCTTCTCGCTCGTCACGCACCCTTCCGAGGTGGACGCGCAAGTCATGGTGTCGCGCCTGCCGCGTACCGCGGATGCGCTTCAGGCCGAGCTGGACGAGGTGCGCGCCGCCTGTGCGGCGAAGGACGCCGAGTTGGAAGCGCTTCGAACGCGAAACGTGGCGAGTGGCCCGGCCGGAATGATTCTGGCCGGTCTTCTGGGCGAAGAGGGCTTCCGGGTCGGCAGGACCGACGCCCTGGGTACCGGAGAAGGGCTCAAGCCCGAAGCTGTCGTCACGTACCTTGCGAGTGGCTGGGGGGCGGTAGCCCTCTGGGTGCGCAACACCGGCTCGGAGCCTTGGACACCCGTGGAGGCGCGGCTCTCCGTGGCTGTGAGTGGCGACCGCGTCAACGTGCTCGCGGTGCGCATGAAGGAGCCACGGATTGAACCGGGCGGCGCGGCCCGCGTGGTGGTGGAGACCGGGGCGCCCACCTGGCCAGAAGGCGCGGCGCTCCGCTTGGAGTTGCGCGACAAGCAGGGGCGTCGGCGTCTTCTCATTCCGGGCTTTGCGTTCTAGAACCGCGCACCATGCTGATTGGGTTCAGTCCGGCGCACCTGCAACCCGGGCAGACGGTGGACGGCTGGCGCGTCGTGAAGCCGCTGGGCGCGGGGAGCTTCGGCGCCGTCTACCTCGTGGAGAAGGACGGACACCGCTTCGCGATGAAGCTGGCCATGCACCGCGCCAGCAGCGGGGACTCGGAGCAGGCCGACGCGCGGCTGCTGCGGGAGATGGTCTGCCTGTCCCAGGTGAGCGGCCACCCCAACATCGTGCGGGTCCACGCCCACGGACGTTGGCAGCACCCGACGCAGGGGTGGCTCTACATCGTCCTGGACTACGTGGAGGGCTACACGCTGGGGGAGTGGGTGGAGAAGACGCACCCCACGGCGCATGAAGTGGCCCGGGTGTTCGGCAAGCTCTCGGGCGCGCTCTCCCACCTGCATTCGCGGGGCGTCTTCCACCGCGACTTGAAGCTGGGAAACATCCTCGTGCGCGCTGCGGATGGTGAGCCCTTCATCCTGGATTTCAGCGCGGGGGACTACACGCTTGCTCCGGAGTTGACGGACACGCCCTTGCCGCCTGGCACCCGGCGCTATCGCTCACCGGAGGCGTCGCGCTTCCTGCGCGAGCACGGGGACAACCAGGACGCGCGCTACGAGTTCAAGGCGACCGACGACGTGTATGCGCTGGGCGTCTGCCTCTATGACGTGCTGACGAACCCCCAGCCTGTGAGCGAAGCGCCCCATGTCCTGATGGGTGCCCGGTGGCCTCCTCCCGCACCGCACGCCTTGAATCCGCGCGTGCCCGCTGCCTTGGGCGCGGCGGCCATGCATTACATCGCCCTCCATCCCGAGAAGCGCGCCCCCTCCGCCGAGGTCATGCGGCGCGAGTTGGACGCGCTGCTGCGCGAGGAAGGCGAAGCGTGGATGGCGACGGTGCATGTTCCCACGCCGCACCTGCAGCTTGCCCTGGGCGTGGCGCACAACGACGAAGCGCCGCCCTCCACGCCCAAGCGGGCCGTTGGACGACGCGTGGCGGGCGCCGTGGCCGTGCTTGCGCTCCTGGTGGCCTCACTGGCGGGCTACCTGGCCCTGCGCCCCACGGCCCCGGTGCAGCAGGCACAGCGGATGGAGGAACCCGCTGCGCCGTCCCCGTCAACGGATGCTGGCGCCGCTATGTCGGTGGCTCCCTCCGTCCCTCCGACGCCCTCCGTGTCGTCCCCTGGGGTAGCTTTGCCCCCTCCCGCACCTGTCGAGAAAGAAAGCCCTCCCGTGAAGCGCGCTCCCGCCCGAATCTCCCCGTCCGCAGAGTCCACCACCAGGAAGCCAAAGGCGCTGGCCTCCCGTCCGAGCTGGCCCCCGTCGCCGTGGGCTGGGTTTCTCAAGACGTGCGCGGGTGCGACCGCCGCCGCCGCGCTCTCCCTCGGCTGCCCTGGTGCCCAGGTCCGGCCCGCGCCCGGCGACTGCCCCGCCGAGGCCCGCGATGCGATGTTCAACAGGGCGAACAAGAACGGGCTGCGAATGAGACCGGGGCAGGCGGTCATGCTCACCCTGGACATCCGCCAACCCGGCCCCATGGGCGATGGGGGGTTCTACTCTGACGGCCCTGTCACTGGCGTGGTGCGCATCAGTGACCATCCGGGACTCCCTGAAGGGACGCAGCTCTCGGGCTATCTCTGGACAAGCGGAGAGGCTGCTGTGGGGCGCTACACGGAGGCGCGGCTCCCAGACGGTCGGACCGTTCCAGTGTGCGTTCTCATCGGCAGAAATGGGTACCTCGCAAAAGGGCCCAACTCCAGGCCAGGGGCCATGGAGCTCAACAAGTCTGCTTCTGCCTATCTCGTCGAGCGTTGGCCCTAGTTGTCCTTGGGGAATGTAAAGGGGCTTTGCAAATCTGGCCTGTTTCATTCACTCACAGTGAATGAGATTTCCGGGTTTTTGGACCTGACACGTCGTTCAAATCGGAAAGGGTTGGCGGTACCTTGAGGTTGCCTTTGCGCGAATCCCTCTCGCGCGGGCACTCGGAGCTTCCCGCCCATGTCCCATCCGTCTGACTCTCGGCCCGCCGGGAGCGTTGTCCTGTTCACCCACGGTGACACCTCCTACGAGTTCTTCCGGGACTTGGGGGAGGGGCGCGTGGGTGAGCAACTCCTCCTCGCGCGGCTCCGCACGCCTCAGGGGCTCGGAGACTGCGTGGTGCTCAAGTGCTTGCCGGCGCCGGAGTCCACGGACGTGACGGAGAAGTACCTGCGCGCCCGCGCCCGCCTGGAGGAAGAGGTCCGGCTGGCGCAGTACCTTCGTCACCCCAGCATTGCCCGCGTCCATGGCCTCCATGACATCGCGCAGGGCCTGTGCGTGGCGGTGGAGCATGTGGAGGGGCTGTCCCTCAACACGTTGCTGACGGTCGCCCAGGCGCGCGGGCGCTACTTCTCCGAGGCGTTCATCCTCTACGTGGGCGCGGAGGTCGCCGCGGCGCTGGCCTATGCGCACGCGCGCACGGACGACGCGGGAGTCCCTCTGGGCATCGTCAACCGCGATGTGAACCCCGCGCGCATCCGCGTGGGGCCTCATGGCGAGGTGCGGCTGACGGACTTCGGCGTGGCCTTCTCTCGCCTCTCGGGGCGGCTGGCCACGTCCCTGCCGCGTCCCCAGGGTGAGGTCCTCTACTCGGCACCGGAGCTGCTGCTGGGCGAGGTGGTGGACGCGCGGGCCGACGTGTTCTCCCTGGGGTTGACGCTGCTGGAGTTCGCCACCGGGCGACACCTCTACGACCCGGGCCACGTGCGCATCGAAGAAGTGGAAGCGCGGATGTCGGAGGCGGAGCGGGAGCAGGCCTTCTCTGCCTCGGTGGCGTCCGTGGTGGCGGAGCTGCCCGACTTCGCGGAAGACGCCATCTGGTGTGCCATGGCCTTCCGCTCCGGCGACGTCGAGCAGGCCGCGCGAGGGCTCTCCATTCCGCTTCGAGACATCCTCCACACGATGCTGCGCAGAAGTCCCGCCGAACGCTTCGGGACGGCGACCGAGCTGGAAGTCCTCCTGCGTACCCAGTTGGCGCGGCTGGGGCCCTACTCGCGCGAGGACGCATTGAGGGAGGTTCAGCGGGCGCTCGCGGACGCCAGTGAGGGCCTCTGGGACTTCGAGGTGCCCAGCGACGAGGGCGGAATCACGCCCCCTGTCCTCAATGGACGGGGCGGCTACGAGGGCACGACGGAAGCGCCGTCGCCCCGTGGAGGCGCAGGTCGCGCGGCG
Organism: Myxococcus vastator; assembly: GCF_010894475.1. Lineage (GTDB taxonomy): Bacteria > Myxococcota > Myxococcia > Myxococcales > Myxococcaceae > Myxococcus > Myxococcus vastator. The sequence continues at coordinate 17,878 of NZ_JAAIYB010000122.1, forward strand.
GTGGGTGCGCTCCACCCGGACGAAGTGCCAACGGAGCCCGGCGCGGGCTCCCGGCGCGCGTCGACGAAGCAGCCGACCGTTTAACGGCGGCCCTCAATCCCTCTCACCACTGCTGATTCACCACCGGCACGGCGCCAGCCGTCAGGCCGACCGGGAGACGTGTGTTTCGCGCGCCGCAGGCCGGGGCACGCACAGGAGGCGTGTATGCACAGGAAGCGAAGGTGTCTGGCCGCGCTGCTGCTGTTTCTGTTGCCGATGACGGGATGGGCCTCGGAGCCTCCTGCTCCGGAGGAAGAAGCATCCACCGTCCCGTCTGTACCTCCCGCGCGCGAGTGGCACTACCTGACGCGCGTGGAAGCCACGACGCTGGCGCTCCTGCCTCGCGCTGGCGTGGGAGAGGACGAGGGCTTCATGCAGGTGGAGCCTGCCTTCATCCTCGACGGGGGGCCCGAGCTCGGCGTCAACCTGGGGGCACCCGTTCGTTTCCGTCTTTGGGGCGGGAATGGTGAGGGGACCCCTGTGCGTCGCGAGGACTGGGACTCTCTCTCGGACTGGGGACAGCTCGTTCGCGGGCTCCTATTGGGTTCGGACAACGCGCCCATGGGCATCTGGTTTGGCCCGCTGGAGGAACACCGGCTCCTCTCCGGGCATCTCGTCCGCCGCTACTCCAACCGCACGAATCCCGCCTACCACCCGGCCGGGGGCATCTTCACCGGCACGTTTGGCCCGCTCTATACGGAAGCGTTCGCCTCGGATGTGCTCGGCGCACGGTTGTTGGGAGCGGAGTTCTCCCTGGACATGGAGCACCTCCTCTTCGGGCAGCCCGAGCAGCGGGGCCGGTACACGCTGGCCGTGTCCGCCGTTCATGACTGGGGGCGCGCGGGAGGGGTGGCGCCGTCGATGACGTTGGCCCACCTGGACGCCATGGCGGTGGTGGTGGCGCGACCTGGCATGGAGGCATACGTGAATGCCGGGTGGGGCGGTCGTCCCGGGGAGGTCGGCGCTTGGGGCGCAGT
>NZ_JAAIYB010000123.1 GCF_010894475.1 Myxococcus vastator
GCCTCCGCCTCCAGGGGGGACTCGCGGGGACGCTTGGGCTGGAGCGGCACGTCGATGTCCAACTGGGCCGCGGCGGCCTGGGACGCGCGCGGCTCCTGGGCCGGCAGCGGCGAGAACGACGCCTTGAGGGGGCCGGGCCTGGCGCCCAGCACCTCGTAGGGGCCGCTGCCATGCTCCTCCGCGTGCGACTCGTAGTCCTCGGCGGGCATCTCTTCGCGCACGTAGAGTCCTCCGAAGGCCTCCGGGTACGCCTTGCGCAGGGCGGCCACGCGGGCGCACTTCTCAATCATGGTGGTGGGAATCTTGGACCACAGCGGCGTCTGCTGGACGTAGCCGCCGAAGTCCAACCACACCACCACCGGCAGCTTGTCCTCGCGCACCACACGCGACCAGGCACCCACCAGCGCGCCCTTGCGCTTGGCGGGGTTGAAGCGGTGCACCACCTCGCCTCGACCCTGGTCCACCACGATGTCGTCCTCGGCGAACACCGCGCTCGCCTGGATGCCCTTGAAGTCCGGGAAGCGCTCGGCGCGCGCGAGCATGCCAGCCTCGGAGGGCTGGAACTCGTACTTCGTGACCCAGTTGGGCCGCTCGCGGTTGCCGGCGTTCTGCCGGCGTGCCACGCAGAAGGCCTCCTTGAGGAGCGGGTCCAGGCCGCTGCGCTTGCACTGCTCGATGAAGAGGGCGAACTCGTCCTCGCTGATGCCGCGAGGGCAGATGGTCCGCTTCACGAGCTCCACGCGCTCCCGCGTCCACCCTGCGTGCTGGCCTCCGTGGCCGCTCGCCGTTCCTTCCGCCTTCTGCTGGGGGTTGGCTTCCATCTCTGTCTTCTCCTGCTACGTCCTGCGCGAAAAGGGCGGACGACCTCCGTCCGCCCGCATGGTTGCCGCGGGGTGCTCGGTGCGCTCGAGGGGACTGACCGCGGGCCGTCACACGCTCGCCGCCCCGCCAGGCGGGGACGAACAGCGCGCTACGGCCATGTTGAACATCGGAGCGGGAGGCTCGCTTCACATGTCCGCGTCGCGTGCCGGGCCCGGTTGATGGGCATGCGGACCAGCACCGCCTCCAGAAATCACCGGAGACAGATCGCCACGGACAGGAATGAAGGGGGGCGCGAAAAAACGTTTTGACACAGCCAGCGGCGTTCTGTAGTTACCGCCGCCACCTGGACGTCGCGCAGCGCAGGCGGCGAACCGGGGCAGTGCCGGGAGCGTAGCTCAATTGGCAGAGCAATGGACTCTTAATCCATAGGTTGTGGGTTCGATTCCCTCCGCTCTCACTGCGAGGCCCCTCCAGAAATGGAGGGGCCTTTTTGTTTTTCCGGCCCTCTGCCGTCCCGTGGACGTTTCACGGTAAGACGGTGCAGCGCACGACGACGCAACCCGGGCGGGTGGCGAAACTGGTAGACGCGCCAGACTTAGGATCTGGTACCGCAAGGTGTGAGGGTTCGAGTCCCTCCTCGCCCATTTCGCGTTGACCCGTTCGTGCCTATCCCCTAAAGGCGCACGTCCCACTTTTCCGGCACCGCCCGAAACGACTGATTGTCCGGCGGCGGTGGCGAGCGAGGCCCGCATGAAGGTCCAGGTCGAAGAGCTTTCTCCCATTGAGAAGAAGCTCTCCATCGAGGTCGACGATGCCCGCGTGGCGGAGGAGCTGACCCGCGCGTACTCCAACCTGGGCCGCCAGGTGCGGCTGCCGGGGTTCCGTCAGGGCAAGGTGCCTCGCCGCATCCTGGAGCAGCGGTTCCGTGACCAGGTGGAGGACGAGGTCATCCAGCGCGTGGTGCAGAGCGCGTACGTGGAGGCCATCCGCGAGCACAACGTGGAGGTCGTCGCCACGCCGCAGGTGACCAACTCCGGCCTCAAGGCCAACACCCCGTTCACCTTCGAGGCCCGCGTCGAGGTGAAGCCCAAGGTGGAGGCCAAGGACTACGTCGAGCTGCCGCTGACGAAGTCCGACACCGCCGTCACCGACGAGCAGGTGAACGAGCAGCTGGAGCGCATGCGCCAGTCGCAGGCCCGGCTGGAGCCCGTCACCGACCGCGACACCGCCGCCTCCGGCGACTACGCCACCGTGGACTTCGACGCCACCGTGGACGGCCAGCCCTTCACCGGCAGCAAGGCGGAGGGCATCACCGTGCAGGTACAGCCCGGTGAGCTGGTGGAGTCCAAGATGGCCGCCCTGGAGGGCGTGAAGGTCGGCGAGTCCAAGGACATCGACTACGCCTTCCCGCAGGAGTACCAGGTGGAGGAGGTGCGCGGAAAGACGGCGCGCTTCCACGTCACGCTCAAGGGCGTGCAGAAGGAAATCGTCCCCGAGCTGAACGACGACTTCGCCAAGCAGACGGGCGTCGCCCAGTCCATGGACGAGCTGCGCACCAGGCTCCGCGAGGACATGGAGAAGGCGCGCAAGTCCCAGGTGGAGGGCGAGGAGCGCGAGGCGCTGGTGAAGGCGCTGCTGGAGCGCAACACCTTCGACGTGCCCCGCGCCATGGTGGAGCGGGCCATGGACTCCATGCTGCGCGGCGCGCTGCAGCAGCTCCAGCGCTCCGGCGTGGACCCCCGCCAGCTCAACCTGGACTTCAACCGTCTGCGCGAGGACATGCGTGAGAAGGCCCTCCAGGAAGTGAAGGGCACGCTGCTCTTCGAGGCCATCGCTCAGAAGGAGGGCATCCAGGCCTCCGACGCGGACGTGGACGCCCGCATCGAGCAGCTCGCCAACGAGGCGGGCCAGCCGGTGGCCACGGTGCAGAAGTACTTCAAGGGCGCCGACGAGCGGCTCGGGTTGTCTCTCCGACTCCGGGAGGAAAAGACGATTGAATTCCTGAGGAGCCGGGCGAAGTATTCGTAAGGTTCCCTCACCGAGGTCGACATGCCCTTCATGCCCGTTCCCTACGTCATCGAGCAGACCCACCGGGGTGAGCGCTCGTACGACATCTACAGCCGGCTCCTGAAGGACCGCATCGTGATGCTGGGCACGGAGATCGACGATGACGTGGCCAACGTCATCGTCGCCCAGCTGCTGTTCCTGGAGTCGGAAGACCCGGACAAGGACATCAACCTCTACGTCAACTCGCCGGGTGGTTCGGTGACGGCGGGCCTCGCCATCTACGACACCATGCAGTACGTGAAGTGTCCGGTGTCCACCATCTGCGTCGGGCAGGCGGCCTCCATGGGGGCCGTCCTCCTGCTCGCCGGTGCCAAGGGCAAGCGCTACGCCCTGCCGTCCAGCCGCATCATGATTCACCAGCCGCTGGGCGGTGTGCGCGGTCAGGCAACGGACATTGAAATCCAGGCGAAGGAAATCCTCCGGATGAAGGCGAAGCTCAACGAGCTCATCGTCAAGCACACCGGGCAGTCCATCGAGCGTGTCGAGAAGGACACGGACCGCGACTACTTCATGGGCGCGTCCGAGGCGAAGGCCTACGGCATCATCGATGAAATCCAGAACCCCCGGAAGGTCGTGGGACTGGGCAAGGAAGAGAAGAAGTAGGCGGATTGCCGAGGCTTCGGGGCCTCGGTTGGCAGCCGGAGCCGCGGGAATGCGCCCCCGCGACTCCGGCTTTCTGCTTTCTGCGTCACGGCACAGGCCCTGTTAAGTACCCGGAAGGCGCGTGGACGTTCCGGACGGGGGCTGACTAGATTGGTTCCGAGCCAGGAACGGGGTGGAGTTCGGGGTCGGGGGCCTTTCAGGCGCAGCGAGGGACGAAATGGCGGGCAAGAACGTGGAGAAGCGAGACAACCAGACCCTCTGCTGCTCTTTCTGTGGAAAGTCACAGAAGGAGGTCAAGAAGCTCATCGCGGGGCCAACGGTCTACATCTGCGACGAGTGCATCGGGCTGTGCAACGACATCATCGCGGAGGAGATTGACCGCGAGGAGACGAAGGACACCAAGCTGCGCATTCCTCGGCCCTCCGAAATCAAGGCGGTGCTGGACGAGTACGTGATTGGTCAGGAGCGGGCGAAGAAGACGCTCTCCGTCGCCGTGCACAACCACTACAAGCGCATCGAGTCCAAGGTCGCGATGGAGGACGTGGAGCTCCAGAAGAGCAACATCCTCCTGCTGGGGCCCACCGGTAGCGGCAAGACGCTGCTGGCGCAGACGCTGGCGCGCATCCTCAACGTGCCCTTCACCATCGCCGACGCGACGTGCCTCACCGAGGCCGGCTACGTGGGCGAGGACGTGGAGAACATCATCGTCAACCTGCTGCAGGCCGCCGACCACGACATCGAGCGGGCCCAGCGCGGCATCGTCTACATCGACGAAATCGACAAGATCGCGCGCAAGTCGGAGAACCCCTCCATCACCCGCGACGTCAGCGGCGAGGGCGTTCAGCAGGCGCTGCTCAAGCTCATCGAAGGCACGGTGGCCAACGTCCCGCCCAAGGGGGGCCGCAAGCACCCGCAGCAGGAGTTCCTGCAGGTGGACACCACCAACATCCTCTTCATCTGCGGCGGCGCCTTCGGCGGGCTGGACCAGGTGATTGAGCGGCGCATGGGCGGTCGCAGCCTGGGCTTTGGCGCGGAGGTGCAGTCCAAGAAGCAACGCAGCCTCACGGAGCTGCTCAAGCACGTGGAGCCGGAGGACCTGCTGAAGTTCGGCATGATTCCGGAGTTCATCGGCCGCCTGCCCATCATCACCGCGCTGGAGGAGCTGGACGAGGCCGCCCTCATCAACATCCTCAACCAGCCGAAGAACGCGCTCACCAAGCAGTACCGCAAGCTCTTCGAGCTGGACGGCGTGACGCTGAAGTTCACCGACGGCGCCCTCAAGGCCATCGCCAACGAGGCCATCCGCCGCAAGGCGGGCGCCCGTGGCCTGCGCTCCATCCTGGAGTCGGCCATGCTGGACGTGATGTACGAAATCCCGTCCCGCAAGACGGCCCGCGAGGTGCTCATCTCCGAGGAAGTGATTCTCAAGAAGAGCGAGCCGGTGGTGCTGCACGCGCAGCCGGACAAGGAAGCCGCGGAGCCGAAGAAGGAATCCGCCTGACGCCTGGGCCCCTGTCCGGGGCCTCGGTGTCGTCTGATTGACGGGGCGCGTCACGGAGCCACCAGATGGGGTCCGGGCGCGCCCCTTTCGTCAGGGGAGGGGCCAGGCTGCGTTGGCCCCGCCACACTTTTTGTGGGACGGCCGGGGGCCTTTCTGTATGTGCTGGGCCCATGAGAAAGCTGCTCGTTCCCGCCCTGATGTCGCTCGCGGCGTGTGCCTCCCAGAAGGAGGCCGCGCGTGATGAGCTGCCCGCGGCAGCCTCCGCGGCCCCCGTCCCTGAGGAGTCTCCCCGCATGTCACACCCGGCGACCCGGGCAGAGCAGGTTGTCGACACGTTGCACGGCGTCCAGGTGGCGGACCCGTACCGGTGGCTGGAGGACGAGAAGGCCCCCGAGGTCCAGGCGTGGATGGCGACGCAGGACGCGCACGCCCGCGAGGCCCTGGCGAAGTTCCCCGGCCGCGACGCGCTGCACAAGCGCTTCACGGAGCTGTTCTACACCGACTCCGTCTCCACTCCGTCGCGCCGCAACGGGCGCTTCTTCTACGTCCGCACCCACAAGGACAAGGAGAAGGCCATCCTCTACTGGCGCCAGGGGGAGAGCGGGCAGGAGAAGGTGCTGTTGGATCCGAACGGCTGGAGCAAGGACGGCACCGTGTCCCTGGGGACGTGGGCCGCGTCCTGGGACGGCAAGAAGGTGGCCTTCGCCCAGAAGCCCAACGCCGCGGATGAGGCGGTGCTGCACGTCATCGACGTGGACTCCGGCGAGTGGTCCAAGGTGGACGTCATCGAGGGCGGCAAGTACGCCACGCCCAAGTGGACGCCCGACAACAAGGGCTTCTATTACGAGTGGCTGCCCACGGACCCGTCCATCAAGGTGGACGAGCGCCCCGGCTACACCACCATCCGCTACCACGCGCTGGGCACGGACCCGTCGAAGGACGCCGTGGTGCACGAGCGCACCGGCGACCCGACGACGTTTCTCCAGAGCGACCTGAGCCGCGACGGCAAGTACCTGTTCGTCTACATCCTCCGCGGCTGGAGCGAGAACGACGTCTACTGGAAGCGGCCGGGCGAGAAGGACTTCCGCCTGCTGGTGAAGGGCGTGGGCGCCAAGTACGAGGTGCACGCCTGGAAGGACCGCTTCTACGTCCTCACCGACGAGGGCGCCCCGCGCCAGCGCGTCTTCGAGGTGGACCCGGCGAAGCCGGCCCGCGCGTCGTGGAAGGAAATCGTCCCCGAGGACCCGTCCGCGTCCCTGCTGTCCGCCAACATCGTCGGCGGGCACCTGGCGCTGGAGTACCTCAAGGACGCCACGTCCGAGGTGCGCGTGGCCACACTGAAGGGCCAGCCGGTGCGCACGGTGCAACTGCCGGGCGTGGGCGCGGCGTCCAACCTGGTGGGCCTGGAGGACCTGGATGACGCCTATTACGTCTTCACGTCCTTCACCACGCCCCGTCAAATCTACAAGACGTCCGTCAGCACCGGGAAGTCGGAGCTGTGGGCCAAGGTGGACGTGCCCATGGACCCGGAGCAGTACCAGGTCGAGCAGGTCTTCTATGCGTCCAAGGACGGGACGAAGGTGCCCATGTTCGTGGTGCACCGCAAGGACCTGAAGCGTGACGGCAACGCGCCCACGCTGCTCTACGGCTACGGCGGCTTCAACGTGAACATGGAGGCCAACTTCCGCTCGAGCATCCTGCCCTGGCTGGACGCGGGCGGCGTGTACGCGGTGGCCAACCTGCGCGGCGGCGGCGAGTACGGCAAGGCGTGGCATGACGCCGGCCGCCTGGACAAGAAGCAGAACGTCTTCGACGACTTCCACGCGGCGGCCGAGCACCTGGTCCAGGCGAAGTACACGCAGCCCAAGCGGCTGGCCATCTACGGCGGCAGCAACGGCGGCCTGCTGGTGGGCGCGGCCATGACGCAGCGGCCGGAGCTGTACGGCGCGGTGGTGTGCGCGGTGCCCCTGCTGGACATGGTGCGCTACCACCTCTTCGGCAGCGGCCGGACCTGGATTCCGGAGTACGGCACGGCGGAGAAGCCCGAGGACTTCAAGACGCTGCACGCCTACTCGCCCTACCACCACGTGCGCCCGGACGTGCGCTACCCCGCGCTGCTGATGATGGCGGCGGACCACGACGACCGGGTGGACCCCATGCACGCCCGCAAGTTCGTGGCGGCGGTGCAGAACGCGCCCGGAAACCCGGCGCCGACGCTGCTGCGCATCGAAGCCAACGCGGGCCACGGCGGCGCGGACCAGGTGGCCAAGGCCATTGAGTCCAGCGTGGACCTGTATTCGTTCCTGTTCCATGCCCTGGAGGTCCAGGGGGCACAGGGTGGGGTGGCGGCGCAGGGCCGCTGACACCCCAAGCGGACGCCCGAGGGAGCCTCGGATGTTCCCTTGATGGCACGGCGCCGTTCCCCAATCTTGAGCCGGGGAACGGCGCCGCGAATCGCCGTGTTATAGAACTGCTGCATCCCGTACGAATGCTCGGCGAGCGAGCAGACGGGCAACTCTTCCAGGGGCCTGCAACTCCGACGGCCCGCAGGTGGCGGATACATGTTCTTCGGACGTGACGACAAGAAGGAAGCCCAGAAGCGGGGTCTGACGGTCCCGCTCTTGCCCCTTCGGGACATCATCGTGTTCCCGCACATGGTGGTGCCGTTGTTCGTCGGCCGGGAGAAGTCCATCGCTGCGTTGAAGGACGCGATGGCGCACAAGGGGCCGGACGACAAGGCCGTCATCCTGCTGGCCGCGCAGAAGAAGGCCAAGACGAACGACCCCACCCCCGACGACATCTTTCACTTCGGTACGCTGGGCCATGTCATCCAGCTCCTCCCGCTGCCCGACGGCACGGTCAAGGTGCTGGTGGAAGGCGTGCGCCGCGCCAAGGTGAAGAAGTTCCACCCCAACGACGCCTTCTTCATGGTCGAGGTGGAAGAGGTGGAGGAGCAGACGGAGAAGACGGTGGAGCTGGAGGCGCTCGTTCGCAGCGTCCACTCCGTCTTCGAGGCCTTCGTCAAGCTCAACAAGCGCATTCCGCCTGAGATGCTGATGCAGGTGGCCAGCATCGACGACCCGGCGCGGCTCGCCGACACCATCGTCGCGCACCTCTCCCTGAAGCTGAACGACAAGCAGGCCCTGCTCGAGACGGAGTCCCCGGCCAAGCGCCTGGAGAAGCTCTACGAGCTGATGCAGGGGGAGATCGAGATTCTCCAGGTGGAGAAGAAGATCCGCACGCGCGTCAAGAAGCAGATGGAGAAGACCCAGAAGGAGTACTACCTGAATGAGCAGATGCAGGCCATTCAGAAGGAGCTGGGTGAGCGCGACGAGTTCAAGAACGAAATCCAGGAGATCGAAGAGAAGCTGAAGAACAAGCGGATGAGCAAGGAGGCCACGCTCAAGGTCAAGAAGGAGCTGAAGAAGCTCCGGATGATGAGCCCGATGAGCGCCGAGGCCACCGTCGTCCGCAACTACATCGACTGGATCATCAGCCTCCCCTGGTACGACGAGACGCAGGACCGCCTGGACGTCACCGAGGCGGAGACGGTGCTCAACGAGGACCACTACGGCTTGAAGAAGCCGAAGGAGCGCATCCTCGAGTACCTGGCCGTGCAGCAGCTGGTGAAGAAGCTCAAGGGCCCCGTGCTGTGCTTCGTCGGGCCGCCGGGCGTGGGCAAGACGTCGCTGGCGCGCTCCATCGCCCGGGCCACCGGCCGCAAGTTCGTGCGCCTGTCGCTGGGCGGCGTGCGGGACGAGGCGGAGATTCGGGGCCACCGCCGCACGTACATCGGCGCGATGCCGGGCAAGCTCATCCAGTCGCTGAAGAAGGCGGGCAGCAACAACCCCGTCTTCCTGCTCGACGAAATCGACAAGATGTCCACGGACTTCCGTGGCGACCCGAGCGCGGCGCTGCTGGAGGTGCTGGACCCCGAGCAGAACCACAACTTCAACGACCACTACCTGGACCTGGACTACGACTTGTCCAAGGTGATGTTCATCTGCACCGCGAACACGATGCACAACATCCCCGGTCCGCTGCAGGACCGCATGGAGGTGATTCGCATCGCGGGGTACACCGAGCCGGAGAAGCTCTCCATCGCCCGGCGCTACCTCATCCCGAAGGAGCAGGAGGCCAACGGGCTGGCGGACCTCAAGGTGGACATCTCCGACCCGGCGCTGCGGACCATCATCCACCGCTACACGCGGGAGTCGGGCGTGCGCTCGCTCGAGCGTGAGATTGGTGGCGTGTTCCGCAAGATTGCCCGCGACGTGCTGAAGAACGGCAAGCGGGACATCGAGGTGGACCGGAAGATGGCCATGAAGTTCCTGGGCACGCCCCGCTACCGCTACGGCGTGGCGGAGAGCGAGGACCAGGTGGGCATCGTCACGGGCCTCGCCTGGACGGAGCTGGGTGGCGAAATCCTCACCACCGAGGCCACGGTGATGCCGGGCAAGGGCAAGCTCATCATCACCGGCAAGCTGGGCGAGGTGATGCAGGAGTCCGCGCAGGCGGCCATGTCCTACGTGCGCAGCCGCGCCGAGCGCTTCGGCATCGACCGCAAGGCGTTCGAGAACTACGACATCCACGTCCACCTGCCGGAGGGCGCGATTCCGAAGGACGGTCCGTCCGCCGGCGTCACCATCTGCACCGCCCTGGTGAGCGCGCTCACCCGCGTGCTCATCCGCCGCGACGTGGCGATGACGGGTGAAATCACCCTGCGTGGACGGGTGCTCCCCATTGGCGGCCTGAAGGAGAAGACGCTGGCCGCGCACCGGGCGGGCATCAAGACGGTCCTCATCCCGAAGGCCAACAAGAAGGACCTGAAGGACATCCCGCTGAAGATTCGCAAGCAGCTGCGCATCGTCCCGGTGGAGTTCGTGGACGACGTGCTGCGCGAGGCGCTGGTGTTGGAGCGGCCGGAGGAGTTCGGCCGCAAGCCGACGACGGATGGCGGCAAGCTGGGCGCCGAGCTGCCGTCGTCGCCGGCCGTGGCCCCGGCCTAGCGGAGACAGACAGCACCCGATGGGCCTCCGCGCCCGCCGGGCTGAGCTGAAGAGAAGCCAGGACGCCGGACGACCAAGGTCGCCGGGTTCCTGGCTTCTCCTTTTCGAGCGCATGGCGCTTCGGGGTAGAAGGGGCCCTGGTGGCTCCGCGCGCTCGACTCCGGTGGTGGTGGTACCTGCTGGCCGTGTGGGCCGCGTCGTGTGGGCCGTGTGGCTTCCAGCCAGAGCCCGGCGTGAAGGTGGTGGTGCCGGCCATGCCCACCACGCTGGATTGGAGTCACTCGGACCCGGACAGCTGGGCGAACTACCCGGTGATGCTGGTCACGCAGCGCGGGCTCACGCGGCTGGGGTCGGACCACGGCGTGGAGCCAGGGCTGGCCGAGCGGTGGGCGCGCGTCACGGATGGGCAGGGGCGGGACGTCTATACCTTCCACCTGCGGCGGGACGTTCGCTGGTCCAATGGCGCACCGCTGGTGGCGCGTGACTTCGTCGTGGGCTGGCGGCGCGCGCTGCAGGGCCGCGAGCGCGGAGAGATGGCGGACCTGGAGGGGGCCTCCCATGCGCTGGCGCTCCAGGAGCGGGGCGCGCCGGAGGCCGAGGTTCACGCCGCGCTGGAGCGCGTGGGCGTGGAGGCCGTGGACGCGCACACGCTGCGGGTGACGCTGGCGCGGCCGCGCAGCTACTTCCTGGCGCGCGTGGCCAACGTGTACCTGTTCTATCCGGCGCCCTCGGCGGACCTGGAGGGGAAGTCGGACGAGGAGGTCCGGGACTACTTCGACCGTCCGCGAAATGGCCGGCCCCTGGCGCTGGGGCCTTACCGCGTCGAGCGGTGGGACCGCGCGGGGGAGCGGGTGCGGCTGGTCCTCAACCCGGCCTCGGCCTTCCCGCCGCCGCTGGCGGAAGGGGAGACGCCCGTCCCGGTCATCACCCTGCTGAAGTCGGAGATTGGCCCGGCGCTGTACGAGCGGGAGCGGGTGGACTTCGTCTTCGTGGACAGCGCCGCGGCGCTGCGCATCCACCGGCCGGACGACCTGCGCCGCGAGCCGCTGCTGTCCACGTACTTCCTGGCCTTCAACACGGAGAAGGCGCCGCTGGACAGGCCCGAGGTGCGGCGCGCGCTGGCTCGGGCGTTGGACCGCGAGGCGCTGCTGACGGGGCTGCTGCCCGAGGCGCGGCCGTCTCATGTGTTGCTGCCGCCGGAGCTTCCTGGGGCCGCGACGGCGGAGCAGGCCGCGCGGCTGCCGACCTATGCGCCGGAGCAGGCTCGGGCGGAGCTGGCGGGTGTGGCGGGGCTGGAGCGGCCGTTGCGGCTCGTCTACCGCTCCGGGGATGGCTTCGTGCCCGAGGTGGCCATCGCGGAGCGGCTGGCCGCGCAGCTGGCGCGCGTGGGCGTGCGGGTGGTGCTGGAGGCGCGCTCGGATTTCTCGGCGGAGATTGCCCGGCGCTCCGCGCAGGGGGCTCGCACGTATGATTTGTACCTGCGGCGCCTGGGGGCGGATTACGCGCACCCGAACACGTTCTTCACGTTGTTCGAGCGTGAGGGCAATCACCAGACGGGCTGGGAGACGCAGGCGGGCGGCGAGCCCATGGCGCGCTTCGAGCGGCTGCTGGAGGCGGGGGACGGCGCGCCGGACGAGGCGAGCGCCCGTGCGTCGTATGTCCAGGCGCAGGAGGTGCTGGTGGGGGAGCAGGCGGTGATTGCGCCCCTGTACCACCCGGACCGTTACTACCGCGCGCGCGCGCGGCTGCGCGGGTTGGACGTGGACCCCTTCAACTTCCTGGCGCTGCGCGCGCTGCGCCTGGGGCCGGCGGCGGATGCGTCCCGGGCGGGGTCGTCGCCGTGAGGGCCATCGCCCGGCGACTGGTGCGGCAGGTCGTCCTGGTGCCCGTCGTGGCCGTGGCGTCGTACTTCCTCATGGCCTCGCTTCCGCTGACCACGGAGACGGACGCGAAGCGGCAGGTGTCGCGTGAGCTCGCGGCCTCGTACCAGAGGGACTTGGGCATCGGCGAGCCGCTGGGCTTCCTGCGCCCGTGGGAGAAGCTCCTTCGCGGCGAGCGCCTGGGCACGAGCGCCCAGGGCATCACCGGCGATGAGCTGCTGACGAAGCTGTCCGGCAGCGTGGGCGTGGGCTTGATGGCGCTGCCGCTCGCGCTGACGTGGGCCCTGGGCTTCGCGCTGCTGCGGACAGGGTGGCGCAAGGGACGCTGGGCCGCGCTCGGTGACGTGGTGCCCGCCGTGGCGTTCGGCACGCCCGTCTTCATCCCCGCGCTGCTGCTCGCGCCCGGCGTCGTCGAGCGTGGACACCTGCTGCCCGAGCTGTGCGCGGCGCTGGTGACGTCCCTCTGGCCCGGCATCTTCCTGGGCACGCTGGTGGGTGACGCGCTGGAGACGGAGCTGTCGCGCGACTACGTGCGCACCGCGCTGGGCAAGGGCCTGTCGCGCGCCGCGGTGCTACGCCGCCATGTCCTGCCCAACGTGTGGCCCGCGATGCTGGACGCGGTGGGGCCGGTGGCCACGTCGCTGCTCGCCGGGTCCTTCGCGGCGGAGCGCGTCCTGGGCCTGCCGTACTTCGGCCAGCTCTACGTCCTCGCCGTGCTCAACAAGCAGGTGGCCGTCGTCGTCGTCGCCACCACCACCTTCGCGACGCTGCTCGTCGTCGTGAGCCTCGCGGTGGAGGTGCTGCGCTACGCCGTGGACCCGCGCTCCCGGGAGGCCTCGGCATGAGCCGCGTCCCCCTGCGCGCCCGCGTCGGCCTGGCGCTCCTCGTGGGACTGGGCCTGCTCAGCCTCGTGGCGGGGCGGCTCTTCCCGGAGGCCCTGGCCAGCACCTGCCCGCTGGGCATGGACCCCACGCGCCCGGACCGCACCGTGTGCGAGCTCGCCTTTGGTGGACTCTGGGTCTCCCTCGCGGTGGGGCTCGCGGCGGGCGCGCTCTCCACGTTTCTAGGCCTCGCCGTGGCCGCCGTGGCGCGGCTGTCCGGTGGCGCGGTGGAGCAGACGCTGCTGCGCGCCGTGGACGCCGTCTTCGCACTGCCGGACGTGCTGGTGGTGATGGTGCTCCAGCTCGCGGGGCAGTCGCTCTCCGACGCGGGCGCGGGCGGCGGTCTGGGCCCCTTCGGGCTGATGGTCGCCTCGCTGGCCCTGGTGGGCTGGGCCGGACCCGCGCGCATGTTCCGCAACCGCCTGGCGACGCTCGAATCACAGGAGTACGTGGCCGCGTCCCGGGCGCTCGGCGGTGGGGGGCTGCACCTGCTGCGCGTCCACCTGTGGCCCGCGCTCCGGCCCTTCGCGCTGGCGGTGTTCCTGTCGCGGCTCCCCGCGGCCATCCTCACCGAGTCCACCGTGAGCTTCTTCGGCATCGCCCGGATGGAGCCCATGTCCCTGGGCCGCTACCTGGGCACCAGCTACGCGGCCCTCATCTACGAGGGCGGCGGCCGGGTGGTGCTGCCCGCCTGGGCGCTGCTCGTGCTGCTGGTGCTCGGTGCCTCGCTCGCTTCCCAGGCACTCTCTGGGGCACCTCGCCGGGCGTCCTGAAGTGGAATTCCCAACGTTGGGGGAGGGGTTCTCCTCACACGGAAACCTTTTGCCCACATCGGTGCCTCCATGTCCCTGACGCCTAGCGAAGAGCTTGCCACCTCCACCGAACTCGACACCCGCGAGCGCGAGGAGCGCTCGGACTTGCTCAAGCTGGAGCCCGCGCGCGGCGCGGTGCTCGTCGTCGAGGATGACCCTGCCCACCGCGAAATCCTGGTGGAGATGCTGGCGGGCTGGGGCTACGAGCCCTTGCCCGTGGGCAGCGCCGAGGAGGCGGAGTTCGCCGTGCGCAACAAGCGCATGGACGCCGCCATCGTCGATGTCTTCCTGCCCGGCCGCAGCGGCGCCACGCTGATGTCGCGGCTGCGCGAGCGCTTCCCCCAGTCCGTCCTCATCGGCGTCAGCGCCATGAGCGACGGGGCCATGGCGCGCAAGTGCAAGGGCCTGGGCGCGGACCTCTTCATCGGCAAGCCCCTGGACCCCGAGCGGCTGGCAGAGGCCCTCCGGTCCAGGCACACGAGCTGGCACTGAGGCCCTCTGGACAGGGGCGCCGGGGCGGGTTCCGGTTGCGCCATCGGCGTGAACGGTTGATGCTCCTGGGGTGAAGAACCTTGCTCCTGGCTTGCTGCTGGCCATGCCCCAGCTCGGCGACCCGAACTTCTATCGCTCGGTCGTCTTGATGCTGGAGCACTCGGAGACGGGCTCCATGGGGCTCGTCATCAACCGGGCGGCCCCCTTGACGCTCGGTGAGCTGGCGCGCGGGCAGAACCTGGGCATCGCCGCCGGGCGGAAGGAGTACTCCGTCTACCTGGGCGGCCCGGTGGAGCCCCAGCGGGGCTTCGTCCTCCACGACGACACGGAGCAGCGGGAGAAGCACTCGGTGCTGCCCGGCCTGTTCCTGAGCGTGACGCTGGACGCGCTGGGCCCGCTGCTGACGAATCCGAACCCGCGCCTGCGCTTCTGCCTGGGGTATGCCGGCTGGGGGCCGCGCCAGTTGGAGAGCGAGATTGCCGCTGGCTCCTGGCTCTTCACCGAGGCCTCCGCGGAGGCGGTGCTCGGGCAGGAGCCTTCAAAGCTGTGGGACACGACGCTGCGAGGCATGGGGGTGGACCCCGCCATGCTGGTGATGGGAAGGGGAATGAACTGATGCTCGACGCCGAATTCATCCGGGCCCGCATCCTGGAGGCCCTGCCGGGCTCCGAGGTGGAGGTGCGGGACTACACCGGGACGGGAGACCACTACGAGGCCCGGGTGGTGAGCCCTGATTTCGCTGGGAAAGCGATGGTGCAGCAGCACCAGCTCGTGTACGCGCCCCTGCAGCCGTGGCTGAAGAGCGGCGAGCTGCATGCGCTCGCGCTAAAAACCTATTCTCCCGAGCAGTGGCAGAAGCTCGGGACTCGCTAGAAGGAGCGGTACCCATGACGCCTGAACTCAAGGCCCGGTTGGAGCAGGAGACCCGGTCCCACAAGATTGTCCTCTTCATGAAGGGCAACGCGCTCTTCCCCCAGTGCGGCTTCTCCGCGCGGGCGCTGCAGCTGCTGCAGCCCCTGGGTGAGGTCCACACGGTGGACGTGCTCGCCGACCCGGAGATTCGCCAGGGCATCAAGGACCTCACCAACTGGCCCACCATCCCCCAGATTTTCATCAACGGGCAGTTCGTCGGCGGCTCCGACATCCTCATGGAGCTGGCCGAGCGCGGTGAGCTGGCCGACCTGGTCGCGGGCAAGAGCCCGGCCTAGCGGACGGGGCCTCGGGGCGTGACGGGCGAGGGGGAGACCGACTCCCCTCGCTGCGGCTAGGATGGGAGGCCGCTGCCCCGAGGAACCGCCGTGGTCACTGCTACCCGTCAGAATGCCCCCGAGAATCCGGACGAAGCCTCCGCCGAGGTGCCCACCGCGGGCCCCGCCGTCGAGGCGAACGTCCCCGCCGCAGAGCGCAACGCCGCCGTCCCCCTGACGGACACCGTGTCGCCGGCCCAGGCGCCGGGCGTGGTGGTGGACCCGGATGACCTGGTCGACACGGCGAAGACGCCCACCCTCATGGACAAGGTGCAGCAGTTCCGCGCCCGCCATGAGAAGTGGGAGATGGCCGTCTTCTTCTTCGGCGGCTTCATCTACGACGTCCTCACCATCAGCCGCATCGATGACACGCTGACGCTGGCGCAGAACTTCGGCTACCTGCTCGTCCTGACGGGGCTGCTGCTGCTGGAGCAGCGCTACCCGGACGGCGTGGAGCCGCCGAAGTTCCTTCAGAAGGTCTGGCGCTGGCGCGAGGACGGCATCCACTTCCTCTTCGGAAGTCTGCTCAGCGCGTTCATGCTGCTGCTCTTCAAGAGCACGTCGGGCGCGCTGCCCTACCTGTTCGTGGTGGGCCTCTTCGCCCTGCTGGCGGCCAACGAGCTGCCGCTGTTCCGCAAGCTGGGCCCCCTCATGCGCATGGTGCTGCTCAGCCTGTGCGTGACGATGTACTTCGTCTGCCTGCTCCCGGTGGTGCTGGGGCGCATGGGCTTCTGGGTCTTCCTGCTGGCTGTCGCCGTGGGCTGCGCGAGCATCTTCGGGGTGATGCGCCTCATCCGGCGCTGGCGGCCGGACAGCCGGTACCTGCTGCGCAACGTGGCCATCCCCGGCTTCGGCGTGCAGGCCGCGCTGCTGGGGCTGTACCTGGTGGGCGTGATTCCGCCGCTGCCGGTGGCCGTGCAGTTCGCGGGCATCTACCACCAGGTGGAGCGGGTGAGCCCGGGCGTCTACCACCTGTCCTCGGTAGACTCCGGCGCCTGGTACAAGCCGTGGACGTGGGGCGGGCCGGACTTCCTGATGCAGCCGGGAGACAAGCCCTACTACTTCTTCCGCATCTTCGCGCCGAAGCACTTCCAGTCGTACAAGGTCCGCGTGCGCTGGTACTTCGATGACCCGCAGAAGGGCTGGACGACGTACGGCAACGGCTTCATGGCCACCGTCAGCAGCAACGGCACGGACGGCGGCTATCGCTACTACGCGACGACGTCCAACCTGAAGCCCGGCGCGTGGCGCGTGGTGCTGGAGACGGAGGACGGGCACGAAATCCACCGCCTCAACTTCACCGCGGGGCCGGATGCGAACCCCGGGCCCCGCGTCTTCGACGTCGCCGTGTCCACGCTCAAGGACGTGAAGCCCCTGCCTCACGCGGAGTGGCAGGAGCGGGCCGCGTCCGCGGCGGCGAAGCCGAAGTAGCGCCTTACTTCTTCTTGCCCTTCCGAGCGGCCTTGTCCGCCGCCCAGAGGGACTTCATCCACGCCTCCACGTCCTTCGCCTTGCGAGGGATGTCGGCGGAGAGGACCTTGCAGCCGCGCGCGGTGACGACGACGTCGTCCTCGATGCGCACGCCGATGCCGCGGTAGCGCTTGGGCACCGTGAGGTCGTCCGTCTGGAAGTAGAGGCCGGGCTCCACCGTCAGCACCATGCCCGCCTGGAGCTTCCCGTACTTGTAGGCCTCCTGCCGCGCCTGGGCGCAGTCGTGCACGTCCAGGCCCAGCATGTGGCTGACGTTGTGGAGCGAGTAGCGCTTGTAGAACTGGTGCTCGTCCTTGAGCGCCTCCTCGGCGTCCTCGAGGATGCCCAGGGCCTCCAGGCCCTGTGCCAGCACGCGCATGGCCGCGCGGTTGGGCTCCATGAAGTCGTTGCCCGGCTTCACCGCGGCGAAGGCCGCGTCCTGGGCCTCCAGCACCAGCTCGTAGATTTCACGCTGCTCCTTGGAGAACTTCCCGGAGATGGGCAGCGTGCGGGTGATGTCCGCGGTGTAGAGCGTCTGGCCCTCCACGCCCGCGTCCAGCAGCAGCAGGTCTCCGGGGACGAGCGGCCCGTCATTGTGGTGCCAGTGCAGGATGCACGCATGGGCGCCGGAGGCGGCGATGGTGCGGTAGCCCACGTCGTTGCCCTCCACGCGGGCGCGGAGGTTGAAGATGCCCTCCACGTAGCGCTCCGTCTTCGCCGTCTTCAGGCCGCGGATGACGTCCTCGAAGCCGCGCTGCGTGGAGTCGATGGACGTCTGGAGCTCCTTCAGCTCCTGCGCGTCCTTGAGCAGCCGCATCTCCGACAGCGCCTGGGCCAGCCCCTTGTCCTTGCCCTTCTCACCCGGCTCCGCCACGGCGCCGTCCACCTTGGGGGACAGGCCGCGCAGCAGGCGCGTGGGACGACTCGCCGCGCCGCCGAGTCCGGAGAGGAAGTCCGGCAGCTCGTTGAGGCCCCGGGCCTGGTCCACGCCGTAGCGCGCCTGGCTCTCCTTCACGCCCAGGCGAGGGCCTTCCCACAGCTCTCCCTTCACGCGGTCGGTGAAGAACGTGGCGTCGGTGCGGCCCGGGTTGGGTTCCACGAAGAGCACGTCGGTGTGGCCGCCCTTCTCCTTGGGCTGGAGGACGAGGACGCAGTCCGGCTCCAGGTTGCCGGTGAGGTAGTAGAAGTCGCTGCCCGGCCGGAAGCGGAAGTTGGTGTCGTTGGCGCGCACCTTCTCGTGGCCGGTGGGGATGATGAGCGTCTCACCGGGGAACAGCTTGGAGAGCGCGCGGCGGCGGGCCTTGAAGGCGTCCGCCTGCTTGATTTTCGGGGGCAGCTTCTTCGAGCGCGGCTTCCACGACTTCATCATGAAGTCGAGCAGGGCCGGCGGCGGCACCGTGTCGTGCGTGGCGGGCTTCGCGGGCGCCTGCTCCTCGGAGGTGACAATCGGCTGTTGCTCGCCCAGGGCGGGCTCAGCGGCGGCGGAAGAACGGTTCGTGGCCATGGACAACTCTTCACCCGGCCACGCCGGGCCTTCAAGTCCGAGTTGTCACGGAAGACGCCGCAGTGTCCTCCCGGAGAAGCGCCACCTGCCCCAGCAGGACGGGCACGGCCGTCTCCACGCGGAGAATGCGGGGCCCCAACGAAAAGGGGCGGAAGCCGTGGGCCTCCAGGAGGTCGGCTTCGAAGGGCACCCAGCCGCCGTCCGGGCCAATGGCCAGTACGACGCGCTGGGCCAGACCCACGCCCAGCGCCCGGAGCGGCTGCTCTGCGGGCGGGTGGGGGAGCAGGCGGAGCGACTGGAGGCCGAAGACGGCGTCGAGCTCGTCTTCGACGAAGGGGCGGAAGCGCTCGCGGACCAGGACCTCTGGGAGTTGCGTGTCCCGGGCCTGCTCCAGTCCCTGGAGGAGCAGCTCGCGGACGAAGGCGGCGTCCAACACCTTGGAGTCGAAGTAGCTCTTCTCCACGCGCGCCGCGTTGACCAGGACGATGCGGTCCACGCCCAGTGACGCCACCGCGGGCAGCACCTTCTTCAGCGCCTTGGGGCGGGGGATGGCCAGCAGC
>NZ_JAAIYB010000124.1 GCF_010894475.1 Myxococcus vastator
CTCCCCCCTCGGCCGCCGCGCTGGGAGACATCATCCCCTCGCCCGCCGCGGAGGGCGCCCAGGCGGCGAAGCCCTCCGAGGTCTCCGGCGAGCGCCGCACGCCGCGCGAGGCCCGTGAGGCGCGTGAGCCCCGGAGCCGGGAGAAGGAGCGCGGCGAGAAGGAAAAGGGCCGCCGGCCGCAGGAGGAGAAGCGCCGGGGCGACAAGCGCGACGACGACAAGGAGAAGGTCAAGCCGCGCCGCACCGACAAGATTGAGGACCTGCTGAAGGTGGGCCAGGAGGTCGTCGTCCAGATTTCCAAGGACCCCATCGGCACCAAGGGCGCGCGGCTCACCTCGCACATCTCCATCCCCGGCCGTCACCTGGTGTTCATGCCCACGGTGGACCACGTGGGCATCAGCCGCCGCATCTCCAACGAGAAGGAGCGCCGGCGCCTGCGTGAAGTCGTGGACCGCCTGCGCCCGCCCGGGACGGGCTTCATCGTCCGCACCGTCGCGGAGAACGTGCCGCAGGAGAAGCTCGAGAGCGACATCCGGTTCCTCATCGAGGTGTGGAACCAGGTGGTGCGCAAGAACGAGAAGCGCGGCGGCCCCGGCCTGCTGCACCCCGACCTGGACCTCATCCTGCGCGCCACGCGCGACCTCTTCGCGCACGACGTGGAGAAGCTCGTCGTCGATGACCGCGAGGAGTACGAGCGCATCCTCGGCTTCGTCACCGCGCAGGACCCGGCGCTGCGAGACAGGGTGGCGCTGCACGAGGGCGACGACACCGTCTTCGACGCGTACGGCATCGAGCAGGAGCTCCAGCGCGCCACCCAGCGCAAGGTGTGGCTGAAGAGCGGCGGCTACCTCATCATCGACCAGGCCGAGGCGCTCACCGCCATCGACGTCAACTCGGGCCGCTACGTCGGCAAGAAGAGCCTCGAGGAGACCATCACCAAGATCAACGTCGAGGCGGCCAAGGAGATTGTCTACCAGCTCCGGCTGCGCAACATCGGCGGCATCATCATCTGCGACTTCATCGACATGGAGAAGGCGCAGAACCGCGACAAGGTCTTCAAGGCGCTGCAGGAAGCGCTGGGTCGCGACAAGGCCAAGACGAACGTGCTGCGCATCTCCGAGCTGGGCCTCGTGGAGATGACGCGCAAGCGCGTGCGCGAGTCCATTGGCCGCATGCTCCACGAGGACTGCCCGTACTGCGACGGCAACGGCTTCGTGAAGACGGCCACCACCGTGGCCTACGAAATCTTCCGGGAGATTCGCCGCGAGGCGCCGGGCTACAAGGACTCCACGCTGGTCATCAACTGCAACGCGGAAGTGGCGCGCCTGCTCCAGGGCGAGGAGCGCAACGAGCTGCGGCACCTGATGGACCGGTACAACAAGTCCATCCAGGTCAAGGCGCAGCAGAACTACCACCGCGAGCAGTACGACATCTACGGACGCTCGGCCTCCGGCCCGGAGCACAAGGTGGCCTCGTCGCCCGGCTCGGGTGATGGCGAGCTGGCCATGCAGCAGCGCAAGCCCGACAGCAATGGCGGAGGCTACGGCCGCCAGGAGCAGGGCCGCCGCGGCGGTGGTGGTGGTAGCGGCGGTGGCAGGGACCGGGGCGGTGAGCGCGGCGGCGAGCGCTCCGAGCGCGGTGGCGAACGCTCCGAGCGCGGCGGCGAGCGGGGTGAGCGGGGTGAACGCTCCGAGCGTGGCGAGCGGCGTGGCGAGCGCGGCGGCTCGCAGAACGCGTCCGGTGGAGGCGAGAGCGCTGGTGGCTCGACGCCGCCTCCGTCCTCGGGGGGTGGTTCGGAGCCTTCGGGCGGCACGACCTGAGTTCTCCTTCCGCCGTGTCAGTCGTCGGCGCCCTGCCCTGCCTGTGGATTCATGGACGGGGCTGGGAGCCGGCGGCGGGGCCTTGCGGAAGTCGCTGGCCGGTGCACACGAAGCCCCGCACCGTGTCGGCTTGTGTACGCTGGCCAGCCACCTCGAACCGGGGTGGGCTGGCCCTGGCGGCCGTGGATTGGCTAGCGTGAGCGTCCATGCCCCAAGGCGGCTCCCGCCTCACGGGTCGGCCCTGTCACACCGATGATGTCCTCGCGCTCCGAGCACGTATCGCCCCGCCTGGGGCCACGTTCCCTCCGCCTCCGTCAGGCCCGCGCATGGCGCGGCCGGGCCTCGTGAGGGAACTGGTGAAGCTGACGCCCCTGCCGTGGCTCCGTCACCTCCGCGAGCGGCTGTCCGCCCAGGCCACCCGGCTCTGGGCGCCCGTGCAGCACACGCCCGTGGGGCTGTTCGCGACGGACACGTTCCTGGCCGCGAAGACGGTGGCCCAGGGCTTCCGCGGGGAGAACCTCCGGCTCCGGGCCGCCGCGCTGACCTACGTCAGCATGTTCTCCCTGGTGCCCCTCCTGACGGTGGCGCTGGTGCTGCTGACTGCCTTCCACCAGGAGGAGTTCAAGGAGAAGCTGCGCTTCGTCGTCAGCGAGGTGCTCAACCCGGGGGTCCGCGGCAAGTCCTCCCAGTTCCTCGACCGCTTCCTGAACCCCACGCACACCGTCGCACTGGGCAGCGTGGGCTTCCTGGCGGTGCTGCTGTCCGCCGGCTCGCTGCTGCGGCAGCTCGACGGCGCCGTCAACGAGCTGTGGGGCATCCGGCGGCAGCGGCCGTGGCGCATCCGGCTGCTCATCTACTCGGGCCTCCTGCTGGTGGGGCCCTTCTTCCTCGCGCTGTCCTTCTCCGGGACGGGCAAGGTCCGCGTCTTCCTGCAGAGCCACGCGCCCTACGCCAGCGCCTTCATCCTGCTGGGCACCACGTTCGTCACGGTGACGAGCCTCACGCTGCTCTACTACTGGACGCCCTATGCGCATGTCCGCGTCCGGTCCGCGCTCGCCGGAGGACTGGTGGCCGGCCTGGGGTGGACGTTCGCCAAGCAGGTGTACGCCGCGTTCGCGGAGCGCAGCTTCCAGTACAACCCCCTCTACGGCTCGCTCGGCGCGCTCCCGTTGTTCCTGGCCTGGGTCTATGTGAGCTGGCTGCTGGTGCTCTTTGGCGCCCGGCTCTCCTACGCCGTGGAACACACCGCCTTCCGGCACTCCCTCTTCGCCTTTGGGAGCCACCCGCGCGCGCACGAGCTGGTCGCCGCCCGCGTCGCCCAGGAGGCCACCCTGGCCTGGGTGGACGGACTGCAGCCTCCCTCGCCCCGTGAGCTGGCGACGCGGCTGCGCGTCCCCGAGTCGCTGGTCCACGAGGTCGTCGACCGCATGGTGGCCGCCGAGCTGCTGGAGCGCCTCCGCAAAGGGGGCCTGCGTCCCGCGAAGGACCCGGCTGCCCTCACGCTGGCGGACACCACGCTTGCCGTGCACGGTGTGATGCTCACCGGCGGCGCGGAGGGCTGGAGCGGGCCACGGGCGCCCGGCTTCGAACAGATGGAGCCCCTCTTCCAGGCAGCTGACTGCGCCGGTGTCGACCTGCTACGTCGCACCCGATGGCTGGACCTGGTGGTGCCGCTCCGCCCAGGACTGGCCGAGCCTGCTCCCGCACCACCGCCCAGGGTGGCCGCTGGGGGAAATCCGTAGAGGTTCTGGGTGGTTGGAAGCTCACCCTGCTTGCACGAAGGAAGTGTTCTGTTATGTTTTCAGGATTCGACCACGGGCCAGAGCGCCCTGTTTCCAAGGGGTCACCGGGTTTGCGGGAGCGTCCGATGCTCAAGTCCGATCTGATCAACATCCTCGTGGCCAAGAGGGGCGTGACGCAGAAGCAGGCTGAGGCCACCGTCGAGACGATTTTCGAGTCGATGAAGGATGCCCTCTGCCGCGGCGAGAACATCGAGATTCGCGGGCTCGGTGCCTTTCACGTGAAGAACTACCAGGGCTATCAGGGCCGCAACCCGAAGACGGGCCAGGTCATCCCGGTGAAGCCCAAGCGCGGCCTGCTCTTCCGCACGGGCAAGGAGCTGCGCGACCGCGTCAACCGTCCGGCGCCCCAGCAGGCCCAGACGGAGCTGCCCTCGCTGCCCGAAAGCAAGGGACCGGGCAACACGGGAACGGGGCTCTAGGCCCACCTCCGTCAGCGCCCCACCGCCACCGGTGACAGCCGGCCGATGGGGCGAATCTGCAGCGCTCCATCCAGCTCGCCATAGGTGAGCACCGCGACCTCCGGGAATGCGCCCTCGCACAGCCTGCGCAGGGGCCGCCGGACATCCGGAGCGGTGAGCAGCACGGCCCGTCCCTCGGTGGCCACCTGACGCACGCCTTCGAGGATTTCCGCCACCTGCTCCGGGTCGGGCGCCAGCCCTCGCGGGCCCATGCCGCGCAGCACCTCTTCCACCTCCGGGTCCACGAGGTACGCGTACAGCGGCCCGGTGGGCGCGAACTTATGGCTGAGGTAACGCCGCAGCGCCTGCCGGCAGCGCTCCGCGAGCGCGACGGCATCCCCTTCCGTCGTCGGCGACACCAGCGCCTCCAGAATGGCTCGCAAGTCCCGGATGCTGACGCCCTCTTGGAGCAGCTTGCGCAGCACGTCCGTGAGCAGCGGCAGCGGCACCTTCTGCAGCGCCTCCTTCACGAGCACGGGCGCCTGCGTCTCCAACCCCTCCAGCAGTCCCTGGACGTCCTGCAGCCCCAGCAGGTCCGCGGCGCGGACCCGCAGGATGGCGCGCACGTGGTCCGCGACCAGCTCCCCCGGACGCCGCAGCGGCACTTGCGCCGTCTCCAGGAGGACTCGAGCCGACTCTGGAATGCGGCTGATGACCTTCCCACTCGAGGGCTCCGTCGCGGCCTCCGCGCTCACCTGAAGGAATGCCAGCTCGTCCGGAGGCGCCAGCGCGTAGAGCGCCTCGGGCAGCACCTGCCCTCCGCCCGCCGGGACTTCATCCACCAGGACGCGGTACTCACCCGGGCCCAGGTAGGCGGCCTGCGTGCGCACCCGGAGGCCTGGCACCCGAACCCCCAGCTCGAAGAACAGCTCGTCCCGCACGCCGTTCAACGTCTTGTGGACGAAGGCGGAGCCCTCCGCTTCCGCCAGCACCGTCAGGTCCAGCGCCAGGTCCAGCGTGAGCGGGGAAACCCCCACGGGCGACGAGGCACTCTCCGGCGGCGCTCCCGCCGCGCCAGGCACCACGCCTTCCGCGGGCGCGCCGGCCTTCTCTTCGACCTTCGAGACACCCGGCCGGCTCAGCACGTGGCCCAGCCCGCCCAGGCCTCCCGCCAGCAGCAGGAACGTCACGTGCGGCATTCCCGGCATGAGGGCCAGCGCGACGCACAGGCCCGCCACCACCCAGAGCGTCCGCGCCTCTCCGAAGAACTGGGCGCCAATCTCCGCTCCCAGCGTGTCGTCCTCCTTCTCCGAGGCGACCCGGGTGACGACGAGGCCCGCGGCCACGGCGATGCACAGCGAGGGAACCTGGGACACCAGCCCATCACCAATCGCGATGAGCGCGAAGGTCGACGCCGCCTCGGCCAGGGGCATGCCGCCCTGCAGCACCCCAATGACGGTTCCTCCGAGCAGGTTCACCGCGACGATGACCAGGCCCGCAATCACGTCCCCCTTCACGAACTTCATCGCGCCGTCCATGGCGCCGAACATCTGTGACTCGCGCTCCAGGTCACGCCGCCGGCGCCGGGCTTGCGTCTGGTCGATGGCGCCCGCGCGCAGGTCCGCGTCGATGGACATCTGCTTGCCGGGCATCGCGTCCAGCGTGAACCTCGCGGACACCTCCGCCACACGCTCCGCGCCCTTGGTGACGACCAGCAACTGCACCAGCGTGAGGATGGCGAACACCACCGTGCCCACCACGTAGTCGCCTCGGACGACGAACTCACCGAAGGCCTCGATGACGTCTCCCGCGTGCCCCTCCGCGAGCGCGAGCCGTGTGGAGGACACGTTGAGCGCCAGCCGGAACAGCGTGGTGAACAGCAACAGCGTGGGGAACGACGTCACCTGCAACGCGTCCCGAGCACGCAGCGCGGACACCAGCAGGGCCACCGCCGCCGCCAGATTGACGGCGAGCCCCGCGTCCAGAAGCCACGCGGGCAAGGGGATGATGAGCGCGCCCAGGATTGCGGCCATGGCGACCGCCAGCACCACGTCCGAGGAGCTTCGGGCCTTCAGCAATACCTTCATGAGGGGGTTCATGACGTCTGTCTCCGTGGATGGCCGTCCAACTCCCGCGCGTCCATCGCCGTGCGCAGGACGACCGCCGCCGCCTGGTACAGCTCCTCAGGAATGGGCTCGCCCACGTCGTAGTGGATGAGGCTGCGTGCCAGGGGAATGTCCCGCACCACCGGAATGCCGAGCCGGCGTGCCTGCTCCCGCAGGGCGAGCGCATCCCCTTCCCGGGCCTTCGCCACGAGGTAGGGCGCCTCACATTCGTCGACGTCGTAGCGGAGCGCGACCGCGATGTGCGTGGGGTTGACGACCACGGTGGTTGCCTTTTGCACCCCGCGTGCCGCACCACCCTGCGCGAGCTGACGATGCAGGGCCTTCCGCTGGCCCTTGTGCCTCGGGTCGCCCTCGCTCTCCTTGTACTCGCGCTTCAGCTCCTCGCGAGTCATCATCAGGTCCTTGAGGTGGCGCCGCCAGGCCAGCGCGTAGTCCCCCACGCCCAGCACCACCATCAGACAGGCCAGCTGGCTCGCGAGCCCGGACACGTGCGCGACCACCAGGCGAAGGCCTTCCGTATCGCCCAGCCACGCGGTCTTCATCGCGTCCGGGGCGGCCCCCTCCGCATCGCTCCAGACGAGCGCCCCCACCAGGCAGACAATCAGAAGCGTCTTCGCCAGCTCCACCCAGGGGCGCCAGCTGAAGAGCCGCTGCATGCCCGCCACGAGGCTGATGCGCTCCAGCTTCGGCTCGACATGCTGGAGGTCGGCATCCAGGCCCACCGTGGCCACGGACACGAGCAACGCAGCGGCGAACGCGCCTCCCAGCACCGGGCCACAGAAGCGCGCGGCAATCCAGAGGCCTTCCTGCCACGCCCCAAGGGCCTGCTGTCCCAGGAAGAGGTGCTCGGTCCAGGCCTGGAGCCTCGCCATGCCCACCGGAGCGGCCGCCGTGAGCCCGAACAAGCCACCCGCCGTCACCGCGCTGGCGTTCAGCAAACGGCTGCGGGGAAGCTGTCCCTTGCGCCGTGCTTCGCGGAGGCGCTTCGCGCTGGGCTTCTCCGTCTTCTCCCCGCTCACCGCGCCACCTCACCCAGCAGCGACAGCGCGCCTTCCACGGACAGCACGCCCGCCAGCAGCCGCTCACACAGCACGCCCGTCCCCAGCCACAACAAGGCGCCCCCGCCCAGAATCTTCAGCGGCGCCCCCACCTCCTGCAGATTCACCTGGGGCGCCGCTCGCGAGGCCATGCCCAGGAAGCAGTCCACGGTCAGCACCGCCGCCGCGATGGGCGCCCCCACCGCCAGCCCCGTGGCCATGGCCGCGCCCGCCAGCAGGACGACCTGCAGCGTGGCCGCCTCGGTGGGAACGAAGGCGCCGAGCGTCACCACGCCGAACCCACGCAGCACGCTGGAGATGACGAGCGGCCACATGCCGCCGGAGACGACCAGCGCCACCAGCAGATGGTAGAGCCCCTCCCCTGCCGCGGACTCACGACTCCCCGCCAGGGGCAGGCTCGCCTCGGCGGAGGTGCCACGAAGCAGGTCGATGAAGCGGCCCCCCATGCGCGCGGCATCGAACGGGAGTGCCGCGACCAGCCCCACGGACGTGCCGTAGAGCAGCTCGCGAATCACCAGGCCTCCCAGGACCACCGAGGACGTCACGGGCGCATCGAGTGCCACGCCCGCCTCCACCCGGAGGAAGAGCGACAGGGACAGCACCAAGGCCAGTCGGACCATCGTCGGCGTGGCCTGCCCGCCCAGCAGCGGACACAGGAACGTCATGGGCAGCAGCCGCGCGGCGCACAGCGCCACCACGACGATGTCCGGCCCCAGCGACTCGAGCCACGCGCGAAGCGGCTCCAGGTTCATGCCGCGACCTCGGAGATGAGCATCAGGAGTTGGTGGGTGAACCGCGTGAGCTGCCCGGCAATCCAGGGCCCGGCGAGGACCAGCGCCAGGACCGCCGCGCACAGCTTGGGCACCACCGACAGCGTGGACTCCTGAAGCTGGGTGGTGGCCTGGAAGAGGCTCGACAAGAACCCCACCACCAGGCTCGCGCCAATCGGCGGCAGCGACGCCATCACCATCAACAGCAGGGCCTCACGTCCCAGGGTGAGGAAGACGTCCTGGGTCATGGCGTCACCGGTAGCCGAGGATGAGGCCCCGCGCGAGCAGCGACCAGCCATCCACGGCGACGAAGAGGAGAATCTTGAAGGGCAGGCTCACCTGACTGGGTGACAGCGTCTGCATGCCCAACGCGAGCAGCACGTTGGCAATCACCATGTCCAGCACGAGGAACGGGAGGAAGACGAGGAAGCCAATCTGAAAGGCTTCCTTCAGCTCGGTGATGACGAAGGCCGGAATGACGACGAAGAGGTCCGTCTCCCGCACCGCGTCCATCTCCTCCAACGGCCGCAGCTCGCGCGCCAGGTCCACGAAGCGCGCTCGCTCCTCAGCGCTCCCGTGTTTGACGAGGAAGGCGCGCAGCGGCTCCGACACCCGGCTCGCCGCGGAGAGCATCTCCGCGCCGGAGCCCGACGCAACCTCGGCGTAGGCCACCTGCCCCGCGTCGTACATGCGCTCCATCACCGGCGCCATGATGTGCCCGGTGAGCACCGCCGCCAGGCCCGTCAGCACGATGGTGGGCGGCGCCTGCTGCGTGCCCATGGCCGAGCGGGCCAGCGACAACACGACGGCAATCTTCGAGAAGCTCGTCAGCATCAGCACCGCGAACGGCAGCAGTGACATCACCGCGAGCATGCCCATCATCGACAGGGGACTGCCCGCGTACGACATCCGCGCCAGTGAGCTCTCCGCCGCGGCGGCCACGGCGGGAACCAGCAGGAGCGCTCCCAGCAAGCCGTGGCTCATGGCCCCTCCCGCCTGCCCCGAATCATGCGAGGCGTGGGCATGGGCCGCCGGGCCTGCGCCAGGACACGGCCGAACTCCGGCGCCGGTGATGCCGTCTCGCGAATCTCCGCGAACGCGTCACCAAAGGCCACCAGGTAGCCGCGCCCATCCACCTCCACGAGCGCCACACCACACCGCTGCGACAGCCCCGCTCGCGACACGACAGTCAGCCGTGGCGCTGTGGCTGCGCCCGTGACGACACCGCCCCGCCGGTGCAACCACCACCCCAGCACGGCCAGCGCCACGGCGCCCAGCAGCCACCGCGCGGCCACCGTGGTGGAGACCCCAGCCACCGGGCCCAGCACCGCCAGCCCGAGCACCAATGCCCCCGCCAACAACAAGCGCGAGCGCGGCGAATGGACGAAACGCTGTGCCTGCATGACGGGACTCACGGCAGCAGCGCCAGGACGCGGGCGCCGACCTCGCCCTCGATTTCCACCAACTCGGCGCGGGCCACCGCGCGGTCTCCCACGCGCAGCACCACCGGCTCACTGGCGTTGATGTGCAGGGGAAGCAGCGCGCCCGGCTTGAGCGCCGCGAGCTCCGACAGGGGAATCATCACCCGCGTCAGCTCGATTTCCACATCCACGGGCAGCGGAGGCATGCCCTCCTCCTGCTTGTTCACGGCCACCATGTCCGACTCCTGGGGAATCCCGCGCCCCTGCGCGCGGGTCAGTGAAAAGCCCTCGGCGAGGAAGTCTCCCGAGAGCGCGAATCCGCGCGTCACCAGCCGGCCCGGCCCGAAGAGCTGGCCGGACTGCTTGCGTACGCCTTCGAAGACGACGACGTCCCCCTCCACGAGCGCGTCCACCGCGTTCGCGGCCAGCGGCGTCTGGCCTACGAGACACCGGGCCTCCAGCGAGGCGGCCAGCACCTCTGCCGCGATGCCCGACGCACGCTCCACCGGAAGCGCCTGGAACACCGTCTGGACCACCTGTGACGGCAGCAGCAGGCGCGCGCCCGCGCGCGACTCGCCCACCGTCACCATCAGCTCGATGCCCACCAGCGGCTCGCGCGGGTCCAGGCGCGCCACCACGTCCGACCTGGACATCGTCACGCCCGCGAGCCGCGGCCCCAGCCACGAAGATGCCCCGCCCGCCTCCCTCACCGCGGAGAGCGCGACCAGCAGGAGATAGGCCAGCGTCGCCTCCTCCAACCGGGCCAACTCCATCACCACGCCGGGCCGCTGCCCCGCGCCAGCGATGCGCTCCAGCCCCATGAAGGCGAGCGCGGGCTCCAGCTCCAACACCGCCGTCCCCCCCACCGCCGACAGCTCCAGCAGCGCGAAGACCGCGGGCTCGGCCAGCCCGGCCGACGGCGAGACGACGGACTCCAGAAGGCGGGCCTCCGCGTGCACCGGACAGCCGAGCTCCCGCGTCAGGGCTGTCGTCACCGCCTCCAGCGCACTCCGCCCGAGGCTCGCGGCCTGGGGCCGCTCCGCGAGCACGAGGTGCGCCCGGGTCAGCCGGCGCCTTCCCAAGCGGCGCAGGGGGCGGACCTTCCGGCTGGAGGCGTGTTCGATACGGGTCTTCATCCATGGCTCCACTGCTGCATCGGGACGCACTCCACCTGTGCAGGCCCCCCACCAGGGGCCAGGCTCGTGGAGTCGCGGGGTTGGGAGGGCATGGCATCCGCGCGCGGGACGCCGGGTACGCGGACCGGGACGGCGCCGCGGACAGCCTCAGCGCGTGGCCTCGCGAATCAGGCGCTCGGCCAGCCCCCCCAGCGCGGGAGGCGCCTCTGACGCCTGCGGCGCCAGACTCGCATCGGGAAACAAGGTCCGGTGGTACGGCGGCAGGCGCCGGAAGATTTCCCGGCGAAGCAGGGGAGGCGCGTCACTCATGAGGCGCCTCAGCCGGGCAGCGGCATCCGCTCGCTCTCCGAACTCCACCGCCACCTTCGCCTGTCGCTGCGCGGAGGGCAGCGCGGACAGCCGCTGGAGGTGCTCCCGCGCACGCACCGCGGAGTCCTCGCCCAGCTCGCCCAGCAGTGCGCCCGCCCGCTCCCGCCCCAACACCCACGCGACGAGCGCGAGGCGCTCGAGTGGAATCGGCAAGGGGCCCACGAGGTGGGGCACCTCGTCGGTCGGCGCAGCCGCCCTGACGGACGCGGAGCTCCGGCCGGGCCGGGGCTTGCGCCCCACGCGTGTCACCTCCATGCGTTCGCGCTCCATGGGCCGCTCACGCCACCTTCCGCGCCGGTCCCGGTGACAACACGGGCCGCGCGGGCCCAGGCGGCGCGGATGGAGTCGGCGTCCGGTCGCGGTAGTGCCGCATCCGGAGCGTCACCAGCACCAGCGCCACCGACAGGCCCGTCACCATGAGGCCCAGCACCGCCAGGAGGGCTCGCAGTCGGGTCAGCGGCGACACGCCCACCCCCGTCGGAGCCTCGACCCGGGTGGAGACCTCGTCCACCAACAGCGAGACGGCGTCCGGCGACAGGCCCTCCACCCCCCCCGAGAGGAGGACCTTCAACGTCTCGGAGGATTGCCGCACCCGTGCCGCATTGCCCGGCGCCACGCGAAGCAGGGCCGACGCCTTGGATGGACCCGGGGCCTGTCCCACCCTCGGCGGCGCGGGCACCACCAGGTGGACGCGCGCCAGCAGCACCCCTTCCACCGACTGGAGCGTCTTCTCCAAGCTCCGCTCCATCACCCTCACGCGGCAGACGCTCTCCTCCAACGGCGTGCGCACCAGCCCGCCTCCGCCGAAGACGTCACACCCCACCTCCTCCTTAGGCCTGGGCAACCCGAGCTCCGACAGGATGCGGACCGCGTCCGAGGCGTGCTCATCCGCCACCTCGATGGACCACGCGGGCTTCTTGCCCGCCTCGGGGACCTTGCGCGCGTCGAGCCCTCGCTCGACGAGCACGGATTGAAGCTCGTTGGCCTGCCGCTCATCCAGGCCATGCTGGATGCGCTCGCGGCAGGCCGTGACGCTCACGAGCAGGAGGACGAAGACAGCGCGACGGAAAAGCGAATGCATCGGGTGCTCCTCAAACCTGGGTCTGGAGGACCTGCTTGACGCCGCCGGTCGCCTTCTCGACGACCTTGCCGGCGAGGTCGAGCTCCTGGCTCGCCCGGTAGACATGGGCCTGCAACGCGAGCAACTCCGCGGGCGTGAAGCTGCGGCCGGACTGCGCCAGCTGGAGGATGTGGTCCAACCGCTTCTGCGCCTGCCCCACCCGGTCCAACACCTGCGCCGCCTGCTGCGCTCGCGCCGCCTGCACCGAGTCCACCCGGGTGCCCGGCTTCACGTCCGCGCAGCCCGGCGCGGCGGGGCCCACGCCCTCGGCCCGGGAGACACCCCGCACAGAGGGACAGCACCACGGCCAGTCGGAACATGGGCGAGCGCAAGCGCATGACGCTAGACAATGTGGCCCCCCCCAGGAGTCCTCTCAAGGGCTTTTCCGCTAGACTGTCCACCAGCCGTGGCCCGACGCCGCCCCAACTTCAACAAGACGCTCCGCTCCCTCATCCAGGACATCGCGGCGAAGATGCCGGAGTTCGGGCATGTGAAGGCGGGCCGCATCCTCGTGGTGGCCGGTGAGGCCCGCCGCGCCTCCCGGGGGACCGTGAAGCCCCTGTGCTTCCGGGGCGGGAAGAGCACGGACCGCACCGGACGCCGCAAGCCCATCATCCGCATCCGGGGCAAGCGGATGCTGTACTGCGTCACCCTCCGCCCGCTCTTCTTCCGGGGCTCCACCGCGCAGGCCCGCGTGGAGACGGTGATTCACGAGCTCTTCCACCTGTCGCGCCGCTTCGACGGGACGCTGCACGCCGGCCGGCGCCATGCCGTGCTGGGGCGCAACTTCTCCCGCAAGCTCAAGCCGCTGGTGCGCCGCTACCTCAAGCTGTGCCCCCCGGAGCTGCTGGCCGCCATGGCCCACTCCGGCGAGGTGCGCATCCTCCAGCGGCTGGAGCGGCCCGGCCCCGCCTACCACCCCGGCGGCCCCCGCCGCGTGCGGAAGATCTACTCCGAGGAGCAGCTCTATTTTGGTGTCGCCCGCATGGTGACGCCCAAGGTGCGTCTGGCGCGCGACACCTCCACGCGCTCCAAGGTTCACTGAGCGGCGCGCTCCCGCACACCCTGATTCTCCCGGGGACGGTTTTTCCGTCAACCGTTTGACTTTGAAAATCAGTATCAATATCGTCGCCGCCGTTTCGAGCCAGGAGCGGTGATGCGCGACGGTTGCCACGGTGAGGGCGGGGCGGAGGAGCTGCGCTGCATGTGCGGCAGCCTGCTGGCGCGGTTGGTGCCGGAGGGCGTGGAGCTCAAGTGCCGCCGCTGTCACCGGACGCGGGTGGTGCCCCTGGAGCGGACGCCGCCGGAGGGTGGTGGTGGTGCGCGAGTGAGCGGCTCCGGCCGCTGACGTGTGCGTCGTTCCCGGGCCGCGCAGGCCCGGTGCAGGCAGGTCTTTTCCTGAGGCCCGAGGCCCTTGAGCCCAGCGCCCTACAGGGCCTTTGCGCGAAAGGCCCCCGGCCTTGCGCCGGAGGACGCGGCATGGCGTGGCGTGGGTGTTTGCTCTTCGTGGCCTGTGCCATGCCGTGGATGGCGTGGGGCGGTGGCAGTGAGGCGCCAGCCGCCGAGGTGGCTTCCAGCGAGGCTTCCACCGCGGAGGCGCCGTCCGATGCGCAGGTGGCCCAGGCCGATGCGTGGCCCCCGCCCGCGTCCGACGAGGAGGCGCTGCCGGAAGCGCGCACGGTGGTGACGGCGTCGCGCTCACCGGAGCGGCTGGAGGATTCGGCGGTGGCCACGGAGGTCATCACCCGCTCGGACATCCTGGCCAGCGGGGCGCGGGACGCGTCGGAGTTGCTCGCCGCGCATCCAGGGCTCCAGGTGGTCCAGACGTTCGCGGGCGCCACGGTGCAGCTGCAGGGCCTGTCGCCCGAGTACGTCCTGGTGCTGGTGGATGGCGAGCGCGTGGCCGGCCGGGTGGCCGGGAGCGTGGACCTGTCCCGCCTGTCCACCGAGGACATCGAACAGGTGGAAATCGTGAAGGGCCCCTCGTCGGTCCTCTACGGCAGCGACGCGGTGGCGGGCGTGGTGAACCTCATCACCCGCCGTGCCCGCCGTCCGCTGGGCGCCGAGCTGCGCGCCTCCTACGGCTCCATGCAGCGGCTGGAGCTGGACGCCACCGGCGAGGCGAAGGGGGAGGACTGGGGCCTGCGCCTGAGCGGCGGGCTGGCGCGGCGGGACGCGTACCTCCTGGACCCGACGAGCATCGGCACCACGGGCAGCAGCCTGGACGGCATCGACGCGTCCGCGGGCGGCGATTGGCGCGTCAGCGAGGGCACGGCGCTGCAGGCCAACGCCACCTATGCGCGGCGGGTGCAGCGCGGCGTGGACGTGGGCGTGACGGGCGCCACCTTCGACCGGGCCAGCCGGGATGACTCGCTCTCCGTGCGCCTGTCTCCCCGGTGGACGCTGTCCAACAACGCCTCGCTGCGCGTGGATGGCGCCTATGCGTGGTTCAACCGGCGCTACCTGAGAGACCAGCGCCGCTCCAACGCGCTGGACACCATCGAGGACACGCGCGAGCAGCAGGGCCGGCTGGGCGCGCAGCTGGACGCGAAGGTGGGAGCCGCCCACGCCTTCGTGGCGGGCGCGGAGCTGCTCGGGGAGTGGCTGCGGGCGGA
This sequence comes from Myxococcus vastator, assembly GCF_010894475.1. Taxonomy (GTDB): domain Bacteria; phylum Myxococcota; class Myxococcia; order Myxococcales; family Myxococcaceae; genus Myxococcus; species Myxococcus vastator. The sequence goes on from NZ_JAAIYB010000124.1 coordinate 14,636, forward strand.
CCGGCTGGGCGAGGACGGCGCCGGCCAGCGCGCCCGCGCGTCCTTCTACGTGCAGGACAACTGGACCCTGGCGCCGCGCTGGAAGCTGACGCTGGTGCCGGGCGCGCGCGTGGACACGGACACGCAGTTCGGCACGGCGGTGACGCCTCGGTTGGCGGCGCGCATGGACCCGGCGTCCTGGCTCACGCTGCGCGGCAGCTACGGCTGGGCGTTCCGGGCGCCGGGCTTCCAGGAGCTGCTGCTCGACTTCGAAAACCCCAGCGTGGGCTACCGGGTGCACGGCAATCCGGACCTGCGCGCGGAGCGCTCGCGCAGCTTCAACCTGTCGGTGGAGGTGAAGCCCGCGGCGTCCTCGCTCCTGTGGGTGAGCGCCTTCCAGCACAACCTGCGGGACATGATTGGCGTCTCCACGGAGCTGGTCGGTCCGCAGCAGCTCTTCACCTATGTGAATATCGCGCGGGCGCGTGTGCGCGGCGGTGAGCTGGGCGTGCGCCAGCAGCTGCCGGGCCGCGTCTCCGCGGAGCTGGGCTACACGCTCACCGACGGCCGTTCTGAGGAGACGGGGCTGGCGCTGGAGGGGCAGGCGCGTCATCGCCTCACCGCGCAGGCCACCTGGCGTCACCGGACATCGGGCCTGGAGGCCTGGGTGCGCGGCGCGCTCGTGGGGCCGCGCCCCTTCTACCCGGACACGGACGGTGACGGTGTCGCCAACCCGTACGACGCGAAGACCTACGTCACCGTGGATGCCCGGCTGGGCTGGCGCATGCGCGAGGAGCTCCAGTTCTTCGTGCTGGGCACCAACCTCGCGAACGCGGGCAACCCCACCGACCTCCCCATTCCTCCTCGCGCCGTCCAGGCCGGCATCTCCGCTCGGCTCTGACGCTTCCTTCCACCTCTCACTCACTCAAGGAGTCCTCATGTCCCGCTTCTCTCACCGTTCCTCCTTCCTGGGCCGCGCCGCCGCCGCCCTGCTGCTGGCCGGTTCCCTGTCCGCGTGCGGCGATGACCTCGAGCTGCCGCCCGACGAGACGGAGGACCCCGGCCCGCAGGAGCCAGGGAATCCGGACGAGAACGAGCCGACGGATGGCTCCCACGTGAAGCACGTGGCCAACGATGACGGCTCGTACACCACCACCGTGAACGCGACGAGCAGCGCGGACTGGATTGGCCTGGACCTGGACCAGGGCGCGCAGGTGAGCTCCTCCGAGGACACTGTCTGGGACCTGGCCTTCAACCGCTTCAACGTCCGCACCCGGGGCGGCGTGAGTGGCACCGGCAACGTGGCGGTGGCGGTGCTCCCCGAGACGGACTTCGCGGCGGTGACGCAAGCGCCGGCGGAGGGCTACGTCGCGGATGCCGAGGACGGCCCGGACCGGGGCGAGGACCCGGACAGCGCCTTCCAGCAGGGCGACGGCTGGTACGCCTATGACATGACGACGCACGCCCTCACGGCGCGTCGCAATGTGTACGTCGTCCGCTCCGACGCGGGTGCCTACTTCAAGGTCGCCATGCAGTCCTACTACGACGACGCGGGCACGCCGGGGATGCTGTCGTTCCGCTGGTCGAAGGTGCCTGGCCCCGCCTCCAGCGGCAGCGCCGTGACGCAGCCGTCCGTGTACTGAGCTTCCTCCCGCTTCCAGGTATCCAACATGAATCAGACCGCGAACGCTGATGTCGTCTCCGAGTCCTCCCGTCTGCGCCAGCGCTGGCAGACCCTCCGTGAGGAGCAGCCCCGCACTCGCATCCGCGACGCCGCCGAGCAGCTGGGGGTGAGTGAAGCGCAGTTGCTCGCCACGGGACTGGGCGAGAGCGTCGTCCGGCTGGACCTCCGGCTGGACGCGCTCCTGCCCCGTTTCGAGTCGCTGGGGCGGGTGATGTCGCTCACGCGCAACGCGCACGCCGTGCACGAGAAGCGCGGCACCTGGCGCAACATCGAGCTGCACGGCAAGCAGGGGCTGGTGCTGGACGAGGAGATCGACCTGCGCTTGTTCTTCTCGCGCTGGAGCTTCGGCTTCGCCCTCCGCGAGCCGCACGGCGATGGCATCCGCCGCAGCCTCCAGTTCTTCGACGCGTCGGGCACGGCCGTCCACAAAATCTACGTGGAGGAGGCCGGGCGCGAGGAGACGTTCGACGCCCTGGTGAAGGAGTTCACCCACGCGGACCAGTCGCCGGTGCTCAGCATCGTCCCGGCCCCGCCCGCGGCGGCGCCCAAGCCCGACAGTGAGATTGACGCGGAGGGCCTGCGCTCCGGCTGGCGCGCGCTCCAGGACACGCATGAGTTCTTCATGCTGCTCAACCGCTTCAGCGTGGCGCGCACCCAGGCGCTCCGCCTGGCTGCGCCGGAGCTGACCACCCCGGTGGCGCCGTCCTCGCTGACGTGGGTGCTGGAGAAGGCGGCCGAAGCGGAGCTGCCCATCATGATTTTCGTGGGCAACCCGGGCTGCATCCAGATTCACACCGGCCCGGTGAAGAACGTGAAGCCGATGGGCCCGTGGATGAACGTGCTGGACGCGGGCTTTAACCTCCACGTCCGCGCGGACCACGTCCACTCGGCGTGGGTCGTGCGCAAGCCCACGCGGGACGGCGTCGTCACGTCGGTGGAGCTGTTCAACGAGGCGGGGGACAACATCGCGCTCATCTTCGGCAAGCGGAAGCCGGGGCAGCCCGAGTCGCCCGAGTGGCGGGCGCTGGCCGAGGCGCTGGCCCAGGCGCTGCCCGCGAGCGAGGTGGCGCGATGAGCCGCGCGTCCGGACTGTCGTGGCTCTTCATGGCGGTGGCCTCGCTCGCGCACGCGGCGGCGCCGGCGCCCGCGAAGTCCCAGGCGGCGGCCAAGGCCCCGGTCCACGCGGCGAAGCTGGTCACCATCGGCCCCGCAATCACTGAAACCGTCTTCGCGCTGGGCGCGGGCGGGCAGGTGGTGGGCGTGGACGACACGAGCCTGGCGTTGGAGGTCGCCCGGAAGTCGCCGAAGGTGGGCTACCAGCGGGCGCTGTCGTCCGAGGCCATCGTCGCGCTGGGGACGTCGCAGCTCCTGGCGTCCGAGGAGGCGGGGCCCCCGGGCGTGCTCGAGCAGCTCAAGGCCGTGGGCGTGGACGTGGTGGTGCTGCCGAACAAGCACACCGTCGACGCCACGCGCGAGCGCATCCGGACGCTCGCGCGGCGCCTGGGCAAGGCCGAGCAGGGGGAGGCCCTGGTCAAGCAGTTGGACGCGGACCTGCGCAAGGCACAGGAGCGCACGGCGGCGCGCAAGGACGCGAAGCCGCCGAAGGTCCTCGCGCTGTACGCGCGCGGGGCCAACGTCCTCATGGTGGCGGGCGCCGGGACGGCGGCGGGCGAGCTCGTCACGCTGTCGGGCGGCGTGAATGCCATCGCCGGCTATGCGGGCCACAAGCCGCTGACGCCGGAAGCGGTGGTCGAAGCGGCGCCGGACTTCATCCTCATGCCGGCCAGCTCCCTGGAGCCGGTGGGCGGTGAGGCAGGCCTGTCGCGCACGCCCGGCCTGTCACAGGTGCGCGGCTGGCGCCTCATCACCGTGGACGACGTCCACTTCATGGGGCTGGGGCCCCACCTGGGCAAGGCCGTGAGCCGCTTGCAGGATGGGTACGCGGCCCCGGCGCGGGGCAGCAAATGAGTGCGTCGGGGATTGCGCCCGTCTCCGCCACCTACCGCGCCGAGGAGCCCCTCCAGCCAGCAGCCCCGCGTCCGTGGCTGCTGCTCACGGCGCTGCTGCTGGGCGTGGTGCTCCTGTCGCTCGCCGTGGGCGCGGTGCCGGTGCCGCTGCTGGCGCTGGCGGGCAGTCTGCTGGAGCGGGTGGGCCTGGACCTCGGCCACAGGCTGGAGTCCGTGCCGCAGGCGGTGCTGCTGACCATCCGCCTGCCGCGCGTGGCGCTCGGCATCATGGTGGGCGCGGTGCTGGCCACCTCGGGTGCCGCGCTGCAGGCGTTGTTCCGCAACCCGCTGGTGGAGCCCGGCCTGCTGGGCACCTCCAGCGGCGCGGCGCTGGGGGCGGTGACGGCCATCGTCCTGGACGTGGCCCTCAGCGCGCACCTGGGCTCGCTGCGGATGCTCGCGGTGCCGGGCGCGGCCTTCGTGGGCGCGCTGGGCGCCACGCTGCTCGCGCATCGGCTGGGTGGGGGCGGTGGCCGCACGGAGACGGCGCGCATCCTCCTGGCGGGCGTGGCCGTCAGCGCGGGGG